>DAOTXK010000056.1:0-5639 GCA_034435395.1 Anaerolineae bacterium | reverse complement strand
CCCCCGGGGCCCCCCCCCACGACCAGCAGCGAGACCTCTCCCCACCGGGCGGCTGTCCCTTACCGCCGACGGCCACCCAGCAGGCGCAGCAGGAACAGGAACAGGTTGATGAAGTCCAGGTAGAGCGTCAGGGCGGCCCGGATGCTCAGCTTCATCGCTGCGCTGCCGTCCTGCTGGACGACCGGCAGGGCGGCCATCCGTTTGATCTTCTGGGTGTCGTAGGCCGTCAGCCCGGTGAAGATCAGCACGCCCGCGACGCTGATCACCAGGTCAAGGCCGCTGCTGCCCAGGAAGAGGTTGACCAGCATGGCGATGACCAGCCCGATCAGGCCCATGAACAGATACGTGCCCATCTTCGTCAGGTCCAGCTCGGTGGTGAAGCCGACGATGGTCATCGCCCCATACAGCGCCGCCGTCGCCGCGAAGGCGCTGGCAATCGACCCCAGCTCGTAGGCGAAAAAGACGATGGCCAGCGTGAAGCCGTTCACCGCGGCGTAAACAAAAAACATCGCCCCGGCCACGGCGGGCGACATCCGCATGGCCGCCGCGGCCAGCGCCACCACCAGGATCAACTCCACAATGATAGCCCCCAACAACACGGCGGGATTGAGCAGCAGGCCCGCCAGCGCCGGCGTGTTGACGGTCACAAACGACACCCCTGCTGTCACCAGCAACCCGAACGTCATCCACACGTACACCCATTGCAGGACCTGCTGCACGCTGACTCCCGTCGTGGGGGTCGGGAGGGCGTCGTCCTGCCAGTTGTAATACGACATTGTCTTTCCTCCGTCTTTGCGGCCTGTCATGACTGCTTTTATAAATATACGACAAAAAAGCCGGAACGATGCTCTCCGCAGCTTAAGAGTGCGTGAGAGGGCCGATCCACCGGCATCCCCGCGCCAGGATTGACCCGCTGACTATGGGCGACTCCCCACGACCAGCTGGCGGCCCAGGCGGCAGCGCCGTCCCCACGGCAAAAACATAAAATTCACCCTCGTAATGAGGTGAAACGACCACACTTCCTATATAATTGATAATAACCCGTTCCTCTACTGCGCCCAGCCGCAGGATCATGGCCATGATACGCTCGCTCCTGACCCAACTCCGCCGATGGAAGCCCCTCATCCGCCCGCCGCATCGCCCGGCGCTGGCGGGACGGGAACCGTGCCTGTGGGAGGCCTTCCACCAGGCCCGGGTGGGGATGGCCCTGCTCGACCGGGACGGTCGTTTCTCCCAGGTGAACGAAGCGCTGAGCCAGACCCTGGGCTACGACGAAGCCGCCTTGCTGTCCATGGACCTGCTGGCCGTCACTCACCCGGACGACCGCCCGGACAGCGCCGACCGGCTGCGCCAGTGCCGGGACGGGGGCCGGCGCTTCCCCGACTTTGAACAGCGCTGCCTGCGCCCGGACGGACAGATCATCTGGGGACAGGCCAGTCTCTCGCCGGTCGGCGACGATGGGGGGCGTCCGCTGCGCCTGCTCTTCCAGCTCGTCGATCGGACCGGACAAAAACGGGTCGAGGATGCGCTGTGGGAGCAAATCCTGCGCAACGAGCTGATCCTGCAGGCGGCCACCGATGGCTTCTGCGTGATCGACCGGGACGGCCAGCTGCTGGAAAGTAATGCCGCCTTTGCCGCCATCACCGGCTATACGCCGGCGGAACTGATCGACCGGCACATCGACGATCTGAAATCCGACCAGGGCGAGCCTTGCCTGACTCCCTACCTGCCCATCGCCCTGGAGCGCGGTTCGGTGCGCCTGGAGACCCGATACCAGCGCCCGGATGAGACGGTGATCGATCTGTCGGCCAGCATCAGCCTGGTGGATACCGGCCAGGACCGCTTTTTTTTCGTCTCCCTGCAAAACATCACCGAGCGCCTGCAGGCCGAGATTGAGCTGCGCAAGCTGTCACGGGCGGTGCAGCAAAGCCCGGCTTCGGTGGTGATCACCGACACCGAGGGCCGGATCGAATACGTCAACCCCAAATTCACGGCGCTCACCGGCTACTCGCTGGCGGAAGTTCTCGGCCAGAATCCCCGCCTCCTCAAGTCCGGTCACACCCCGCCCGACGTGTACCGTCAACTGTGGGAGGCCATCAGCGCCGGGGGGGAATGGCAGGGCGAGTTCTGCAATCGTAAGAAGAACGGCGACCTGTACTGGGAGTCCGCCTCCATCTCGGCCATCAAAGACAGCGACGGCCGCATCACACACTACCTGGCCGTCAAGGAAGACATCACCCAACGCAAATGGGTGGAGGACCGGCTGCGGGAGAGCGAAGCTCAATACCGCTCCCTCTACACCTCCATGAGCGAAGGCATGGCCCTTCACCAGCTGGTTTACGACGACTCCGGCGAGGCCAGCGACTACCGGCTTCTGGAGGTGAACCCGGCTTACGAAGCCATCACCGGCCTGTCCCGGGGGCAGGTCGTGGGCCGCCTGGCCTCGGAGGTTTACGGCCAGGACGAACCGCCGTACCTGGACATCTACGCCAGCGTGGCGGCGTCGGGCGTGGCCACCGCCTTCGAAACCTACTTCCCGCCACTGGGCAAACACTTCAACATCAGCGTCTTCTCTCCCGCGCCGGGACAGTTCGCCACTGTCTTCAGCGACATCAGCCAGCGCAAGCAGATGGAAGAAATGCTGCGCCAGGAGCGGGACCTGCTCAGTCGCATCATGGAAACCGGGCCGATGGGCATCACCATCGTGAACCGGGAAGGGCGGATCACGTTCGCCAATGACCGCGCCGCGCATATCCTGGGGTTGTCGCGCGACGCCATCACCCAACTCACCTTCAACGCCCCCGACTGGCGCATCACCGACTATGATGGCCAGCCCATTCCCGACGACGACCTGCCGTTCGCCCGGGTGATGGCCACTGGCGCGCCGGTCTACGACGCCCGCCACGCCATCCAGTGGGCGGATGGGAAGCGGGTGCTGCTTTCGATCAGCGGTGCGCCCCTCCGGGAGGAGTCTGGCGCGATAGGCGGCGTCCTGTTCGCGCTGGAAGACATCACCCGGCAGGTCCAGGCCCAGGAGGCCCTGCGCGAGAGCGAGGAGCGATACCGCGGCCTGTTTGAGGACGTGCCCATCTCGTTGTGGGAGGAAGATTTTTCCGCCGTCAAAGCGCACCTCGACGGGCTGCGCCAGCAGGGCGTGGACGACCTGGGGGCCTACTTCCAGGAAAACCCTGACGCCGTGGCGCACTGCGTTTCCCTGATCAAAATCCTGGATGTCAACCGGGCCACCCTGGAATTGTATGGAGTCCGGACCAAGGAAGAGATCGCCACCAGCCTGACCCAGACCTTCGCCGAGGGGTCGCTGGCGGTGTTCCGGGAAGAACTGCTGACGCTGGCCGCCGGCCATACGCAGTTCACGCACGAGATGGCCATCCAGACCCCAGCGGGCGACCACAAGTACATCGACATCGACGTGTCCATCGCCCCCGGCCACGAGGCCACCTGGGACCGGGTGTTCGTGTCTATCCACGACATCACCGCCCTGAAACAGATCGAGGCCGCCGAACGGGCCCAGCGCAGCCTGGCCGAGACCCTGCGCGATACTGCCGCCGCCCTGGTCAGCTCGCTGGACCCCGAGGTGGTGCTGAGCCGCATCCTGGAGAATGTGGGGCGGGTGGTGCCGCACGACGCCGCCAACATCGCCCTGATCGAGGGCCAGGTCGTCCGCTTCACCCACTGGCGGGGCAGCTACGGCCCGGAACAGGAACGCTTCTTGCGGGAAGCGCGCCCCTCTCTGGATACCCCTAATTATCAATACATGTTCCGGACGGGCCAGCCGATCCTGGTCAGCGACACCCGCGACCCGGCCCACCACTGGCAGGTTTGGGAGGCGTCCGGCTGGATACGCTCCTACCTGGCAGCGCCGATCAAAACGCATGGCCAGGTGATCGGCTTCCTCAACCTGGACAGCCGGGAGGCCGGCTTCTTCACCCCCGCCCATGCCGGGCACCTGCAGGCCCTGGCCGATCAGGCCGCCATCGCCATCGAAAACGCCCAGCTCTACCATCAGATCCGGCTCCACGCCGCCAACCTGGAAAAGCGCGTGATCCTGCGCACCGCACAACTGGAGAGCGAGCGGGCCCAGTTGCAGGCCACCCTGGACTCGATGGGCGAAGGCGTCATCTATTCGGAGGACCTGACCGTCCGCTACGTCAATCACCAGCTCCTCCACATGACCGGGTACGCACTCGATGAATTCTCACCCACCCTGCCTGACCTGCTCCGTCGCAGCCTGGCCCCGCGCCACCTGACGCTGACCGAGTGGCTGACCATGATTCGGGAGGTTCTCGACCGGGACAAAATCTGGCGCGGCGAGATCAAAATCACCCGCCGAGACGGCACAACATTCGACGCCAGCCTGACGGTGACGCTGGTCAGCCAGCCGGGCAGCTCGCCCGTCTGCGCCGTCACCCTGATCCGTGACATCAGCCAGGAGAAGGAGCTTCAGGCCCAAAAGGACCGCTTCATCGCCAACGCGTCGCACGAACTGCGCACCCCCATCACCAACATGAAGATGCGCCTCTACCTGCTGCGTCGGCAGCGGGAGAAATTTGACGATCATATGGCGGTGCTGGAGCTGGTGACCGATCGTATGCAGCGGCTGGTCGAGAATCTGCTGGATGTCTCCCGCTTTGAGCGGGGCGTGATCGTGCTGCGCCGTCAGACGGTGGTCCTGCAAGACCTGATCCAGAAAGTGGTGACCGTCCAGAAGCCCGCCGCCGACGCCAAACAGCTCGCCCTGACCTACGACCGCCTGGCCCGGCCCCTGACGGCCGCCGTGGACCCGGAACTGATCACCCAGGTCGTCACCAACCTGGTCACCAACGCCATCAACTACACCCCGGCGGGGGGACAGGTCACGGTCGAACTGGCGGCGGAGCCGGAGACAGCCCCGGCAACGGCCATCATCCACGTGCGCGATACCGGCGTTGGCATCCCGGCGGACGCCCTGGACAAAATCTTTGAGCCGTTCTACCGGGTGGACCAGGACACCGCCCGCGGCACCGGCCTGGGACTGACCATCGCCCGCGAGATCGTCCACCTGCATGGCGGCCAGCTATCCGTCAGCAGCGAAGTCGGGCGGGGCAGCATCTTCACCGTCCGGCTGGCCCTGTCCACGGACGAGGCTGACGCCTAGGGTCCGGCCAGTCTTGGCTCTCCCCATTATCAGATGAGCGGCCAGCCAGCCCCGGCTGCTGGGGGCGGGGTATTGCCGCGCTCCCGCTTGGGGGGAAGACACTCCCCAGGCGATCAGAATTTTCCCCACCATCGTTAATTAATGAAAAATATATAAAATCAATGCGTTAGCCCTTTACCAATATTCTTTATAAATGGTATAGTGAGGTCAAAGGGCGGTGGGTGGCCAGTCGCGGCCGCTCACCGCATGGACTGAGAGCCACGAGGCCGATGACCTGGTTATACATCCCATACGCCATCCCCCTGCTGGCCGCCGGACTGCTGACCGTTCTCCTGGCGCTGTACCTGCGACGAAAGCTGCCGGGTCCCGGCGGCAACACCAGCGTCCTGGTGTTGCTCCTGGGCGCGGGCTGGCTGGTGGCCACCGGCCTGGAACTGGCGGGCGGCGACCCGACGACCCAAATCTTCTGGAACCAGGTCCAGCA
>DAOTXK010000055.1:0-1688 GCA_034435395.1 Anaerolineae bacterium | reverse complement strand
CCCCTGTCACCAGCAAACGACGGCCGCAGGCCCGGCCTACGGCCCCTCGATCAGAACGGCCCGCACCACGTACCGACTGGCGTAGCGGCTGGCTGTCCGGTCGTAGTTGTAGCAGGTGAGCAGCGTCAACATCTCCTGCGGGGTGCGGTACACCACGGCGACGTTGGCGGGGTCCACGACCAGGGCCTCGCGGACCTCATAAACATAATGCTCGCCCTGATAGGCCACCTGGAGGCGGTCGCCGATGGCCAGATCATCCAGGTGGTAAAACGGACCCGGCGAAAAATCCGCCAGTTCGTAATGCGCGCCCACGGCGATGTTCGTCCCCTGGCCGGGGTACGCGGTGAGTTCCAGGTGCCCGGCTTCTCCATCCAGGGCGCTGAAATCCCATGTCTCGCCCCGCACATAGGCTTCCACCACGGGCACGTACAGGCCAATACGCGGGATCGACAGCGTGAAGTCACCGCCGCTGGCCGGAGCAGGCACGCCCTGGCAGCAGCCGAGCGTCGGCAAGACAGCCACGCCGCCGCCGACCGCCGACCAGGCAGCCCTGACCGGCAGCCCGCCGACCCAGCCGCCCAACAGGAGAAGGAGCAGCACGACCAGACACCAGTATGACGGATGCCGGGCGCAACCTTTGGGGACGCTGGCCGCGTTGGCGGGAAGGCCGGATGATTGGGGCATGGGTTTCCTGCGCCGAAACATTGATGAATGATTGATATTGTGCCGCGTTTCATTGAAATGTCAATGAATATCTGTATCATAAATGATATTCCGTTTTTTGACAAGTACTTTACTCTTTATTTATTATTACAATCCTCAGGTGTTGGCCGGCGGCTCGCCCGTTGGAACCTGGATGGATCGGATAGATTCTTAGTGAACCTGGTGATCTTTGTGGTTCAAACCGAAAAGCCCACCATGAAGATATGGGGACCCAAAAACCCGCTTGACAAGGCGCAGCGGTTCGTTATACTTACCCATAGTGAACGCACGAGCGCGGGCGTGGTTCAGTGGTAGAACGTCTCCTTGCCAAGGAGAAGGTCACGGGTTCGAATCCCGTCGCCCGCTTCCCAGACCCCGACCGGATGGTCAGGGGTTTTTGTTTACCCGCGCCGCCTCAGGAAACGCCCCATGCCCCGGCCCTGGTGTGACCACTTCCGTTTCTTCGCCCCGTTTTACGACCGCGTGTTTGATGGCGACTCCACGCCGCGCCGGATCGCGCCTCCGCTCGACCTGCCCATCTCCGGCTGGCTGCTGGACGCTGGCGGCGGGACGGGCCGCGTCTCGCAGGCCGTCGCCGCCCAGACCGGCGGGATCGTGGTGGCCGATGTCTCCCCCGGCATGCTGCGCCAGGCCCGGCGCAAGCGGGGTCTCCATCCCACCCATGCCCAGGCGGAACGGCTGCCGTTCGCCAGCGGCGGGTTCGAACGCATCCTGATCGTGGACGCCTTCCACCACTTCTATCATCAGGAAGCCGCCGCGCGGGAATTGTGGCGCGTGCTCCGGCCTGGCGGGCGGCTGGTCCTGCTGGAGCCGAACATCGCCCGCTGGCCGGTCAGGCTGGTGGCGTTGGGGGAGAAGCTGCTCCTGATGCGCAGCCGCTTCCTCCCGGCGGAGGAACTGGCCCGGCTGTTCGCGGCGCTGGAAAAAGCCAGGGTCGTCGTCAACACTGACGACGACCCGTTGAC
>DAOTXK010000054.1:0-17786 GCA_034435395.1 Anaerolineae bacterium | reverse complement strand
GCACACGCTGGGGGTGGTGATTGGGCAGTGGCCGGTGGCGGACCATACCAATGAGTTGGGCATGATCCAACCCGTCTTGCTTGAGTTGGCCCTGGAAGGCCGGGTGGTCACCACCGATGGCTTGCTCGCCCACCAAGATGTGGCAGAAACGATCGTGGAAGCGGGGGGGATTATGTGCTGCCGGTGAAGGACAACCAGCCCACCACCCGCGCGGCCATCGCCCGGTGGTTTGCCGAGGAACCCGCCCCTTATGAGGAGGCCAACCAGACCGCCCAACGGGTGGAGAAAGGCCATGGGCGTCTCGTGACCCGCCGCCTGGAAACCACCACCGCCCTCAACGACTACCTCGACTGGCCAGGGCTGGCCCAGGCCTTCAAACTCACCCGACGTACGGTGCGCCTGTCCACGGGTGAGATACGAGAAGACACCCTTTATGGCCTGACCTCGCTTCCCTCTGAACAGGCCAGCCCAGAGGACCTGCTGACCTTCATCCAGCAACACTGGACGATTGAGAATAAGCTGCACTGGGTCAAGGATGTCACCCTGGACGAGGACCGCTGTCAGTTACGCACCGCCAGCACCCACCACCTCATGGCTTTGTTTCGGAATTTGGCCCTTTCCCTGCTCCGTCTCCATGACCACCATCACATCGCCAGCGCCTTGCGCACCTTTGCCGCTCAACCGGACAAAGCGCTTCAACTTGTCACCTGTCCTATTGGAGAACGATAAAGCCCTGATCCGGGGCTGCCACTATGGCTGCCGCTGGACGATGCCTGATGGCTTCGAGGTTGAGTGTTATGCGAAGAACATTGCTGAGAGAGTGGCCAAGAGGATTTACCCGGACGGCTTCGCACCCCTCACCATCAAAGAGGATAGGGTTATCAAAGCTTACTGGTCGGAGCTTCAGGAACTGAACAAGTGGCGCACCCGGAAACCCAGCGAGGTCTTTGTGGGTTCCATGGCCGATACGTTCGGGCCGTGGGTGCCAGACGAGTATGTCGGCATGATCCTGGACATGGCCCGGCTCACCAAACAAAACCTCTACTTCTTCCTGACCAAGAATCCGGTCAGGTATCTGGAGTGGGAAGGAAAGCTGGGCCCGAACATGCTGATGGGCGCTTCCATGCCACCCTCGTCGATGAATGGTCAGTCACTCGACGAGAAGGCTCAGCGCCGGATGCTGGAGAAAAGCCTCAACATCCTGGCCTCACTGAAGGCCCGGACCTGGATGAGCTTCGAGCCCCTCTCCTGGGACGTGGCCGCTTTCCTGAAGACCCTGGACGTGGACCTGGTCAGAGCCGCTCTGGACTGGGCGGTGATTGGCGCAGCCTCCAATGGTACCCATTACTACCAGCCAGAGGAGGACTGGCTCTTTGACCTGACCAGGTATCTCCAGGACCTGGGCGTTCCCATCTTTCTTAAGGGAAACATCCAGTATGTGCGTAGGGTGGGGTGGTTCGAGGAGAAGCCGCCCGGTCTGGCCCCCGCTGACCACCGACACCATCTGGGGGCCGTGACCTGGGTGTAGCCCGCCTTCCCGGTTGCCGCCGGACAGCGGGTCATCGGTCGGACCTGTAGCCTGAGGAATGGCGTGTCCACCACGTCCAGAGGCGGCCTGGAACGGCTGAGAGGTGTGTGTGTAGCGAGGGTTTACACCCCCACCAGGCCAAAATATGTAGCAAAACGGTATGCTTTTCAGTATGAAATGTGAGTGAACGGCGCCGGTGTGAGACGAGCTCTCCCGGCTATTCAGGATGTCTCAGGCCTGCCGGTGACCGGTGCGCTAGGGGGGGTACGGCGGGTGGCTGCGCTCCATCCGTCTTGGCCGCCGACGTTTCCAGCGCTGGAAAAAAGGATGGACAGGGAGATATTGTCAGCAGGCGGGGAGACCAGTTGATGAGCAGAAGCCCACCGCGAATGCGGCCTCCCCAGCACTGTCCGCCATCTATTCTGCTGCCTGGTCACCGTTTATCAGAAATGTGTTAGAAAAGAAACGGACCTATTGTTCCTCGCCTAATCTTGTGGTACAGTAAGTTTGTTATACAGGTCTCCAGTGCGTTTCCCCTGAACGACAACAGACTGACGATACCCATCGAATGCCTTGGTATCTGACAGGGTACTCCCTCAAGTGGCACTGGGCCAGGACCTGCGAGAGGGCAAGAGCGGCCCGCCACCACCCAACGCAGATGCCGCGCCCTGATCAGTTGCCCTCGCGGCTGACCACCTCTAGTTTGTAGCAGTACATCTCCCACACGACCATTGTCCAGCCGATCACGCGCCTGTCTTCTGGGCCGCGCGAATCTGAGCTCAGGCGGCAGAAGCAAAGTGGCCCGCCTGGTGCGGGAGAAGAACGAACCGCTTGGCAGGTTCCCCGCTGAAACGCCGGACACTGACATGGAAACCCCGACGCAGTGTCCGCGTTGCAGCAATGTCACCGCTCGTTATCCCCATCGCTCCGAGGAATACCCTATGTCCGAAACTACAGATGCTTCCCCAAAGAACCTGACCTCCGAAACCATCTTCCCCTCGCTGGCTCCCATGGCGGAAACTGGCCATCCCGTGTCCTCGACCCGGGCGACAGCAGGTGCCGCCGCACCCGGTGCCCTCCAGGTGCCCGCCCCGCTGGCCGACAGGGGGTTGAGCGCCGTCACGGTGGGTTACTTCCGGCTCAGGCTGGAGGGCACGGACCTGTGTTATCCCATCCTCGACGAGGACGGTCGCCCCCACCGCCGCGGACGCCAGAAGCTGCTGAAACGGACGGACGGTCAGCCGAAGTACCGGTTTACCGGCCCCCCGTCGATCCCGGTGCCCGCGTACTACCATCCCGCCGGGTTCGACCAGGCCCGACAGGCCGGGGGCGACCTGATCATCGCCAGCGGCGAGCCGATCGTCTGGCTGCTGTGGGAGCTGGGCTGCCCCAATGTCGTGTGCTGGTTTGGGGAGGGCCACCAGCCCGCTGACCTGGTCGACCGGCTGAGGGCGCACGACATCCGCCGGGTGATCACCTACACCGACCGCGACGCGACCGGCGACCAGATGGCCCGCAGGCTGGCGGAGCGGCTGAAGGAGGCCCGCATCGATTATCTCCCCCGCCAGCTGCCCGGGCCGTGGAGGAAGAGCGGTGGTCCGGACCTGGAAGACTTCTGGATGGAGTTCCGCCAGGCCGGTGACTCCGGGGAGCGGTTCAGAAGGGCCTTAGAAGGGCTGCCGGTGATGGACCTGGCGATGACCCGACCACCAGGCGCCCTGCCTTCCCTAACGGGCACCAGACCATCCCCCGCTTCCGAACCAGACGCGGACGAACGGACCGAAGTCAGGCGGCGGGTGTGCGAGGCCATCCACCTGGCGCTGACGCCCCGCCGGAACCCCCGACGACGTGGGTATTACGAATGCCCCTTGCCCGGTCATGGGCCCGCCGGGAAAGACTTCCTGTTCGACCAGGAGACAGGACAGATCGGGGGGTGCCAGGGACAGCATCGCGGGGAACTCACCCGGTGGAGGGATCTGGCGGCGTACCTGGGGATTGACGTGACGGCCATTGCGCGACAGGTGGCTGAGGCACATGCCAGCCGGCAGCTCGGAAAAGAGCCGGCCAGGAAGGCAGGCGATGGGCCGCCGCCCTCTCCCGAAACCCGGTGCTGGCCCCAGGGGATGATCCCCCGGCGGGTGGCCGAGATTCTGCTGGGAGCGCACCTGTTTCTGGAAGGCGTCCCCAACCTGGGGCCACTGGTGGTGGGCTGGCTGGTCTGGCATGAGGCGGTGGCGGCGGGGTGGGTCGATGCGAGCGCCGTGCTCACCCGCCGGGAACTGGAGACAGCTCTCCTGGCGACGGGCCGAAACGTGGCCCCGGCCACCATGGAAAAGGGCCTTGAACAACTGGCGGCGCTGGGAATTTTCCGGAAAATGACAGCCGTTTGTTGTATTGAGAACAAGTGTAATGAGAACATGTCTGTAGAGAGAGGAACTGTCCCTCACGACCCAGATCGAAAAGAAGGGTGTCAAATGCCGAAAAAATCGCGTGGCCGTCCGCCCTATCGCTACCAGGCTGTGCCGCTGGCCGAGGCCGTGCCGGCGTTGTGTGCTTGGCTGGACCGGCACCGGCGCGGCCTCTGGAAAAAAGAGGCGCTGGCGGCGGAAGCGCTGACGCCCGCCCGGCGTGAGGGGCGCCTTGCGGACATAACCACGCAGGCCCGTGATCAGAAGGCGTATGAGCGGAAACTCCAGACACTGGCCCGGATGGACCTGGCTGGGCTGCTGGCCGACGGAGAGGGGCTGTTTATCCCGGGAGAGGCGGTGCTGGCCAATGCTCGGCAGCTACGGGACGAGATGCAGAAAACCGATATCGCCACCAGTGAAAGCGGGGAGCGTCAGATGTCGGTGGCCCGGCAGGGGAAACGGTATGGGACTGCCCCGTCAACGGTGTACCGGATGCGGGAGCGTAACCAGGTGATCACCAGATCGGCTGTGGATGAGTTTCCGTTGCAGGCCGGCAGGGACGTGCTCCAGCAGATCGCAGCGGTGGCGCCGTATGCGCTGAAAAGAAGCGGCGGCGTGGTGCTGGTTTCAACGAGCGGCGAGTGGATTTCACTGCGCCAGGCGAAATGGTGGGGGTGGAGGGATGGCGACTACAACCGCTGGCTCAAGGAGCAGACAGATGCGGGACACACGGTGAGTTTGCACGTGCAGGCGCCCAGCATTGAGCGGCTGGCGACGCCGGAGGAGTGGGAAGCCTATCAGACCGGACGGGGTAAGAACGGGAGGGATAAGCCCTATGGATGAACGGGACTTCGCGGTTGCGCAGGCCGTGTTAGAGCTTCTGGCCAGGGTCCAGCCGTTCCTGTACCGCTATGACTGGTCCCGTCCGGACTGCCGGCAGGAGGGGCACCTCGACACGGGCTACGACTGCCTCACGGCGGTGTGCTGCCCCCACTGTGGCCGGCACTGCCCGGCTGTCAAGTCGCTGGCCCCGCTGCCCGGCGATGGCTTCGCGGTATTCTCCCGGTAGCCCTGACCGTGTTGCCAGGTCGAGGCCGACTTTCCAGCGCTGGAACGGGAGCGGGGTCAGCAACGCCAATATGGCACCCCCTAAAACGCAGGTGCCGGCCCTCTTCGCAGTGACTACGGGACTCATGAGTCTGGTTTAGGAGATGCTGTTCCAACGTTGGAACGGCGACCGCGAGATCCTGTGTCCTGGTGTGGTGAGGCTCCCGCCGAGGTCCTGGGCGCTTCATGTCGGTGACCTTGCTGTGCGGTCCAGGGTTTCAGGTCAGGTGACAGACGGCTGCGTTCAGCGTCCGGCCATACATGAGCGGTGATCCGCGAATACGCGCCCTGACCGATAGTGGGGGGGGGTAATCGGAGAAAGGCTGCGCGGAGAGACATAGTTGTTAGTGGAATTTCGCAAATCAGCCGTTGTGTGGTATAAGATGAACCGGCGTGGGACACACAGACTGTTGCAGCGCATCCGTTTAAGCACACTTTCACGCCTTGACGGTTACCAGGCGAAGCCATGACCGGCATGCACGTGCCCCCTTCTATCGTCGCGACGCCAGTTGAAAAGTTGTCGCCCCTCTCGCTGCGGGCGAACTTCTCGTGGACCTTCGTCGGCAACGTGGTGTATGCCGGCTCCCAGTGGGGCATGCTGGTGGTGCTGGCCAAGCTCGGCACACCGGAGATGGTGGGACAGTTCTCGCTGGGCCTGGCGGTGACGGCCCCGGTGATCATGTTCGCCAACCTGCAACTACGGGCTGTGCAGGCGACCGACGCCCGTCGGGAGTATCACTTCAGTGACTACTTCGGACTGCGCCTGCTGACCACCCTGCTGGCGCTGGTCGTCATCGCCGGAATCACGCTGGCCTCCGGCTACCGCTGGGAAACGGCGCTGGTTATCCTGGGGGTGGGCGTGGCTAAAGCCTTCGAGTCCATCAGCGACGTGTTCTACGGGTTATTCCAACAACGTGAGCGGATGGACCGTATCGCCAAGTCGATGATGATCAAAGGGCCGTTGTCGCTGGCGGCGCTGGGGATCGGCGTGGCGTTGACGGGCACTGTGCTGGGGGGCGTGGTCGGGCTGGCGACAGTTTGGGCGGCATTGCTGCTGGCGTATGACGTTCGTAATGGGATGTTGATCCTGCGGGGAGCGGGAGGGGAGTCGGAAGGGAGGCCGTGCCCGCGCTGGGACATCCCCACCCTGCGGCGGCTGGCTTGGCTGGCTCTGCCGCTGGGCTTGGTGATGATGCTCATCTCGCTGAACACCAATATTCCCCGCTATTTTGTGGAACAATACTGGGGAGAACGAGAGCTTGGCATTTTTGCGGCAATGGCCTATCTGATGGTCGCAGGCCGTACGGTAGTGCAGGCACTTGGACAATCGGCCAGTCCGCGGCTAGCCACGTATTACGCGAATGGTAACCACTTGGCCTTCCGCAATCTGCTGCTCAAACTGGTAGGCATTGGCGCAATGCTGGGCGTGGGTGGGGTATTCGTCGCCGTTCTCGCCGGACGAGAACTCTTGACTCTGCTCTACCAACCGGAATACGCCGGACATGTAGACGTTTTCATATGGTTGATGTTGGCGGCGGGCATTATCTACACAGCGTCTTTCATAGGATACGGTATGACGGCGGTGCGCTATTTTCGGGTGCAACTGCCACTGTTTAGTTTGGCGGTGAGCTCCACCATGCTGACCTGCATGTTGTTGATACCGGACTGTGGTCTGCAAGGGGCCGCGACTGCGCTGATTGTCACCGCGGTGGTGCAGTTGGCTGGCGGCACGGCGATCATCATCCATGCGCTATACTGGCATCGGCCATCTGGCGGGGTACAGGACTCATGGACGTAGAAACTGTGCGCATTCTGCATGTTGTGGGTGGGATGAATTACGGCGGGGTTGAAACATGGCTGATGCACGTCCTGCGCAACATCGACCGCAAACGGTTCCAGATGGACTTTCTGGTGCGCACTACCCAGCCCTGCGCCTACGATGACGAAATCCGAGCGCTTGGCTCCCAAATTATCCCCTGCCCTGGAATCCGACAGCCACTTTCTTTTGCCCGCAAGTTCAAACGCCTCCTGAGGGAATATGGCCCCTACGACATCGTCCACAGCCACAGTTACTTCTATAGCGGGTGGATCCTCCGGCTGGCCCATCAGGCAGGCGTGCGTGTGCGCATTGCCCATAGTCATCAGGCTTCAAGATTTCAATCCCAGTCGAGACTGCATAGACGAATATACGTCGCGTTAATGAGGTACTGGATTGAACGGCATGCGAATCTGGGCTTGGGCATAAGCCGGAGCGCTGCGGCAGCGCTGTTCGGCCCGGACTGGATTTCCGATCCGCGTTGGCAACTTCTCTACTACGGGCTCAACTTCGCCCCCTTTCGAGACGAAGTTGAGCCTGCAAATGTCCGCTCTTCGCTGGGGATACCGAACGATGCTCTGGTTGTGGGGCATGTTGGCAGGTTTGTAGAGCAGAAAAACCACCTATTCCTGATCGATGTGTTTGCCACACTTAGAAATCACAACCCCAATGCCTATCTGCTGCTCGTCGGTGATGGTCCCTTGCGCCCGAAAATTGAACGGATGATCGCGGAGACAGGGCAAGCGACACATGTCGTTCTCACGGGCTTTCGGTCCGATGTGCCTTGCTTGATGCGAGGTGCAATGGATGTACTTCTCCTCCCATCGGCATACGAGGGACTCGGATTGGTTCTGGTAGAAGCCCAAGCCGCTGGACTGCCCTGCGTTTTCTCTGATGTGGTTCCGGGGGAGGTGGATGTCGTCAGGCCATTGCTGCGTCGGCTGTCACTGTCGCAGCCAGCTTCTGACTGGGCCAAGACCGTCTTGTCGCTGAAGGACTCGCCGCTCGCCATATCACCAGCGCAATCACTGGCGTTAATGGAAAACAGCCTCTTCAACATCAAGGCAAGTGTGGCGAAATTGGAAAGAATATATGACATGGCGAATGCTGCGGACAGCAGCCTCCACTGAGGAAAAGCTCCGCCCATATCGGAGAATAGGCAGTGCCCTTGTCTCCTTTTATTTGTGTCTGCCCATCGTCCTGGCGTTCATCGCCAGTTCAGACTGGTTTCTGCACTGGTTTGTCATTCCAGTCTTCCTGTGTGGTGTCGTAATAGGAACCGATTTCATCAACTGGTTCAGGGCTCGCCTGAACATCTTTGCTCCTACAGGTATTCTGGGTCTGTTCGGCTTTCACTTCTTCTTTTTGGCCCCTCTGCTCAATGTAGCCTGGGATTACTGGTTGCCTCGCTCTCGAATCATTCCTCCCTCAGATTGGCGGCCGTGGCTGGGCGGCATGGCTATTCTAAACTTGGTCGGACTCCTGCTGTACCGCTTTACTCGTAACCTCAACACGAGCTCAAGAAGGCCGCGAGCAAAGCAGGTCGTTTGGCAGGTCGATGATAAGCTTTTTCCAATTGTACTGATCTCCGCGCTACTCGTGACTTTTTCTGTTCAAGTAGCCATGTACAGCCAGTTTGGAGGAATCGCAGGCTATATTGTCATTTATGAGTCGCGGATTGACGCTTTCAGTGGAATGGGGTGGATATTCATGATCTCTGAAAGCTTCCCAATCTTGGCGTTTTTTGGCTTTGCCTTCTACGCGCGAAGGAGCGCCAAGGCCAGATCTTGGGGTGTCCTTCTCCTCGCCTTGGCAGTATTCTTCGCACTCAAGATGCTTTTCGGTGGATTTTATGGGTCTCGTAGCAATACGATCTGGGGAGTGTTCTGGGCCGCAGGGATCATCCACTTCTGGGTGCGCCCGTTGACCAAGAAACTGGTGTTCGCGGGGCTTATCTTTTTGATCGCCTTCATGTATTTTTACGGTTTCTACAAAAGCGCGGGACTGGAAGGGTTGAGGGCCTTAGAAAGCGCAGAAGCGCGTGTCGAGTTGGAGAACCAAACAGGTCGGACGCCAGAAGCTCTGCTGCTGACTGACTTGGCACGCAGCGACATCCAGGCGTTTCTACTCTACAGATTGTGGAGGCCGGGCAGCGATTATCAATATGCCTGGGGCCGGACTTACCTGGGCGCGGCAGCGATCCTGATTCCACGGTCAATCTGGTCTGACCGGCCACCTCATAAAGTCATGGAGGGAACCGAGGCACAATACGGAAGGGGATCATATATCCCTGGCGCGAAAGCATCCTCGGCTGTCTATGGGCTTGCAGGCGAGGCCATGCTCAATTTTGGGCCATTGGCTGTCCCTTTTGCCTTTGTGGTGCTCGGTCTTCTTACACGCAAAGTAGAGCATTGGCTTGCCACTTGGGATGCAGCCGATGTGCGGCTTCTGCTCGCGACATTCCTGGTCAACCTGTGTTTTGTGGTCCTAGTGGGCGACTCTGATAACATCTTGTTTTTCTTCATCAAAAACGGAGCAGTCCCACTCTCCGTTATTTGGATGACTTCTGGAAAGCGAGTTCGTATTGCTCCCACTGGCTTAGAAAAGGAGTTCAGCCTCTCGACGAACAGCCTCCCGACGGCTGAAACGCGAAAGCTCGGCCCCAGATAGTGCCGCATGCTGTAGAAGATCGCGAGGACATCTTATTCTGAGGACGTGTGGAGTCGAGTATAGAAGACAAAAGGCACCTTATGAAGGTTCTCCACCTCATTACTTCGCTGGATCCAGGGGGCATTGAGAAATGGCTTTTGGCAATGTTGACACAGGTACCACGAGACAAGTGTGTCATGGACTTTTGCTGCAAGGGCCCAGCTGTAGGGAAGCTCGTCGATCTCGCAACAAAGCAAGGGGCTAAAGTCTTCCACTGCGCCCTGACCCCAAGCCATGTGGGTTTTGCGCGGAATCTAGGGCGAATCCTCGAGGCTGGTCGCTATGATATCGTGCACAATCATCTGGGAACTTATAGCGGTTTTCCGGTATGGCTTGTCCATCGCAAGGACGTCCCGGTCATCACTTCGTTCCACAATACCAGGTTCATGCCACAAACCTGGACCCGACTGCCTGGCCTACGCCAGGTGCGCGAATGGTATTCTAAGCTGAGCATTGGTTATGCCTTGCGTCATTCCGAATATATTACAGGATGTTCACGGGCAGTGTTGGCCAGCCTTGCCCCAGATTACGACAGGCGCAGTAATTTCCGGGTTTTATACTACGGTGTGGAATTACCTCAGAAGCCCAGCCAGGGAGAGCGAGAAGCTTTCCGAGCCGCCAGACAATGGCCATCAGATGCCTCTTTGATCCTGCATGTGGGACGATTCATCGAACAGAAGAACCATGTGGGTCTACTGAATGTCTTTGAACGAGTGTTAACCCATGTTCCACAGGCCAAACTGGTGCTCGTCGGCGATGGTCCCCTACGCCTTTCCGTGCAACAGTCGATAATCGACCGCGGGCTTGGCGATTGTGTCTGGTGGTTGGGGGTGCGAGAAGACGTACAGGACCTCATGAGAAACTGTGATGTGTTCCTTTTTCCGTCACGGTTCGAGGGCTTCGGACTGGTTGCCATTGAGGCCAATGCGGCCTCACTCCCTGTCGTAGGGTCGAAGATCCCTGGCCTAATCGAAGCGGTCAGGGATGGGGAAACTGCCATGTTACACGATGTTGAAGATGTCGATGGCATGGCCCGTTCTGTCGTAAAAATGGTAAAGGATCGCAACTACGCTCAGCGGCTCGGTGATGCCGGACGGAAGTGGGTAGAAGGCCACTTCTCATTACAGGCCAGCGCAAAACGACTGCTGGAACTCTACACTGAGTGCCTTCATAGGATTGCCAGCCCACGTTGAGGTTCAGACCTGGTTGGCTTATTCCTATTACCCAGTGAACCCCGAAACAGGTCATATGAAACGTCTGACAAGACCAATTCTCCTCTTCCTAAAGAGTCTGCTCCCACGACGCCTACTGCGCCTGGGAATAAAATTACTGCCCAAACGTTGGGTAGTGCCACTTGTGGAATTCGGTCATCCCATTAAGTTTGTTCTCTACCCCAAACAAGGCGAAGACTTCGGAGTGCTTGGACACCATGAGTTGGAAGTGCGAAAAATCTTGCCCAGGATCCTGCGAGCAGGTGACATTGCCATTGACATTGGTGCTCATCATGGTTTGTATACCTTGCTGATGGCGATTCTCGTAAAAGAAAATGGCGTAGTCCATGCATTTGATCCTCATCCACATAACATTCAACGCATAGTTGAGAATGTTGCCATCAATCAGCTGCAAAATGTGGTTGTCAACCAGATAGCTATCAGCGACGTCAGCGGGAAAAGCTTATTCAATTTCGGTAACAGCCCTAAGGTCTCAAGTTTGAAAGCCATTGATGGACAGAGAGAGGATTGGCATGAAGTCGAAACGACCTCCTTGGATGACTACTGGCATAAGAGCGGGAAACCAGACATAAAACTGATCAAAATTGATGTAGAGGGTGCCGAAGATCTTGTGCTCCGTGGAATGGTTGACGTATTGTCGGAGTGTCGGCCAGCAATACTTCTTGAGCTGCATTTATTCGTTTTGAGTGCGGCAGAGATATCAGACTTGTTATCTTTTCTCTTCAGTCGCCGTTATTCAGGAAGAGTGATGTATATTGTAGACTTGGGCAGCAAATATCGGAATGTACCCGATCATCCTCCGATAACGACCTATTCCGCTTTAGAGGAAATGTCTGAACAGGCTCACACTGTCGGGTTGATTTTTCAACATGCTGCTTAGAGTTGGGGGGGGCCGACACTTGGTCGTTTGCCGAATCTATTGCTCAGTGCCTGAAAGATGACCCAAGGAACTGCCAATGCGTGTCCTGGTGACAGCCAGCGCCCGTTTCGCCATCACAGATGGTAACATACTGTGGTGTTCAGGCCCTTCCCTTGGCTATCACTTCTGGACACGCTATTTGGATGTGTATGACGAAGTTCAACTCATGGTACGTGCCAAACGGTGTGCACTCCCCCCTGAAGGCTGGGTAAAGGCTACTGGCCCAAATGTAAGAGCGGTTCCATTACCTTACTTCGAAGGCCCTTGGCAGTTTGCGAGGGTTCGCCTCGGGCTGAAGCGTGTCATAAGACAGGCGCTGTTCAGTGCAGAGGCGATCCAGCTACGGTTGCCCTGTACCATCGGTACAGAAGTTGTACGTTCTCTAGAACCGAGAAGGCCTTACGGAGCCGAAATCGTCGGTGACCCGTACGATGTTTTCGCCCCTGGCTCTGTGAAACACCCGCTGCGCCCATTCCTCCGCTGGTGGTTTACGCGTCAATTGCGACAGCAGTGTGTCGGTGCCTGCGCGACGGCCTACGTCACCCAAAGTGCCCTACAACGCCGATACCCCTCTGCACCGGATTCCTTTGCCACGCATTTTTCCAGCGTTACACTGACCGGCGATGCGTTTGTCACCGAGGCCCGTCCTACTCCTCAGACGGAGGGAAGGTTCACACTTATCACAGTAGGGTCGCTGGCTCACCTTGCCAAGGGGCCCGACATACTGATCGAAGCAGTGAGTGCTTGCGTTCGAGCCGGACTGGATCTGCAAGTCGTGTTAGTTGGCGGTGGTCAGCACAGATCAGCACTGGAATGGCGGGCTGCGGCACTGGGGTTGGATGAACAGCGGATATGCTTCACAGGCAATCTTCCTGCCGGAGAGCCTGTGCGTATCCTGCTGGATCAGGCTGACCTCTTCGTGCTGCCCTCACGCGTGGATGGATTGCCCCGGGCCATGATTGAAGCGATGGCGCGAGCGTTGCCCTGCATTGGCTCTACAGTGGGAGGTATTCCAGAGCTGCTACCGGATGAAGACCTTGTTCCCCCTGATGATGCTGTTGCCCTGGCCCGGAAAATCCGCGAAGTAGTCACCAATCCCGCAAGAATGGCAAGGATGTCGTCACGCAATCTTGATAAGGCGCGGGAGTATCACGAAGATATTTTGAGAAAGCGCCGGACTGCATTCTATCAGTATGTGCGAGAGAAAACAGCCGAATGGTTAAAGGGAAAAATTTTCCCTGAGTACATATTTCGCAACTAATGCCCGATACTGTAAACCTATACGTTATTGAAAAAGCATCTGACACCGGTAAGGAGCAATGACTCGCGTAGTTCATTTCATTAATGTCGATGTGGGGGTGCGCGTACACCTCAAGAACCAGCTGCTCTACCTGCGGAACCAGGGGTACGACGTTATGGCCGTTTGCCCCCCTGGCTCTCTAGTGGCAAGCGATGGCGTTACGCCGGAAGGCATCCCTGTTCGTACAGTTCCTATGAGCCGTGACATCCGGCCCTGGGACGATCTACGCACTATCCTCCAACTTGCCGGAATCTTCCGAAAGGAGCGCTTTGACATTGTGCATACGCACAGCGTCAAGCCAGGGCTTCTGGGTCGACTGGCGGCACGGCTAGTCGGTGTGCCGTGCATCGTACACACTGTGCATGGCCTACTGCTACACGAGGGTATGTCTTGGCGAAGCCGATGGCTGTGGTGGATAAGCGAAAAAGTGGGGGCGACTCTTGGCGATTATATGCTCTCGCAAAGCCGTCAGGACATGGCTATCCTGGTCGAGCAGAACATCTGTCGTGTGGAGAAACTTGGCTATCTGGGCAATGGGATCGACCTATGCCAATTCGGCCCTACGGTCATCACGCAACAGGAAGCCGAGGCCACCCGGCAAGCTTTGGGCGTCACGAATCAGGAGAAGGTCATCGGTATTGTCGGTCGTTTGTTGGCGGAAAAAGGGTACCATGAGTTCACAGAAATGGCCCGCTGCGTCCACCAAAACTATCCTGCAACCAGGTTTTGGATCATCGGACGACAGGAAACCGACAAAGTAGGAGGCCTGGGCGTCGATGATATCATCACCGAGGACATGCAATCCTATGTCAGTTATCTAGGATTCCGACAAGACATGCCAAAGCTCTACGCCGCCATGGATATTCTGGTCTTCCCCTCCCACCACGAAGGCATGCCGCGCAGCCTGATGGAAGCCTCTGCCATGGGCAAAGCTATTGTCGCCACAGATATACGTGGTTGCCAGGAGGTGATCATCAAAGATGCGACCGGCCTGCTCGTTCCCGTGCGCGACCCCAACAGCTTGGTGCGGGCTGTGTCCACTCTTCTGGACAATCCTGACCTGGCACATCGCTTGGGAAGAGCCGCACGAGCCCACGCACAGCAACACTTCGACGAACGTGTCTGTTTTCAGAGGTTGATTGTCACATACGAACATCTGCTGCAAGAGCGCGGCATTGTGAGCAAGTGAATGTGAGGATATGCAGGTTGGAGGGATAGAGCCGACAACTAAACGGGGCACTGTTATTGTCCCGATGAAAACGGCCCATGTTGACCAAGTCGTGCAGGTGCACTTGCAGAGCTTTGCGGGATTCTTCCTTACATTCATGGGCCCAAGATTTCTGCGGTTGCTTTACGGGGAAATCCTGAAAAGCCCCGATCACGTGGCATTCGTGGCCCTGGACGAAACCAGCCACGTAATCCTTGGTTTCGTTGTCGGTGTGACAGAACAAAGTAATTTCTATGGACGTTTAGCGCGGCAGAACTGGTTCAACTTCGCCCTGGTGTCGATACCAGTGGTCATTCGTCACCCTACCGTTGTTCCCCGCTTGTTGCGAGCATTTACATATTCGAGGCGAGTGCAGACAGCGGCAGCGCAGGCGCTTCTGATGTCCATCGCTGTACTGCCGGATAGTATGGGACAAGGAATCGGTCAGCTTCTGGTGAATCAGTTTCTAACTGCGATGCATCGGCAGGGAATCATGTCTGTCTCGTTAACCACCGACCGAGACAATAACGAGCGGACTAACCGGTTCTACCACAAATTGGGATTTGAAATTGCGCGGACATATGTGACGCCAGAAGGTCGCTGGATGAACGAATACGTTATCGACTTGACCGCATGGTCACCATCATAGATGCAGTGTCTTTCAGCGCCACAGCGCGACGAACGTCCGCCACAGGATCACAACGTCTCGCCAGAGACCAGTGCTCCGCACATATTCCAGGTCAACCATCAGCTTGGCCGGCATGACCTCCTCGACATAAGTCTTCTCCCAGTCATCTCCCGCCAATACCGCTTCTTCGTTCCGGTAGTAGACGGACGCTGGGCTGGTAATCCCAGGCCGCACCTGGAGTACCTCGCGCTGCTCCGGCGTATAGAGCGCCACGTAACGCGGGTCCTCTGGCCGTGGCCCCACCAGACTCATCTCCCCGCGCAGTACATTAAACAGCTGCGGCAGTTCGTCCAGCTTGGCCCGCCGCAGCACCCGTCCCACCCGTGTCACACGCACGTCACCCGCTGTCGTAATGCCAGGCCCTTGCTGATCGGCGTCCGCCACCATGGAGCGGAACTTGTAGAGCGTAAAGAGCTTTCCCTGCTGCCCGACGCGCCTGGCCTGGTGGAAGATGGGACCGGGAGAGTCGAGTCGCACGGCCAGCGCAATGACCAGCATTATCGGGGAAAGTGCTACCAGGACCAGGGTGCTCACCAACAGATCGAATATTCGCTTCATGGCCTCAGCACCGATAAATGCTCACGATATCTGCCACCGCAGCGATCACATCATCCACATCATCATTGGACAGCCGGGAACAGAGGGGGAGCGAAAGCGTGCGCTGGTATTCGCCGTAGGCAACCGGGAAATCCTCCGGCCCCCAGCCATACTTGTCCCGGTAGTAGGGATGCAGATGCACAGGGATGAAGTGCACGCTGGCCCCGATGTTGCGCGCCGCCAGTTCCTCGATGAATTGTGCCCGGTCAATGGTCAGCCGCTCCAGGTTCAGCCGCAGCACGTAGAGGTGCCAGGCGTGCTCCACGTTGGGCCGCCGGGCGGGGATCTGGAGCTCGCCGACGCCGGCAAATGCTTCGTCATAGCGAGCCACCACCTCCTGCCGACGGGCCTGCATATGCTCCAGTCGCCGTAACTGCACCAGTCCCAAGGCCGCCTGGATGTCGGTCATGTTGTACTTGAAGCCCTCGGCGACCACGTCGTAATACCACGAACCGCCGACACCGTAACGCTTCCAGGCATCGTGGCTCATGCCATGCAGGCTCAGCACCCGCGCCCGTTCGATCAACCCCGGCGATCCGGTCAACATGCCCCCTTCACCAGTGGTCAGGTTTTTGGTTGCGTAAAAACTGAAGGCTGTCAGATCGCCGATGGTGCCGATCATCTGGCCGTTGTAGGCCGCCGGGAGCGCGTGGGCGGCATCTTCGACGATGGAGAGGTCATGGGCTGTCGCCAACTCGACCAACGGAGCCATGTCCACCGGGTGTCCGGCGAAGTGCACCGGGATAATCGCTCTCGTATGCGGCGTGATGGCTTCTGCCACCAGGGCCGGGTTCAAATTGAGCGTGTCTGGTTCCACATCAACAAGGACGGACCTCGCCCCCACATGCTCGATCACATGGACGGTCGAGCAGAACGTCATCGGGCTGGTGATGACTTCATCGCCCGGCCCGATGCCCAGCGTTACCAGCGCGATATGCAGCGCCCCAGTGCAGGAATTGATGGCCAGCGCGCTCTCCGCACCCAGATAGGCCGCAAACTCCCGCTCGAACTGTTTGGTCTTGGGGCCTGTCGTGATCCAACCTGATCGGAGGGTATCCGCTACGGCGGCGATCTCTTCTTCGGTGATGTCTGGGGGCGAGAACGACAGGAAAGTCGGGCGTCGAAAGCGGGGCGTAGAACTCACGGTTTCATGCTCCAGTGATCAATCACGTTTCCAGCCGCGATTGGATTTCGGAGAGCTCCTTTAAGGCTACGGTGATACGGCTATGTACATCGTCGGGGTGTCCATCGACGAGCCTTTTGGCAGCTACGGTCAGCGCGATGGCGACCTGGCAGAGCCGCTCGATTTCAAAATAGTGTTCTCGAATATCAGCACGCGCCGCCGTTCTACGGGCCTCCTCCAGATTAAGGAATGCAGCTTCAAGATGACGCAGCACAGCATCGGCTGGAATGTCCGAAAACGGAATATTCATGCTTGGTGTCCTTGCGGCTCAAGAAACGTGGCCTGCCAGAGACCCCGACCCCCAGACGAAATGCCAGTATGTAGCTCAGAGTACTCACGCCGGCTACCGATGTCAACAGTACCGATCCCCCGGGTTTTGTTCCGGGACCTCCAAGTTGCGGTTGCCGACGTGGTTGATGTGATAGCCGCTCTGAGTGACCATCAGGCTAGCCACGGCATAGGCTTCCATCATGTCGGCTTCCGGGGGCAGACCCAGCTCCCCGAAGATAGGAGCGACTGGCTCCTTGCCGAACAGCCGCCGACCGCCGAGCGTGAACTCCACGCCGGTACCGGCGTGGGTGGTCATGGCGCTGACAGGTCCGGCGGGGCAGTGGCGCGACGCAACAAATTGTTGACGTTTGGCAGGAGAACCGCCGCGTTCGGCGGGAGTGCTTCGGTTCCCCGCCGGTCCCCCAACCGGCTCCCAAACGCGCCAGAATGGCCGGCAGGGCCCCTGTTTTGGGAAATGGGTACTCTAACCTGTTTCGGCTTCCCGGCCATCTCGCGCCGCAGGGTTTTATATACCTCCCGCCGGCCGCCGGGGCAGGCCGTTCAGCCGGAAGTCCAGGATGCGCGGCGGCTGCCGGTCGCTGGCGTCCAGCACCCCGATGTACCCCTGGGTGGTTTTGAGATCGGCGTGGCCCAGGTTCTGCTGGATGGCGTCCAGCGGCACGCCGGCGTCGCGCAGCAGCCGGGCGTAGGTCCGGCGCAGGTCGTGGGGGCGGACGGCCCGCAGCTGCCCGCCCACCATGACCGGGTAGGCCTTCAGGATGTCGGCCACCGCCCGCCCCGCCCGCCGCCCCGGGGGGGCCC
>DAOTXK010000053.1:0-4953 GCA_034435395.1 Anaerolineae bacterium | reverse complement strand
ACGCCACCCCCAGGCCCGCAGATTCCTCACCTCTACCCGGCTTTTGTTACCCATTTGTCACCGCCCGGCGACCGTGTTTGTCACCCTCCCCCGCTACCCTGATAGGTGAGAGGCAAGGCTCATCGGCGCGATGGCCGCCTCAACAAACCAGCGAAGGAGGCTCCATGATGCAAGCGCGTGTGAACGAGCGTAGTCTGCTCCAGCTGGCCATGGCGATCACGCCAGGGGGAGAGGCCCTGGCCAGGTGTCTGCAATGCGGCACCTGCGGCGGCTCGTGTCCATCCGCCCCTGACATGGATACCACGCCGTGCCGCCTGTTCGCCATGCTGAAGGCCGGTATGGACGAAGAGGTGCTCAGCAGCAACACGCCCTGGTACTGCGTTTCCTGCTACTACTGTATGGTGCGTTGCCCCCAAAACATCCCCATCACGGACTTCATGTACACCCTCAAACGGCTGGCCATTGAGAAGGGGCTGCACCATAAAGACAGCCACGCCGACTGGTCGAACAGTTTTATCGGCTATGTCGAGCAGTACGGGCGCGCTTTTGAGTTCGGGCTGGCGACACGTTACCACCTGACCCACCACCCGCTCAAGATGGTGGGGAAGAGCGGCCTGGGCTTTCAGATGTTAACCAAAGGCCGCCTCCGCCCGACGCCGGTCCGCATCCGCAACATCCCGCAGTTGACCGCGATCCTCACCGAGGCCAAACGGATCGCCGCGCAGCAGGAGGTGTGAGATGAGCCAGACAACCGGGCATTACGCCTACTATCCAGGTTGCTCGCTGCATGTCGCCGCCCACGCCTACGATGCGTCCATCAGGCTGGTCAGCGAGGTTTTGGGCCTGAAATTTCAGGAGGTGGATGACTGGAACTGCTGCGGCGCGACTGAATACTTCAGCGTGAACCCGCTCCCGGCCTATAGCCTGGTGGCCCGCAACCTGTCGCTGGCGGCGGCGCAGGGCGCAGCGGACCTGGTCTCCCCGTGCAGCGCCTGCTTCCTGAACCTGCGTAAGACCGACAGCTACATGGGGAAATATCCTGAGCTTAATACCCAGGTGAGTCAGGCGCTGGCGGCGGGCGGGCTGAGCTATCGACCCGGCACCGTGCGCGTCCGCCACCTGCTGAATATCGTCACCGAAGATGTCGGCGTTGAGGCCGTGCGGGCCAGGGTCGCGCGCCCGCTCACCGGACTGCGGGTAGCGCCGTACTACGGGTGCCTGCTCACCCGACCGGACACCGACTACAACCCCGAATATCCCACTCATCTGGATGAGCTGATGGATGCGCTGGGGGCGACGGTGGTGGACTTTCCGCTGAAGACCCACTGCTGTGGCGGGCACATGACCCAGATCAGCGAGCAGACGGCCTTTGAGTTGATCCGCCGTCTGCTGCACAACGCCACCGAATATCGGGCTGATCTGATCGTGACGTTGTGCCCGATGTGCCAGCTCAACCTGGACGCCTATCAGCCGCCGGTGAACCGCATGTTCGGCACCAACTTTTACCTGCCGGTGTTGTACTTCACGCAGCTGATGGGGCTGGCCTTTGGCCTGCCGGAGAAAGCGTTGGGCATCGGCAGCGAGATCGTGTCAGCGGCGGCGGCCCTGAAGAAGATCGGCCAGGTGGAAGCGCCGCCGCCCCGCCAACCCCGGCGACGGGACAAAAAAGCCCTCCCCATGCCTTCGTTGACGGACACCCTCGCCGATGCTGAGGAGCCAGGTTCCACCGGCGATGCCCTGAACTGACCCGCCCATCATCGTGGCTCGTAGCGGCGCATGGCGATGCGCCGTCCGTCGGACCAACGTCGGACCCCAGTCCGACGCCACGCGCGGGCGGGGACGTAGCGGCGCGATAAATCGCGACACCCGTCGATCAGGCGGCGGCATTCATGCCCCACTACGAGTGGGTCGCCGCTACAACTTGCCCGATCGCCCCCGCCAGAGTAGGCTACTGAGGCGGCTCAGGCGGCGGCCCGCCCGGCGCGGGGAGGTTGGGCGATGGCGGAGAACACCCAGCAGGCGCATGATCGGCGGCTGGTCATCTTCGACGTGGATGGCACGCTGACCCGCGTGACCTCCATCTGGCAGTACCTGCTGGAACGGACGGGGCGCTGGCGGGGCGAAGGCGAGGTCAACCTGGCGCGTTTCCTGGCGGGCGCGATCGATTATGCGGAGTTCTGCCGCCTGGACGCCGGGCTGCTCAAGGGCCAGCGCTACGACGACCTGAAACGGCTGGCCCGCCAGGTGCCCACCTATGACGGCCTGGAGGCGGTCTTCGCCTATTTCCGGACGCGGGGTTTCCAGATCGGCCTGCTGTCCACCGGGCTGAAGCTGCTGACCGATGTCCTGGCGGAGCGCTACCCGGTCGACTGCTGCGTGGTCAACGAACTGGCCTGGCGGGATGGTCGGTGCACCGGCGAGGGGATCATCCGCGTGGCCTGGCACGGCAAGGGAGAAGCGGCGGCGGCCATGATCCGGGCCAGCGGGGCGGCCTGCGTGGTGGCCTTCGGCGATTCCAGCGGAGACGTGCCGGTGTTTCGGCTGGCGGACTTCCGCGTGGCCGTCAACGCGACCGACCCGGAACTGTTGCGCCTGGCATCCTACCGGCACGTGGGCGACGACCTCAGCGCCTGCCTGCCCCATCTGCCGTTTTGAGGGCGTCAGGCAGCTCCGGAGCATCCGTCGGTAACTGAGGTCTGGATGGTCGGCCTACCCCGGTTCGGCCATGGCCTCCAGCGGCAGGACATCCGAACCTGCCTCATGATTGTTGGCTCGTGTTGGCCGCCGCGGCCACCGCCGCCTGAGCGCGGGCGAGGTCGCGCCAGCCCAGGCCCATGTGCACCAGGTAAGCGACGCCCGCCGCCGTCACCGGGGCCCAGATCACGGCGTGCATGACCACCGCGTAGGCCGCCGCGTCCGTGGTGTCCACGCCGAACGCCTGCAAGACCAGCGCCACGATGCCGTGAAAAGTTCCCACGTAGCCGGGCGTGGTGGGCAGGATGGTCGCCAGATTGCCCAGGCCGACCATCAGCAGCACCACGAAGAAGCTCACGTCAAAGGGAAAGGCCCGCAGCACAATCCAGTAGGTGCTGGCCTCCACCGTCCAGCTCAGCACCGACGCGGCGAAGGTCAGCAGCAGATCGCGAGGGCTGCGCAGCGCCTCCAGGCCGGTCGCCAGCTGGTCGGCCAGCGCGATCAGGCGGTCGCGCAGGCGGGCGGGGATCAGGCGACCGATGAGGGCCGTGTACAGGCGGCGGGTCAGGGCGGGCCGCAGGGCCAGGGCGAAGAAGGCCGCCAGCGCCGCCAGAAACAGGGCCGTCAGGATGACCACGCCCTGTCGGATGACTGGCTGGTCGAACTCCACCACCAGCAGCGCCGCGAACACGAAGGCCAGCATGGTGATCCCGTCGAAGACGCGCTCCACCAGGATGGTGGTCAGCGTCGCCGGGATGTTGGTCCCTTCGCGGCGGTGGAGGACGTAGGCGCGGATCACCTCCCCGACGCGGAAGGGATAGACGTTGTTGCCCATGTAGCCCACGATCACCAGCGGGAACAGCCGCCCCGGCGGCACATCCTGTACGGGCCGCAGCAGGTAGTACCAGCGCCAGGTGATGATGTAGGCCGCCACAAAGTACACGGCCGTCGCCAGCAGCAGCCAGCCCACCTCAATGGTCTGAATGGTCGCCCAGAGCTTCGCCGGGTCCAGCCCCCGGAAGCCCGCGTACAGAAAAGCCGCGCTGACAACAATGCCGAGGCCGACCAGTAACCAACGTCGCATGCCTAGTCCTGTCTGCCTGATAACCGGCGCTACGCTCGCCGGTCCAACGTCTTAGTGTACACCAGTTTCCCAGCCGCCCCCCATTCGCGCGGCGTCGCCTTTCCATCCAGCAGTACACGCTCCTCGCCGTTTATCCTCAAAGGAAGGGCCTTGCCGCCCCAACAACAAGCGGCGCCCCTCTCCGGAGCGCCGCCCGTCAATCTCAGATAACGGCTGACGTGGGGATGGCGGCGGCTGCGCCAGGCAACCCGCACGCCGCCTGCGAACAGAGGACGGTCTACTGCTGCGCTTCCTTCGTTTCAGTCTGCGCCGGATCGGGAATCATGCCATCGAGGATGCGCTCCAGGGCCATGGTGTGGCTGCACACCCCGCGCGTCTGGAAGAAGTTACAGTCGCAGGCCCAGGTGTTGTCGTTAAACGTGACGGTGTGCCGGTCATTGGTACCATTAAACGCCACCGTAAACGAGAGAAACTGAATCCGGTCACGCTCCTCGGCATAACGCTTGGCTTTCTCGATTTTCCCGATCATCCCGTAGTCCATGAAAGATGGCTCCTTATCCTTATTCTGGCGTGCGGGAAGCTGAACAAAACGAAAAAGCACGCGGGCAGACGGCCCTCGTGCTTCACCGGTTGCGCACCTGCGTTGTGGACAGACCCTTCATCCCGAAACAACACTTCCTGCGTATCCGACCCAAACCTTTATAGAGAAAGCGGGCCAGACGCCCCACCCGCTTTTCCCAGTAGTATAGAGAACTCCCCCGCCGCTGTCAATCGACGATTGCCCTACGCCTGGCTTGACCAAAACGGGAGGAAACAACAGCGATGGAGATGACGGGATTCGAACCCGTGACTTCCTGCTTGCAAAGCAGGCGCTCTCCCGCTGAGCTACATCCCCACACCAGATAAGAGTGGGTCTGACAAGACTTGAACTTGTGACCTCTCGCTTATCAGGCGAGTGCTCTAACCAGCTGAGCTACAGACCCACGTGGTGATCGTATGGTAGCGCACAGCCATTCAGGTGTCAAGAGTGGGTCAACCGCCGCGCCGGGGCTGCCCCCAGGGCGGCGACGCGGGAAATCCGGCGACTCAGGTGCGGGTGAAAACAGGGCCGCCGGCGTCAGGCGATGGCCGCTCCCGGCAGCGTCGGGGCGGGACCTGCCCGGCATGCCCCGCCC
>DAOTXK010000052.1:0-9561 GCA_034435395.1 Anaerolineae bacterium | reverse complement strand
GACCAGTTGCTGGCGGCGATGGTGTCGATCAGGCAGGCGGCGGCGCAGGCGGCGGCCAGCACCCAGCAGGCGGAGCGCAGCGCCCAGGACCTCAACGCCATGGCCCGCCAGATGGAAGAGATGGTGGCCCGCTACCGGCTGACGTAGGCTCAGGCGCGTTCCGCCCGGCGGCGCGGAGACGCCGGGTCCGATCGGGTTCAGCAATGGAAGCCTGCCCTGATGATGAGCAAAGTCTCTCCTGATGGCCGGGAGAGACTTTGTTGCCGCGAGGGGCGGCCGGTTGCCCCGCCCATTCGACAGGTGAAGCGGCCATCCGCCATCCCTGCCGCCGTTTTTATAAATTATTCATCGTTTCGGCTGGACGGATCGATCCAGTTGGGTGTAACATCGGGATAATAAGTGAATTTTGCGTTGATGCGTTGCCAGGAAACAACGAATGGCGGAGGCATCTGGCAATGGGCTGGATTCGCGCCTCTCACGTGGCCCGTGACATGAGGGAAAGCCGGCGGGGGCGGGCCGCCAGCCCTCGACAGACTGGCTGTGCTCGGTCGGCGGTCCCGGCGGTGCCGATGGCGGGTCGCTGGTGCAGCGGCGCAAAGGCGTGGTAAAATTAACCCCAAATTGAAAGGTTTTTGAGGTTTAATTGATGAACAATCAACGGACCTGGGAGGGCGGCACCGATGGCGATACCCGGCAGTGAGTGGCCGGAGCCAGGCGCGGACGGGACCGGCGGCGCAGCGAGCGTCCGACCCGCCGCCGGTGGACGTGGCCTCCCGATCCGCTACGAGATGGCCCGCCGCAGGGGGACACCGGCGGCTCAACAGCGGCTGTAGACACCAGCAACCGTGGCTTGGACCCGAGGGATGGGAAGATGCCCACTACAGAAGATGATGCTTTACTCCGTGAGCTGATGCAAACCTTCCAGGCCGAGGCGTCGGATCACCTGCAAGCGCTGAATCAGGCCCTGCTGCAACTGGAGCGCCGACCTGGCCGGGCGCGCCGTCAGGAGCTGTTGCGCAACGCCTTTCGGGAGGCCCACAGCCTCAAAGGCGCGGCCCGCGCCGTCAGTCGGTCGGACATTGAGGGCCTGGCCCATGCCACGGAGAGCGTGCTGCAACAGGCGCGCGACGATAACCTGGACCTTGATCCCGCCACTTGCGACGTGTTGTACGACACGCTGGACGCCATCCAGCAACTGCTGGACGGCAGGTCGGTGGTGTTGGACGCTCTGCAGGCCCGGCTGGTGGCGGTGGGTGGCGGGCCGGAGGGCGGGGCGCTGCCGGCCTCCTCCTCGCCGCCGGCCGAAGCGCTGGCCGACCCGGCTTCCGCCTTTGGCCTGGGTGAGGATACCATCCGCGTGGCGGTGGACAAGCTGGATAACCTGATGGCCCAGGCCGGGGAACTGCTGGTCTCCAAGATCAGCTCCGAGCAACGCCTGATGGAATTGCAGAGCATCCGCCGGGAGATAGCCGCCTGGCCGCGCACCTGGCGCGAGATCAAAACGCTGCTCCCCCACCTGAACAGCGGCGGCATTGGGCAGCAATTGGCGGACATGTTGCAGCGGCAGCAGGTGCGGATGCAGGTCTTCGCCCGCGAGGTCGATGCCCTGGACCGGGCGCTCAGCGCCGATACCTCGCGCCTGGGGATGGTCGCTGCCAGCCTGCAGGACGAGGTGCGGCGGGTGCGCATGGTGCCTTTCCAGACGCTGGTCCTGGCCCTGGAGCGCACGGTGCGGGACGCCGCCCACAGCGAGGACAAACAGGCGGTCTTGCTGCTGGAAGGCAGCGACGTGGAACTGGACAAAAAGGTCCTGGAGATGCTTAAGGACCCGCTGATGCACCTGCTGCGCAACGCGGTGGGCCACGGCATCGAAGCGCCAGCGGTCCGCCAGGAGCGCGGCAAGCCCGTGGAAGGGCAGGTCCGCGTCGCCGTGCAGCAGCGCGGCAGCGAGGTCCGCATCGTGGTCAGCGACGACGGCGGCGGCTTTGACCTGGAGGCGCTGCGCGAGGCTGGCCGGCGCGCGGGCGCTCCGCCGCTCGATAAAGAGGCCAGCATGGAGGAGGTGATCGCCCTGGCCTTCCTGCCGGGGGTGAGCACCTCCAAGAAAGTCACCGCCATGGCCGGGCGCGGCGTGGGGCTGGACGTGGTGCGCCAGCAGCTGGAGGCGCTCCAGGGGCGCATCGAGGTGGAGAGCGTCCCCGGCCAGGGCACGACGTTCAGGCTGTCGGTCCCTTCCACGCTGACCATGACGCGGGGCCTGCTGGTCCGGGCCGGAGATGCCACCTACGTGCTGCCGCTGCTTTCCGTGGAGAAGATCGTGCCGCCGGACGACATCTTCAACGTGGAAGGGCAGCCGATGATCGCGGTGGACGACAACCCGTTGCCGCTGGTCGCCCTGACCGGGGCGTTAGGGCAGCCCCTCGGCGAGGATCAGGACGTGCGGGAGATGCTGGCGGTGGTGGTCAGCGTGGCCGAGCAGCGGCTGGCCCTGCTGGTCGACGATGTGATGACCGAGCTGGAGCTGGCGGTCAAACCGCTGGGCAAGCCGCTCAAGCGGGTGCGCAACGTGGCCGGGGCGGCGCTGCTGGGCGATGGCCGCCCGGTGATCGTGCTTAATCCGGCGGACCTGGTGAAGTCGGCCCGGGGGGCGCGCCCGCTCCGGCTGCCCCAGCCAGGGGAAGAAGAGCAGGAAACCTTTCTGGCCCACATCCTGGTGGTCGACGATTCGATCACCACCCGCACGCTGGAGAAAAACATCCTGGAGACTTCCGGCTATCAGGTCGCCATCGCCACCGACGGCATCGAAGCCCTGGAGCGGCTGGACGAGCTGGAGATCGACCTGATCGTGTGCGATCTTCAGATGCCGCGGATGGATGGCTTCGAACTGACCCGGCAGCTGCGGGAGAGCGAGCGGTTCCGGGATATGCCCATCATCCTGGTGACTTCTCTGGAGAGCCAGGAAGATCGCGAGCGCGGCATGATGGCCGGGGCCAACGCTTACATCGTCAAGCGCGGGTTTGACCAGGCTGAGCTGCTGGCCACGATTGAGCAGTATTTGTGACCGCCGCTGCCGTCTGCTCATTAACCGGGACATTGCCTGGCGGTGGGAGGGTGGATCGTTGGCGGTGGAGAGGCTGTTTGAACCGCCAGGCGCGCCACGCCCGCCAGGATAGCCTTATGAATCCTGTAAGGAACTTCGCCCCTTCGTGGCCTGGGCGGTTCGAACCGGACATCCACCGCAAAAGGCACCGTCCGGCGGTGTCTGGGCGTTGGGGTTGTATGTTACAATACCAGGGAGGTCTGGCGGCGCTGCTGGCCGTGAACGCCGGGCGCGGCGGTCAGGCACGGTGACCTGACATCGCTGCCAGAGGGGACGTGATGGGCAAAACCATACGAGTGCTGGTCGTCGATGACAGCCCGACAGCGCGCAGGATGATGACGGCGCTGGTCAACCAGGCGGCTGACATGTGTGTGATCGGCGAGGCGCGCAACGGACAGGAAGCCGTGGAGATGGCCGGGCGGCTCCGCCCGGACGTGGTGCTCATGGACCTGGTGATGCCGGAGATGGACGGCCTGGAGGCCACGCGGGAGATCATGTACCAGGCGCCCACGCCGATTGTGGTGGTCACCGCCAGCCTGAATCGGTGGGAGACGGATATCGCTTTCCAGGCGATCAGCGCCGGCGCCTTGACGCTGCGGCGTAAACCGGCAGGGCCGGGCGACCCGGCGCATGAGGCCCAGACGGCGGCGCTGGTCAACGTGCTGCGGGCCATGGCCGACGTGCGGGTGATCCACCACAGGCGGCGCGCCCCTCCGTCCCCGGAGCCGGCGGCGACGGTGGAGGAGATGCCGCTGGATCAGCTGGCGGTTACGAAGCCGCCGGAGATCGTCGCCATCGTATCCTCCACCGGCGGGCCAGCGGCGCTCGGTCAGATACTCCAGGGGCTGCCCGCCGATTTTCCCCTGCCCGTGGTGGTCGTCCAGCACATCGCCCCGGATTTTGTCGCCTCGCTGGTCGACTGGCTGGGGCGTGTCACGCCTCTGACCGTGGGCATCGCCAGGGAAGGCGAACGGCCCCTGCCGGGTCACGTCTATCTGGCCCCCGGCGGTTGCCATTTGCGGCTGACGACGGCCAGACGGTTTGTCTACGATGACCACCCGACCGATGCTCGCCACATCCCGGCGGGCGATGTCCTGTTGGAGTCGGTGGCCAGCAGTTTCGGGGCCGGGGCCATCGGCGTGCTGCTGACGGGCATGGGGAGCGACGGCGCGCGTGGGTTGCGGAAGATGCGGGAGGCTGGCGCGTTCACCATCGCCCAGGACGAAGCCACCTCGGTGGTGTTTGGCATGCCCCGCGAGGCCATTGCCCTGGGCGCGGCCCGACGGGTGCTGCCGCTGCCCGCTATCACCCAGGTATTGACATACCTCTCCCGGAGAGATGGAAGGACCCTGACATGAGCGAAGCACCGCTGGCCCTGATTGTGGAGGACAGCCCCACCCAGGCCAAGCAGATCGCGGCCAATCTGGCCAGCCATAACATCCGCACCGTGATCGCCTACGACGGCCCGGAAGGACTGCGGGCGGTGGACGAGTACCAGCCGGACCTGGTCGTGCTGGATGTTAACCTGCCGACGATGGATGGGTTTCAGGTCTGCCGTCGTTTGAAACGGGATCCTAACACCCGGCACATCCCCGTGGTCATGCTGACGGCGGCCGATGATTCCGAGGCCACGCTGCAAGGGCTGGAAGCCGGCGCCGACGATTACATCCCGAAGGATATGTTCGCTTCGGAGAACCTGACCTCAACGCTGGTGGCGTTGGGCATTGTTAAGAAGTGAACTGAGAGAAGCCGAGCATGAGAATCCCAGTCCAGGGCACGTTTGATGTGGCATTGGCGCGGAACATGCTGCGCAAGCAGGTGGCCGAGCGCGGCTGGGTGCCGTCCTTTCGCGCCCGCGCGGCGGCAGCGCTGACGGCCCTGACCGAGATCGTGCTGCTCTCCCAAACGCCTGCCGTGCTCAACATCGAGGTGATGGACCAGGGGCAACCGATCGGCATTCAACTCGTGTGCGACATTCACTGGCGCGCGGCCAAGGAGGTGTGGCAGGAACAGGCCCGCCTGCGGCTGAGCCGCGCCACCGACGAGCTTCAGGTCGTTGACGAACCGGATTGTACCCATATCGTGGCCAGCATCTGGCTGTCCCAGGATGAACGACGATGGATCAGCTGACCAAGTCTTATCTGAGCTTCCGGGTAGGTCATGAGTGGTATGTGGTGGACGTGGACGATGTGATCCAGGTGCTGCACCTGGTCGCGCTGACCGAGCTGCCAGCCTCGCCGCCGGACGTGCTGGGCCTGGTCACCGTGCGGGGAACGGTCATGCCGGTGATCGACCTGCGCCGCCGCTTTAACCAGGGCAGCGTCGAACTGCGGCTGGATACGCCGATGATCGCGGTAAGCACCGCCCGCGGCCCGGTGGCCCTGGTGGTGGATGAGGCGGAGGATATCCAGCAGGTGGGGGGCGACGAGTTGATCCACTACGACGGCGCGGAATCGTCCTACATCAAAGGCGTGATCCGGCTGCGCAATCGGCTGCTGCTGCTGCTGGATGCCGCCTACCTGCGCGGCCAGATCCCTCAGATGGGCCTGGAAGAGTCGGCGGCGGCCCCGGCCTGACCGGGCCGGGCTGCCTGGGCCGGAGGACCGTTTGGGGGTGGCCTGAGACCGCCATTTGCGGCTATACTAGGATCACAGCGCCCTCAGGGAACGGATGGGGTGCCCGGTTGACCGATGAGATAACTATGAATAGCCAGACTCAGCAACGCGATTCCATCCTGATCGTCGCCAGAGATGAAGAGCTTCGCGAGGCGCTCGCCGATACCCTGGAGAACGCTGGCGGCTACCTGACGACCCAGGCCGGCAGCTTCGAGGACGCTCTCAGCGAGATTCTGCTCAACGAATACACCCTGGTCCTCACCGAGGCCGAGTTGCCGGACCTCAGCGGGATAGATTTGCTGGCGGTGGTCAAGGGCCTGTCCCCTAAGGTGAACGTGATGATCATCGACGATGATCTGTCCGCCAAGTCGGCCATGGCCGCGTTCCGCCTGGGGGCCATCGATTACTTCAGCAAGCCGGTCAACCTGGAATTTATCCTGATGCAGATCCACCAGCGGCTGGAGGTGCCCCGCCGGGCGGCCGCCGACGCGGAACAGGCCAAGGCCGCGCCCGCCCGACCGGGGCGCGACCGGGAGCGTTACCTGGACCCGCGCACGCGGGCGGCGGCCCTGATGCTGCGGCGGGAGCAGTTTGAGCGCATCAACGTGGAGTTGAACCGCCTCCGCACCCAGGTTAAGGCCAATTTCGTCGGCCTGGTGGACGCCGATGGCAACATGGTCGGGGCGACGGGCGCGCTGGAAAACGCCGACCTGATCCTGCTCAAACAGGCGCTGACCATCGACCACGACGCCACCCAGTCGCTGGCCAGCATCCTGGACGAGCATCACTTCGCCTCGTCGTACTTCGAAGGCGACCGCAGCGGCGTCTACATCGTCGAGTTTGGCCATCCGTACCTGGTGTCGCTGGTGGTGATCTGCGAGTCCTCGGTCAAACCGGGCATGGTGTGGCTTTATGGCAAACGCACGGCGGGGACGATCGGGGAGATCCTCAAAGACATCGAGTCCAAGCGCGCCACCACCGTGATGCCGGTCATCACGCCGCTGGTGCCCGGAGACGGCATCTGAACCGCAGCGCCGGGGCTGAGGCGTCCTCAGCCGTCAGGCGGGCGTGATGCCCTGCCCTGGCGGTTTTGTTTGGGCCAGGGGGCGCGTCTGCTGGCGGGCCGTTTTTTGGCGGGGGCGGGGGTTGTGATACACTCAGGGCCGTCAACGAGTCGGCGGCGCGGCGCCGGTCAGAAAGAGTGGAGCGATGCCCCCCAAAGTGCTGCGTGGCACGGTGATTTTGCGCCAGTGGGATGACGAGACCGGGCTGCACGAGACCAGCCAGCCCTTCCGCACCCTGGATGAGCTGTTCGCCATCTGCCTGCAAACCAATTACCCGCTGCTGGTGGACCGGGTGATCATTGAGGGCCTGGACGCCAGGGACAACCCCAACACGGTGAGCCTGGTCTTCCAGTCGGTGACGGTCAGAGGGCGGGAGGAGTGAGGGCGCGGGATGGTCTGGCGGGGTGGGGGCCATTCTTCGGGGTGCACTCGGACCCAATAGCCCGGGGGTACTTGATTCCGCCGTCGGATTGGTATATAGTGAGAATAGAAAAGGCCCTAAACAGCAATACCGCCGGTTGAGGGCCTCCGGCGGGAGCTGATCTGGGTATCGCCCACCGCTGGCCGGGGGATACCGGGCGGACGTGGCTCATCTCCAACAGATCTGTTGAGTGTTTGCCGAACGGGCAACAAGCGAGGCCAACGGACGCCAGCGACAGGTCCCACCAGCGCGCGGATACATCCAGATGGCTCACAATTCAAACAGGCGGCCTGCTGCCAATGAGGGGCCGCCTGCTTTTTGTGGCTGGCGCTGCCCGGCGGACAGCCCTCGCTTGACGCCGGGTGGGTCCTGCCGATAATAGGAGGGGGCTGCCCAGGGTTGCCATGGATGGGCCTGGCCCCTCGGTCACTTTCCCAGGAGGCGAGATATGTACGTCGGACGGCGCATGACCCTGAACCCCATCACCGCCACCCCCGATACCACCCATTCCCAGGCGTTTAAACTGCTGCGCGAGCACGACATCCGTCACCTGCCCATCCTGGACGGCGACAAACTGGTGGGCATCGTCACGGATAAAGACCTGCTCCGGGCGGAGCCATCCCCGGCCACCACCCTCAGCGTCTATGAGATTTACACCCTGCTGGACAGCCTCAAGCTGAAGAGCATCATGGTCACGCCGGTGGTCACCGTGGAGGAGAACTGCCCGCTGGAGGAGGCCGCCCGCATCCTGCTGGAATATAAGATCACCGGCCTGCCCGTCATGCGCGGCGACCGGCTGATGGGCATCATCACCGAGATGGACATCTTCCGCACGTTTGTGGAAATCCTGGGCGGCGACGAGAAGGGGCTGGCCTTCTCCGTGCGGCTGGAGGATAAACCCGGCGCGCTGGCCACCGTGACCCGCGCCGTGGCCCAGGCCGGCGGCAACATCATCAGCCTGGTGACCTTCCGGCCCACCGCCCAGGGCACCGGCGAGATTTACATCAAGGAAGAGGGCGCGGACCGGGAGACGCTGGAGCGGCTGATCGAGGACGAGGCGCAGGCCGACCTGTTGGAGATCGGCCCAGTCAAACGTTATGAGCCGCGCCTGTTCGGCGGGAAGAAGTAGCCGGGCGGCTGGCGGGGCGGGGACGATGGGGCCAACGCCCTGACGTGGGATCGCGCCGACCGCTTGTTGGCGTACAATGGGGTGGAGAACGTCTATAATGGCCTGGGTCAGCGCGGTCGGCGGGTAGCGGCGGATTATGAACTTTAACCAATTAGGGTGGATATCAATCATCGTAGCGGCGGCATGGATGCCGACGCCCACCCGAAACGGCGCGACTCGTCGCGCCGCTACGAGCCAACGCCCGCGTCGCGGGGGGCGTCGCGATTCATCGCGCCGCTACTGGGCACTAACGGCCCAGGGGCGATCGTCACCATCGCTCGGTCCGTTCGCGGCTATCGGCCTGGGGGTGTCTATCCCGCGCCCGCGTGAGTATCCGGATTTTTTGTTAAAGTTCATCACTCCGCCGCGATCTCCAGAGGGCTTTCGGTCAACACATGCAACGGATTGAGAAGCGGCGTGATGAGCGCCAGCCGGTCCTTATCAGGAAGGCCGGGGGCCAATCGCTCGACGATGGCGCTCGCCAGTTCCACTTTTGCTTCATGAATTTCCTGCCTTTTTCGCTCCAATTCCAACCGTCTTTGTTCATTTGCCAGCTGCAATTGCTCAATTTCTGATCTTCTCCGCTTTATCTCGGTTTCTTTCCCCTGGGTTTCTATTTGGGCCTGGGCCGCCTGGGCCTGCATCGATTGAACTTCCGCCTCTGCCCGGACGATCTCACGCTTGTGTTGAGCAATGTCCAACTGGGCGAGTACGTTGGCGTGCTGCCGCCGCCAGGGCGCTATCAAGTCCCTGGCCACCGCGACGGCGTCGCCCACGCCTTCCATCTGCACGCCGATAGCGGCAGCCTGCGTGATTTGTCTGACTATGGGCGGCGTGTGCATTCCAGCGGTCAGTTGGGCGATGATTTGCTGTAAATCGCCGAGTGCCTGCAAATAAGGGGCTAGTTCCGTGGCGAGGTCGGCCGGCGTGAGCCTGTCGAGGCCGATCAACGCGAATGCGGTTAAGCGGGTGGCGGTTAAAGGGCTTAAAACACCCAGGATGACCGTGTTAAGGTTGCGGGCACGGGCCAAGTCGCGGGCCAGGTCAAGGTCAAGGACAAAGGCCAGGTCGCGGGCCAGGGCATGGGCGAGGTCAAGGGCACGGGCCAGGTCATGGGCATGGGTAAGGTCACGGGCCAGGTCGAGGGCCAGGGCCAGGTCGCGGGCGCGGGCGCGGGCCAGCTCGCGGGCGCG
>DAOTXK010000051.1:0-3868 GCA_034435395.1 Anaerolineae bacterium | reverse complement strand
CCGTGGGGCTGTTTGAGAGCCGCGTGCTGGACAACAACGCCGCCCCACCGCGCCCCTGGCGGCGACGGCTCTACCAGGCGCTGGACCGCTGGAACCTCGACGCGGCGGCGGGCGCGTTCACCGATACCAACCGCCACCGCGATGCCTTCCGCCAGCAGTTCGGCGGGGGCCGGCACCTGGCGGTCGTGCCGGTGGGCGTCGCCGGTGAATGGCTGCGCCCGCCCGACCGGCCCCCCAAACCGCCAGGGGAGCCGCTGCTGGTGCAGTTTTACGGCAGCTTCAACCCCTTCCACGGCACGGAGGTGATCCTGCGGGCCTTGAGCTGGCTCAACCTGGACCCGCGCTTCCGCTTCGAGATGATCGGGCGCGGCCCCATGCACCAGGCGGCGCTCCACCGGGCGCGGCTGCTGGGCATCCAGCGGCTGGAGTTCATCGACCCGCCGGACACGCCGGAGCTGGTGTGGCGGGTGGCGCGGGCGGACATCTGCCTGGGCGTCTTCGCCCGGCGGGACAAGACGACCTACGTGATCCCGCACCGGCTGATGGAATGTATGGCGCTGGGCAGGCCGGTGGTCACGGCGGAGTCTCCGGCGGTGGACGAATACTTCCAGCCGGGCGAGCACCTGATCGCCGTGCCGCCCAGCGACCCCGGCGCGCTGGCCCGGCAGCTGCGCGCCCTGGCGGACGACCCCGACGAACGGGCGCGCCTCGGCCAGGCCGCCGCCGCCGTGATCCGCGCCCACTACACCCCCGCCCAGGTTGTCGCCCCGCTGATCGCCCTGCTGGAGCGGGTGACGTGAAGGGGACTACCGGTAACTTAGTCTGAAGTGTATGACGCCCCGATCATCCAGTTCAGCATTGTGTTTGGTCAGCAGATTTTCCAGTTTATTCGCCTCGATTTCCGCCTCGATCTCTTCCAGATGATCGTAGTAGTAGCTGACGGCGTCATAGACGGCTGCCGAGGTCAGATGGGGATACATAATCAGGATATCCTCCACCGACTCGCCCATCTTATGGAACTCGGCAACAAGCCGCACAGAAATGCGCGTGCCTTTGATGCGCGGGCGTCCGCCGCAGATACCCTCCGTGCGCACGATGTGGGGATGGTCGGTGGGGAGGTCGGGTGGTTTGGTCGGGCTTTCAGCAGTGATGTCGGTCATCGTCCGGGCTTCCATCTGAGCTTACCGTGTGTGAGTCGATTATAACAGAGACCCGCCCAGGTTGTCGCCCCGCTGATCGCCCTGCTGGAGCGGGTGACGAACTAACAGGTTTTCTTTACAGTAATAGAACAAACGGCATGACTTGCGCGAGCCTACCCGGCTCCCCAGGGGAACCCTGGCAGCAAGAAAAAAAACGGCGCTGCCGCCGCAACTGCCGCCAGCGCCCATCGGCGGACTGTAAGCGAAGCGACGTCCGCCGTTACAAATATCCCCGCACAATCCCCACCAGCTCCCGCGCCCGGTGCTGGTAGGTGTGCTCCTTGAGGAACCGCGCCCGCGCCGCCGCGCCGATGGCCTGCCGCTCGCTATCGTGCGCCAGCAGCCACTCGATGCGCTCGGTGGCCTCCCCTTCGCTGGTGAGGACCACGATCTCCTTCTCCGGCTCGAACCACTCCTCGACGCCGTTATAGGGATTGCTGACCATACACGTCCCCAGCGCCGCCAGTTCGAAGGTGCGCGCCGTGCTGGAGGCGTACACCCGGGCGTGGGCGCGCCGGGTGATCACCAGGTTGATCTTGCTCCGGCAGGCGTATTCGCGCAGCTTGCTGAAGGAGAGGTACGGCAGCAGCTCCGCCCGGCCCAGGTCGCACAGATTGGTGCCGCGCACGGCGAAGCGTCGCTCCGGCAGGGCCTGGCTCGGTTCGGCGATCATGGCTCTGATCCAGCGCTCGCGGTATTCGCACCCGTGCCCGTAGAAGAAGACATCGAGGTCCTGCGGGGTGTGAAGCGGCGCCCAGATCTCCGGGTCAGCGGCGTACTGGAAAACATGGGTGTTTCTGGCCCCCAGCGAGCGCACAAATTCCAGGCCCTCCACCGAGTTGCCCAGCATGGCGGTGTACTCACCGGGGTCGGCTCCCTGGTAGATGCGGAAGCCGGTGGCGAAGCCGCGAAACTGCGGCAGGCTGGCCGGCAGATCGCCGTCATAGTAGAAGACGGGCTTGTCGTGTTTGGCGATCAGGTGACCGGCCACGCCGACGATATGGTTAAGCGGCACGGTCAGGATCAACACGGCGTCGATGTCCGGCTGCTGGGTCAACAGCCGGTCCAGGTAGAACCGCCAGCGGGGCGCGATCACCCACTGGGCCAGGTTGCGCACCAGCCGCTCGGAAAAATTCTCGTCCAGCGGCGGCTTGCTGTAGGACATGTCGTCGTCCGGCACCACGGGCGGCGGCCCCTTGATACGCCAGGTGGCATCCCGCAAGGTTTTGAACAGATCGCCTTCCCGTTTGACAGGGTTGGGGACGGCCCGCCACCAGGGGGCTTCAATGGCCGGTCCCTGGTACGTGGTGACGACCAGATCCACGCCGACTTCGTACAGCCCTTTGAGCAGTTGCCACCACGAGGGCGTGCTGCTGAACGGCTGTTTCAAATCCAGGGAGGAGGCAAGCACCAAAAGTTTCATCACCGATCCTGCTGTCTGTTCTTCAGGTGCGGCACGGGCCGCGCGCCTGTCATCCGGCTATACTTTAACCAACTTGCGCCGCCGAGGGTAGTCGCCAGTCGTCATTTATGAGGCTAAGAAACAGCGTTTGCCGCCGGTATCCCCCTGAAGCGGCACACGGCGGCCGGGCATCTACTCTTTATTGACATAGCCGCAGATCGTGCAATAATACCCGGCATTCACGACCTGTTTCATAACTTTTGTGAGGAAGGCCGTCATGTTCCGGGGAACCGTATGTTCCATCCATCTCGCCGCCCGGCCCGGCGAGCCAACCTTCGCGGTTGATGAGGTGCGCGCCATACCGGGCCAGGGGCTGGTCGGCGACCGCAACTACGACGAGGCCGGCGTCCCGCCGGGCAAGCAGATCACGCTGGTGGAACGCGAGGCATTGGAGGCCCTGAGCCGCGATTACGGCGTGCGCTTCCAGCCGGGCGACAGCCGCCGCAACCTGGAGACCAGCGGCGTGCCGCTCAACCACCTGGTCGGCAGGGAATTTCGCGTCGGCGAGGTGCGGCTGCGCGGGCTCAGGCTGTGCGAGCCGTGCCATCACCTGGCCGGTCTGACGCACGACCGGGCGCTGCCCGGCTTGGTGCACCGGGGCGGCCTGCGGGCGGAAATCCTCAGCGCGGGCCTGATCCGGGTGGGCGATGCGGTGGAGGAAATCGCCTCGTAGCCGATCACTCGGATGACTGGGAGGGCGAGCATACACCTGGCACGGACTCCCCTGAAACACTTCCCGTGGACACTGCCACGCCTGACAGCACGCTGCAATGATCCAAAAAAGGTAGGACTCACGCAGTTGGGTTGTTTGGGGCAGGGGGTCTCTGTTTTATGAGGCTTCAACTACGTGCCTCCTGCCCCAGCAACGGCGCGACGAGCCGCTACCCAGGGCGTCGCATCGCAATGCGCCACTACATCGCTCGGCCCGTTGGCGGACAGAAACCAGTTGATCCACGCTTACTTCGATGTTGATCTCGATCTGCTGTGGGACACCGCCACGAAAGACCTGCCGCCGCTGATCGCCGAACTGGAAACGCTCCTCCCACCGGAAGACACCTGAGCGGCCGCCGCCTATTCCCCGGCAGCGGGGGGCTGCTGGCCGGATGCCCCCTGTGCCCGCGCCAGTCGCCGGACGCGCGGCCAGGTCACGGCGATGGTCATCCCCACCGAGAGCGTGTAAACCAGGTTGATGGCCCACGCCCCGCCC
>DAOTXK010000050.1:0-5923 GCA_034435395.1 Anaerolineae bacterium | reverse complement strand
TCTTAGGAACATATGATCCGTCGATGAACACCCCCCCACCCTTGTCGGCCAGGCTCAAATCGGCCATTGTTAAGAGCGATCGCGGGGGGATGCCCGCCCTCACCCGCACAAACGACGCCGCTGTACGATAGATGAACCGACGCCCCAGCGCCTCGGCACAGAGCAAACCCAGCACCAAGACTTCCAGATCGCGGTAACTGGCAGCGTTGACGATACACACGCTGCCCGGCCTCAAGTCCAGGAGGTGGCGGGTGACCCGCGCAGGCCCGCCCTGACGAAGGTCGGCGATGGAGATGGATGCCACATCGGCGGCCAGCACGCGGCCGCCGGTTTTCTCCTCAACCCACTGGCGCAGATTCGACGACCGGTAACCAAACACGGCATCGCAGGCGTATTGAGTCTCGGCTGCCGGGACGAGCCAGCCGTCTTCGGCCACGTAATGCACATCATCGACGGTGTAGCGCCCGCCTTCCAGGAAAAAGGGGATGATCAGCCAGGCATCGAAGTCAGTTTGTAGACCATCGACCAGCGCCCTGACTTCTCCAGGGAAGTGGCCCCGGAGCGTGGAATCGCTCCGGCTGACAACGGCAAATTCGCGCCTGGCAAGCCGGGCGGCCTCCACCAGATTACGCCCGATGGCCGCATTGAGCGCCTGAGCATCGGAGGCCATCAGGCTGCGCGAGTTGGTGAGTATATAGAACACAGAGCTGCGGTCGGCCAGTTCGTCCCGTAGACCTGCCACCGACCACTCGGTCAATACCGGCACATCATGGACGGTCTGTGTGCCTGTCGGGTCATCATCCAGGACAACGAGTTTGCGTCGGCTGGCCGTAACCTGGCGCTGGATGTCGGGGAGCAGGTCGGCGGGCCACTCGGCGGGGAGCCCCGCGAACAGCTCTCGTTGGCTAACCCGGTGCGGGACCATTAACCAGCAATTCCCTCACTCGTTCGAAGCCACACTGACCGCTGGTGAACAGCGGCACGCCAAACTCCGCTGACGGGTCCGGATAGGTGAGCAGAAATACCGTCATCGAGAGTTGGGCCAGCACAATGCTGGTGATCGCTTCGCTGGTCAGCGCGGCACGGATCGCCCTGGCCAGCGCCTGGTTGTGGCCGTCCACATCGCCTTCAGCCAGCCGATCCCAGGCTTCTTCAACCGTAATGCCGGAGAAGGCCAGTTCCTGGCCAAGCTCCTCAGCCGTCTCGCACAGCAGGGCCTGGGTGCTTTTGACCGTTGGGCCGTGGGTGGCCACGACCAGCACCTGTCCGCCAAGCGCTGCCGCTTGTTCCATCATGGGGCGATCGATCGTCAGCACGGGTACGCCATCCGTCCGCAACGCATCCTGTACCTGTCGGTAAGCACGGTTCATCGTGGAGCAGGTGATCAGGATGGCATCGACGTGGGCCAAGTCCACTAAATCCCGGGCGTAGCGCACAAAAGCGTCGATGTTCGACTGCGGTGGCGTGGGAAGTCCCTTTTCATGAGCCTCCATGAAGTTGATCTGCACGGCTTCGTTCCCCACGTTCACCAGGTGGACGCCTGGCAGGTACTTCCGCCCGAAGTAGTTGGACCACAGCGTCGTCCAGGAGGCTCCATTGATCAGCCCAAGGCGTTTGCCAATCAACTGGGGGTCGCCTTCCGGCTCCGGGCCGGTGTGTGCCACGCCGGTGATTTTGAGGTAATCGGAGAACAGCCGAATGGGATCAACGTCGGCAATATGGCTCATCTCTGCCGTACCTTCTCCGCTTTGGCGGCGATGGCGGCCCGCGCCGCCGCGGCAATGTCGGTGGGCCTCATGCGGAAGTGGGCGAACAACTCATCGACTCCGCCACTGTCGGCCCACTGATCCGGAACGCCGATCCGCCGAAGGGGGACCGGACAGGACTCGGCCAGGACTTCGGCCACCGCTGCCCCAAACCCTCCTACGACGGTGGCGTTCTCAGCAGTTACGGCGCAGCCCGTCCGGCTGACGGATTCCGCGATCAACTCCCTGTCGATGGGTTTGATAGAAGCCAGGTGTACGACTTCCGCCTCGATCCCATCCGCCCGCAGCAGTTCAGCCGCCTGTAGACACCAGCCAGTCATCATGCCGGTGCCGAACAAGGTGACATCCCTGCCCATCCGGATGAGTTCGCCCTTACCCCACTCAAACGTGTGATCAGGCCCAAACAAATCAGGCAACGTATAACGGGTGATGCGGAAATAAACCGGCCCGTCAACCTCGATGGCCGTGCGCATGATGGCGCGCAGGTCGGCGTTGTCGCCAGGGTCGGCCACCCGCATGTTCGGCAGCGCGCGCATCACGGCAATGTCCTCGATGCAGTTGTGGGATGCTCCGGCGCGGCTGGTGGGCAGACCAACGTAGGAGCCTGGGATTTTCACGTTCAGCCGGGGATAACAGATTGAGATGGCCACCTGATCGAGCGCGCGCCGCGTCGCAAATACGGCGAACGTGCTGGGAAACGGGATAAAACCTGTCAGCGCCAGTCCGGCGGCAATGCCAAAAAGATTTTGCTCGGCGATGCCTACCTGAATAAACCGGTCAGGAAACGCCTTTTTGAAGTACCCCGCCTTGGAAGAGGTGTGGAGATCGGCGTCGAGCACGATCATATTAGGGTATTCTCTGCCCAGTTCAACGAGCGCCCGGCCAAAGGCATCGCGCATTTCCAGCGGTTCGCCGGAGGGGCTATTCCCCGCCATAAAACGCCTCCTTTTTCTTATCCTCGTGCAGGCGGCTGTAGCCCTGTTCCGGCCTGCCGTAATTCCGCGCCAACTCCCGGAGCATCTTATCGGCAGTCACGGGGTCAGGCGCGTGAGTGTGCCATTTGTAGTTAAACTCCGCCATGTCAACTCCGCGCCCCTTGACCGTATGGGCGATGATGGTTATCGGTTTGCCGCAGGGGCGAACCCAGCGCGCTTCGTGGAAGGCTCCGGCGACCGCCTCAATATCGTGGCCGTCAATCTCCAACACATCCCAACCGAAGGCGCGCCACTTCGCCGCAAACGGCTCCACGCTCATCAAATCCCACACAAAACCCTTGGCCATCACTTTGTTGTAGTCGACGATGGCGATCAGATTGTCCAGATGGTAATGCGCCGCCGACATGGCTGCTTCCCACACATTCCCCTCGTTGCATTCGCCATCCCCCAGCAGACAAAAAACGCGCGCCCGCGGATTCTCTTTGTAGCGCAGCCCCAGCGCCATCCCCACGGCCACCGAAAGTCCCATGCCCAGGGGGCCTCCGGATGACTCCAGCCCTGGGGTGCGTGTCATGTCGGTGTGGCCCTCGATGCCCCCCAACTCGCAGTAGGTATACAGGTCTTCCACCGGGAAGAAACCACGCAGGGCCAGCGCCGCATAAAGCGCCGGAGAGCCATGAGCTTTGGAAAGCACAAAACGGTCACGCTCATCCCAGTGAATATTGCCCGGATCGATGCGCAAATGGTGGAAAAACAGCACCGAGAGTAACTCGGCCATGGAGAACGATCCGCCGATGTGACCCCACCGGCCATAGGTGATCATCTCAACGCTTAAGCGTCGAATCTGGTAGGCCATTTCCTCCAGGGCAGCGACCTGTTCCGGCGTTAGTCGCATGGCAAGCTCCTCAATGGTAACTGACGTGGGTCTGAAATGAGGCAGAAATTTAACCCTTTACTGGCCACCGAATCGTATCATATGATCATACAGATGGTCAAGCTTTATGTATACAAAAAGAGCATCATACTGCATACAACGAGGGCCACAGCAGATGGTAAGGAACTACATGGACGCCATCGTCGGCGGAGGACAGCGAGGCGGGTTCTCGCCGGAAGTGAGTCAGACGGGAAATGCCCGACGCCCTGGGAACTTGATGGGGAGCTCAGGGGACTTGAAGGCGCTGGTCAACCAGATATCTGCTCAGGATGGAAACCGTATGGGGCAGCATGCCAGGACGGCGCGATGGCTGCCTGTCGCGCGCCTTCACCCGGCAGTGTCGGAGCCGCGCACGGACGGGGCGAACCGGAGATGGATGCCCTACCCCGGCCCGCCTCAGTGTTTGAGTATCCGGCTTAGAAACTGTCGTGTGCGCTCATGCTCTGGAGCCGTAAAAAGTTTCTGAGGCGTTGTCTCTTCAATAACTTCTCCCAGGTCCATAAAGACAATCCGATCGGCTGCCGCGCGTGCAAACCCCATCTCGTGCGTAACCACCACCATGGTCATGCCCTCTTTAGTGAGATCGAGCATCACGTCCAGCACTTCCTTGATCATCTCGGGATCCAGCGCCGACGTAGGCTCATCAAAGAGCATAATCTTGGGATTCATGGCCAGAGCCCGCGCAATGGCTACGCGCTGCTGCTGCCCGCCGGAAAGCTGTGAGGGATAGCTGTCCGCTTTTTCAGGGATGCCGACCTTGGCCAGGTTCTCGCGGGCAATCCGCTCCGCTTCTTCTTTGCTCCGCTTGCGGACCACTCGCTGCGCCAGCATCACGTTTTGCAGGGCGGTGTAATTCGGGAAAAGATTAAAGAGCTGAAACACCATGCCGATCTCTTCCCGCACCTTGTTGATGTCCGTCTGCCGGTGAGTCAGGTGAGTGCCATCGATCCAGATGTCGCCGCTGTCAATCGCCTCAAGATGATTGATGCACCGCAGCAAAGTGCTTTTTCCTGAGCCGCTGGGGCCGATGATGACCACCACCTCCCGCCGTTTGACCCGCAGGCTCACGTTGCGCACCGCCTCAACAGCGCCAAATGATTTACTGACATTCTCCAGGATGATGATGTCATCACTGGGGGGCGGTCGATCACTCATCGGGTGACATTCTCCGTTCCAGGTAGCGGACGCCGCGCGTCAGCAGCAGCGTCATGGTCAGATAAAGCAGGGTCGCCACATTTAACGGCTCGAATGTGGTGAACGTCCTTGAGCGGTGCAGGTTGCTCAACTGCGTCACCTCCCGCACCGCCAGCGCTGATGCCAGCGACGTATCCTTGAGCATGGCAATGAAGTCATTTCCCAGCGGCGGCAGCACCCGGCGAAGGGCCTGGGGCAGAATCACGAAACGCATGGCCTGCACATACGTCATTCCCAGGGATCGCGCGGCTTCCATCTGCCCGCGCTCGATGGACTCAATTCCGGCACGGAAGACTTCGGCCTCAAAGGCCCCGTAAGCAAGCGAAAATCCCAGCATCACGCGGACGGACATGTCCACATCGCGAATCGAGATCTGGGCGCCTGCTGCCGAAAACAGATCGACCAGCGCCGGGAAGATGACGAAGGCGACGTACAGTAATTGTACCAGGATCGGCACCCCGCGAATGGTTTCCACGTAAAAAGTGGCCAGGTTGTAGATGATTGGATTCTTGGATACCCTGGCCAGCCCCATAAAGAGGCCGATGATCAGGGATGCGGCGAACGAAATCACGGTGAGCACCACCGTCATCAATACGCCAGGGGCAATAAAGTCAAACGAGGCCCGGTAGCGCTCGTCGTAGATGATCGCCAGCACGAGCAGCACACCCAGGGCCAGGACGATGTACCCCCACCAGCCGCGCGGCTCGATCAGACGTCTCATTGTCGAGTTCACCAGACCCGGCTCTACACGTTGTTGTGCGACCATTCAAGCACTCCAGTTAATAGAAGCATGCCCAGATTATTAGGGGAGGGACAAGCGTCGCACCCCCGTCCCTCCCCTTCTTCCGGTTCCCTCAAGGGCCTTTTTAGCCGGACGGCGTGAACCAGCGGTTGTAGAGTATCATCAGCGTGCCATCCGCTCGCATGGCACGAATCGCCATGTTGACCGGTTCGATCAGGTCGGAACCTTGCTGGAAGACAAAACCCAGCGGCTCGGTGGTGAAGGGGTCACCGACGAACATCAACTCGCCGGGATGCTGGTTGATGTGGCCGATGCCCGCCACGTTGTCGATCACCACGGCGTCGGCGTCACC
>DAOTXK010000049.1:0-20717 GCA_034435395.1 Anaerolineae bacterium | reverse complement strand
GCTTAGGCCCTTCGTCGTCCGTGGATTCCCGGCTGGGTGGCCCACCATCCATGCCTGCCTGGCCCGGTCGGCTCGCCAGGGACGGCAGCACCGGATGCGGGTCTCCGCGCAGATATGAATTTTGTATAAATATTCCTCCCGCACCGCCCGCCCGTCTTTATTTTTGTTGTAGAATGTTGATAAACGCTTAGCAGCGTGTTCTTACCAAGGAGTGTTTCATGGTTGCTGTCCCACGCCCCAAGGCCCATCGCCAGAGAACCATCGGTTTTCTGGGGACAGGACTGACCACCGGCATGCAGACCCGGATGTGGCAGGGGGCCATGGGCGCTGCTCGGAAACATGGGGTGCGCCTGGTGTTTTATCCAGCCAATCCGGTGCACACGACCCAGCGGTTTTACATTCTGAGCAACGTGCTCTACGATCTGGTGGACGCCGCGCACATCGACGGTCTGATTGTCTGGACTGGCGGCCTCATCTCCTACGTGGGTATGGCCGACAGGGAGCGCTTTTTTGAGCGCTACCGCTCGTTGCCGCTGGTGACCGTCGGCGGGCGGTTGAAGGACCGCCCTGATCTGTCCGTCGACAACTACCATGGCATGCGCACCGCCATCGACCATCTCCTTGAGGTTCACGGCTGTCGGCGCATCGGGATCATCCGAGGGCCGGTCGGCCACCCCGAAGCGGACCAGCGGCATCAGGCCTGTGTCGACGCGCTGCGGGCGCATGGCCTTGACCCGGACCCTGCCCTGGTGGCTCAAGGCTCATTTGAGGTGACAGTCGGCGGCGAGATGGCGACGGCGGCCATTAACCGCTGGCTGCGGGACGCCCCGGTGGGACTTGACGCCGTGGTAGCCGCGACCGATTACATGGCGCTCGCCGCCCTCCGGGCGATAGAAACAAACGGCTCACGGGTGCCTGACGATATTGCCGTGGTGGGATTCGATGACGTGGATGACTCCCGGGCCAGCCTCCCGCCGTTGACCACCGTCCGGCAGCCGTTTTATGAACTGGGCAGCCAGGCGGCGGAAGCGCTCATCACCCTGTTGAACGGCGAGAGCCTGCCAGAGCAGTTATCCGTGCCCTCCCAACTGGTCGTGCGCGAATCATGCGGCTGCCTGTCCCGATCATTGTCGCTGGCGATGGCCCCGATCCCTGAGCAGACGGAAGCCGCCCCAGCCACCAGGGACACCCCCCACGACGGCCTGTTGGGCGAATTGAGGGCCGTCGGCCAGGCGGCGGCGCTGTCACCGGAGCGGCTGGAAAACCTGGCGACTCTTCTCCTCGATAACCTGAGTAACGGGACCCCGCACCAGTTCCTGGCGGCCCTCAATCGGCATCTGATGGAAACCACGGCATCGCGCTTCGACGTGATGGCCTGGCAGGATGTGATCTCTGTGCTGAGAAGGCATGCCCTATCCGTCGCCAACGGCGAGTTGGGGCGGTTGGGCGAGACCATATTCAACCAGGCGCGCGTGTTGGTGGCGGCGGCGTCCCAGCGCGCCCTTATCAAACAACAGCTGGAGGCCGAACGGCAGGCGGGGCGATTGCGCGATACGTCGGAAGCGCTGACTACATCGTTCGAGACCCGCTTCCTGGTGGATGCCCTGAATAAACATTTGCCCCAACTGGGCTTTTCCAGTTTTTATCTCTCGCTCTATGAAGACCCTCAACAACCAGAGACGTGGTCCCGCCTCATACTGGCCCATGATGACAACCAGGTTATCGACCTGCCGCCGGAGGGGATACGCTTCCCATCCAGCCAGCTGATCCCCGAATCTTTGCTGCCCACGCGGCCAGCCGCCTCGATAGTAGTAGAGCCGCTTTACTTCAGGGATCAACAATTGGGTCTTCTGGTCCTGGAAGTGGGCCCGACGCAGGGGGCGGTTTACGAGAGCCTGCGCGCTCTGATCAGCAGCGCTCTGCAAGGCTCGCAACTCCTTCAACAGGTCCAGCAGCGCACCGAGCAACTGGAAACCGCCGTGACCCAGACGTTGGTGACGGCGGAAGAGATTCTCATCATGGGCACGCAAACGGCGGAGCACGCGCGGCGGGTGGCGGACGTGGCCCAGCAGTCCGTGCAGGTATCGCGGGCGGGACAGGAGACCGTGGCGACCACCGTTGACAGCATGCAGACCATCCAACAACGGGTGGCTGACATTGCCGATAGTATGGCGGCCCTCGCCCAACAGACCCGGAAAATCGGCGAGATCATCGACTCGGTGAAAGAGATCGCCGACCAGTCCAAGATGCTGGCCCTCAATGCCCGCATCGAAGCGGCCCGCGCCAGGGAGGAAGGGCGCGGTTTTGGCGTGGTCGCCAACGAGATGGGTTACCTGGCCGAGCAATCGCGGCAGTCCACATTTCTGGTGAGGGATATCCTGGCCGAGATCGAAAAAGCCGCGGCGGCGGCGGATAAAGCGGTGAAAGCGGGCAGCCAGGGCGCTTTGCACGGCGTGGAACTGGCCAGTCATGCCGGGGAGGCGATTCGCGAACTGGCGGCCACGATTGACACGGCAGCTCAGGCGGCGCTGGAGATTGCCGCCAGCACGCAGCAACAGCGGCAGGGCATGGAAGGTCTGGTCGCGGCGATGCAGGCGATCCAGCAAAGCGCTGGCATAAACACCTGAGTTCGGGGGGCGCGGTGGCTGGAGTCGCTGGTGCTCGCCCCCTCCAGCCATCGCCTCCGCCGCCCGCCGAGGGGCGTCGGGCACCGGCGCGTCAGCCGATCACCATCCGCACTGTCCCATTGTCGTCGCGGGTCCAGCCCGGCTCGCTGCTCAGGTCGATGTCCAGCGCGCCCACCCGGCTTAGCGCCCGACCGTTGACGCGCACCGCGTGGACGGCTGGCCGCCCGGCCAGCGGCAGCAGTCGCAGGCCCAGTCGCCGTTTAGCGCCCTCCACCTGGACGTTCACCTGTGACCCCACAAACGAAGCGGAAAAGGTGGTGATGCCGTCGGTATCGCGCAGTTCAAAGCTGCCACCATCCAGCAGATAGCCGTCGAAGGTCACCAGCTCGAAAGGATCGTCGGTCAGGTAGGGCGGCGGCTCGATGGTCGGGATCAGGGCATTGGCCCGGACGTACAACGGCAGCCGGTCCAGCGGCGCGGTGAGGTGGCGCGTCCCCGGCCCCTCGATGACCTCGTGGGTCCAGTAGTCCACCCAGCGCCCGGCGGGGAAATAAACCGGTCGGCGGCCCTCGCGGTTGTATACCGGCGCGACCATCAGCTCCGCCCCGAACATGTATTGCAGGTCCATGGTGTAGGTGCAGGGATCGTCGGGGAATTCCAGCACCATGGCCCGCAGCAATGGCAGGCTGGTCTCATGGGCGATGACGGCGTAGGTGTAGATGTAGGGCAGCAGGCGGTAGCGCAGCTTCACGTACTGGCGGAAGAGGCGCAGCGCGTCCTCGCCGTAATCCCAGGGCAGGCGGGTGGTCATGCCGTGGGCGCGGGCCAGCGGGGAGAGCAGGCCGAACTGCGCCCAGCGCACGTACAGTTCCGGCGTGGGCTGCCGGTGGAAGCCGCCGATGTCATGGCTCCAGAAGGCGTGGCCGCACACCCCCAGGCTCAGGCCGCCGCGCAGCGTGGAGGCCATGCCCTGGTAGGTGCAGTTGGGGTCGCCGCCCCACTGCGCGGCATGGCGCTGCCCGCCGGCGTAGGTGCTGCGCCCCCACACCAGCCCCGGCCCGCCGGTCACTTCCCGGGTGACCTCGGCCACGATGTCGTTGTAAAGCAGGGGGTAGAGGTTGTGCAGCCGCACGCCCGTCAGGCCATTATGGGCGACGGTGTCCGGCGGGACGCCCTCGCCGAAGTCGGTCTTGTAAACGTCGGCCCCCAGGCGCAGCGGTGCCCGGAGCAGGTCCTTGAACCAGGCGACGGCCCCGGGGTTGGTCACGTCAATGATGCCGACCGGCGGGTGGAACTGCCCCTCGCCGCCCCACAGGTCGCCCACCCAGGTCTCGCCGTCCGTTGTTTTGAGCAGGTAGCCCTGCGACCGGGCCTCCTCAAACAGTGGGCTTTCCACGCCGATGTAGGGGTTGATCCACAGGCAGACCTTAAAATGCTGGGCCTTAACCTGGCGCAGCAGGCGCTCAGGATCGGGAAAAACGTCGGCGTCCCATTGCAGGTCGGACCAGCGCCCGTGTTTCTGCCAGTAGCAGTCCAGGTGGAGCACGTCGCAGGGGACGCCATTCTCCCGCAGCTCGCCGGCGCGGGCCAGCACGTCATCCGCGCTATCGGCCTTGAAGCCGGAGGACATCCACAGGCCGAAGGCCCATTTGGGCGGCAGGATGGGGAAGCTGACCAGGCTGGCGTAGCGGGTGATGACGGCCTTGGGTTCCGGGCCGACGATGACGTAATAATCCAGGGCGCTGTCAGGGACGATCAGGCTGAAGGTGGCGTGGTTGCTGTGCCCCATGTCGAATTCGACGGGCGAGGTGCTGTCCACGAAGAGGCCGTAGCCCCGGCTGCTCAGGAAGAAGGGCACGTTTTTGTAGGCCCATTCGCAGTGCACGCCGTAGGCTTCGCGGTGCCACATCTTCAGCCGCTGGCCGCGCTTGTCGAAATCGGTGAACTTCTCGCCGAAGCCGTAGAAGTGCTCATCCGGCTGGGCGGTGAAGGAGTCATGGAAAGCGGCGCGCTGGCCGTTCACCTGGCTGAAGCCCAGGGGCAGCGTGTACAGGCGGTCGGTCACGTCGCTGTCGGTGGCGTTCTGGTCGAGCAGGACTCGCCCGTCCGGCCCGTAAAAGGTGAGATGGAAGGGATCAAGATCGACCTGGGCGGTGACCGGATCGGCCTGCAAGGTGTACCGCCCTGTCGTCTTCTCCACGGTCACGTCCGGCGGGGCGGGGACCTCCCTGGCCAGCGTCACGCGGTGGGGGTCGGCGTCCTCGCCCGCCAGCCACACGCGCACCACCCCCGGCGCGACGACGCTCACCGTGATGGTCAGGTCCGTGCCGTGCTGCGTGGTCCCGGCGAGTCGCAGGCCGTGGGCCTCCTCGGCGAGGACCGAGGCGGTGACGATATACTCCGGCCCTCCCCGGTCTCCCCGCTGGCGAACGGGCAGTTCGGGCGGGTCGGCCTCAAAGGTGACGTAGGGCAATAAAGGCGCTCGGGAAGTCATGCCATTCGCTCCTTAGTCCGCTCAAGTGGAGGTCAGCATCGCCGGTCGGGTGCTGGCCGCGTGATGCCCCTGATGGGGATCACCGGTACCGGGGACCGTTGAAGCGGTGGCCGATCAGGGAGAGGATGATCACCAGGCCGTTGGCGAACTTGGTGAAATAACCGGTGAGACCTGCCGCGATGATCCCGGTCTCAATGAAGGCGATGATGACCACGCCGATGGAACTGCCCACCACAGTGGCCACGCCGCCCCAGGTGGGCGTGCCGCCGACGAACACCGACGCCAGGACGGTCAGCAGCAGGCCGTCGCCGGTGGACGGCCACCAGTTCCGGTTAACCAGCACCGACAGCACGCCGGCCAGGGCCGAGCCAAAGCCCACAAACACATACGTCATGATCTTAACGCGGTAGACGTTGATGCCCATCTCGCGGGCGCTGTCGGGGTTGTCGCCCACGAAACGGGCGTGAAAGCCGAACTTGTGCCGGTTGAAGAGCACCCAGCCCAGCACTACAAAGGCCACCCCCCAGATCATCTGCACCGGGAGGTTGCCGACATTGACGGCCGTCATCTGGTACAGGGTGGTGTTGGTGATGGTGGGAAATTGTTTGCCGGTCCCCTCGGTGCCCAGGTTAATCAGCCCGCGCAAGAGGAAGCTCATGCCCAGCGTGGATACCAGGGATGACAGGCCGGCGTAGGTCACCAGAATCCCGACCACCAAGCCGGCGATCAGTCCCACGATGATGGCCGGAACCACCGCGGCTAAGGGGTCCCATCCGGCCTCCACCGCCGAGGCGAAGGCCCACGAGGCGACGCCGACAATGCCGGGGAAGGACAGGTCAATCTCTCCCGCGGTGATCACAAACACCAGCGGCACCACCACAAACAGCGAGATGGGCACGTTGATAAACACGGCCCGGTAGGTGATGGGGTTCAAAAACACCCGGGGATTGGCGGCGGTGAAAAATCCCAGGAGCACGAGGAAGATCGTCAGTGCGCTCAAGCAGCGTCGGTTCTGGCGGATAAAAGTCAGCCAGGCGGCTCTTTTAACCGGGCGTTCGGAAATGGTCTGAGTGGCCATCTGTTGTCCCTTCTGATGGACTGGTGGGCAGCCGTGAATAGTGACGCAAATTTACCCGCTTAGGTCGATGCACGGGCGCGCCGCCAGCACAGGCCGGCGGCGGGCCTAGTCGGCGTCAGGCGCGCTGGCCGTCTCGCCAGGGACGTGCCTGCCGGTGCGGGCGATAACCTGCATATCGGCGACCAGTTGTTCCGCCGACGGTATCTGTGACTTTTCGGCTTCCAGGACCACGCGCCCGCGGTCCAGGATGACGAACCGGTCGGCCACGTCGTAGGCATGGTAGATGTTGTGGCTGATAAAAATCACCGAACTGCCGCGTTCCTTGGCGGTGCGCATGAAGCCAAACACTTTGTAGCTTTCGGTGAGGGACAGCGCGGTGGTCGGCTCGTCCAGGATAATCAAATCGGCGTCGAAGTACAGCGCGCGGGCAATGGCGACGCCCTGGCGCTCGCCGCCGGACAGCGTGGCGATCGCTGAATCGGGGTCAAAGACCTTGGAGGTGAAGCCGATGCTCCGCATCAGGCGCTCCGCTTCCTCGTGCTGCCGGCGCACGTCGATCAGGCCCAGCTGATGGCTGATCTCGCGCCCCATGAAGATGTTCTCGGCGATGGACTGCTGCACCACCAGCGCCCGATCCTGATGGACGGTCTCGATGCCCGCTTCCTGGGCCTTGGCCACCGACCAGCCGTTGACCTTCTGCCCCTTGATATAAATCTCCCCCGAATCGGGGCGGAAGACCCCGCCCAGAATTTTGATCAGGGTCGATTTTCCCGCGCCGTTGTCGCCGATCAGGCCGACGATCTCCCCGGCATCGACGTACATGCTCACCTGGTCCAGGGCGCGGACGTTCCCAAATGACTTGGTGATATTCCTTAACTCAACTAATCTTTCTCCCACCGTTGCCTCCTTGTCACCACCGGCGCGCGCGACCCGCCGTCAAACCGTCTCGTCTCTGGCAACGCCTTCGCTGGAGACCGGCAGCCCGGCCCTGCGGGGAGGACCGCCGGTCTCCCGTCCCCTCGTCAGCGGTGAGCGGTTACCGCGTTACCGGTAGCCCGCCCGGGCCAGCTCGGCCACCGCCTGGTAGTTGTTGACATCAACAAAACCAGCGCCCGTGTCCACGTTCAGGGGGCCGAAGCCGAAGACGAGCGTGCCGCACAGGCTCAGAATGGGCAGATAACCCTGCTGGAACGGCTGCTGGTCGGACGTGAGCTGCACCCATCCGTTGTCGAAGGCCTCCATGATGGCCGGGCTGGTGTCATAGCCGACGTTGATGATCTCGCCCGGCTGCTTGTCCAGCGCTTCCATGTAGACCGGCACCGCGCCCAGCATCTGGCCGCCGGGGTAGACGATCAGCTTGACGTCCGGGTTATCCAGGAGGGCGGCGGTGAGCGGGGGCAGCGCCAGGTTGGGGTCGGCGGCATAGGCAGGCAGGCCATCGATCACGATGACTTCCATACCGGCATCCTCCAGGGCCCGTTTGCTTGCTAATTCCCGGATGTCGCGGCCGGGCTGCCCCAGCGGGACAAAGACGATGGCCTTGTCGCCCTCGCCGAACCCATACAGGCGGACGGCTTCCGCGCCCAGGGCGTACCCCTGCGGATCAAGGTTGGCGCCGACATAACCGCCGCCGAACCGCGCCCGCACCCGCGGCACGTCCACGTTCTGGTACATCATGACGATGCCCGCCGCGGCGGCCTCTTCAGCCAGCGGCATGATGGCGTCATCGCCGGGGTGGCCCATCATGGCGATGCCGTCCGGCTGGGCGGCGATGGCCTCCCGCAACTGCTGGATCATCCGCTCCGGGTCCCAGCCGGAGAACACGTAGTCCACGGTCGGCCCCAGGTCCATCTCGGCCTGCTGGGCGCCCCGCAGCACGATCGAGGCGAAGGCGTCACCCTCCGCGCCGCCGACAAAAAACCGGATGTGCTGGCCGGCACACCAATGCTCGCCGCCCTGCCCGGCGACCGGCCCCGCCGACCCCACGAGCATGAGCGCCATGATCAGCACCAGTGCCAGACTGACCGTTTTACGGGTAAACATTCCTCTTCCCTCCTTAAGCATTCTGTGACAGGATAAACTGTAGGGCAGCGTCGCGCGTGACTTTAGCGCCCGCGCCTGACTTCTTCAAGGGCTTCCTTCTACCTCCTTTCTCCTCTGCTGGATGGCGTGGGGGCGACGGAGCGACGGCTCATGGCAGAGCGGAGCGCGGCCTCCTCGCCCGGCCGCGCCGCTCAGGTCACCGATCGGGTGCTTTTGCGCAGCCGCAATTGGGGCGGAATCAGCACCTGCCGGGGTTCGCCAGGCTCGCCTTTCAGTTTGGCGATCAGCATCTTGGTGGCTTCGTAACCCATCTCGTAGGTGGGAAAACGAATGGCCGTCAACGGCGGGGTGAGCAATTCCGCCACTTTATCCGTCGTCACCCCGATGATGGAGACATCCTCCGGCACCCGCCGCTCCAGATGACGCAAAGCCCTCAGCACACCAAAAACCGCCACATCATGCGAGATGACGATGGCGGTCAATCCCGGTTCCTGGGCGAACAGTTCGAGCGTGGCCTCAAACATACTCTGGATGTTGAAGTGCACTTCCCGGCAACACTCGGCCAAGGCGTATTTCTGCAAGGCTTTTTGATAACCGGCCATGGACCGCACCGCCGGGCCATAGCCGTCCCGCCGCATGTCAGCCGGGTACCCCAGAAAGCCGATCCGGCAGTGCCCCAGTTCAACCAGGTAGTCAAAAGCCGACAGCAGCGCCGCTTCGAAATCCAGATCGACCAGACTCAGGTCGGTGTTGTCCGCGCACCGCCCAATCATGACAAAGGGGTAGTGGTGTTCGCGCAGCCGATCAACGCGCCAGTCGTGGAGGTGAATCTGCATCAGCACCACGCCGTCCACCTGGGCCGTGCGGTACATCCCCAACAGGCTCTCCTGGGTCACCGGCAGGGCCAGCAGGTTAAAGAAGTAGTTTTCTTCGCCCGCCGCCGTGGCCGCGCCGACGATGAAGTCCAGCTCCAACAGGTTGATCGGCTGGTTGCCCAGGTAAAGCAGCGGATACAGCAAGGCGATGGTGCGGCTTTCGCCAGTCCCCAACCGTTGAGCCGGGACGTGCGGCATGTAACTGAGCGCTTCGATGACGGACAGCACTTTCTGACGGGTGGCCTCGGAGATTTCGCCTTTGTTGTTGAGCACGCGCGAGACCGTCATCTTGGACACCCCCGCCGCTCGCGCCACATCCGCCATGGTCACCCGTCTGCCGTTTTTGGCCACCACGTTTATCCCTGGGGGAGACTCTCGCCGGACCGCCAGCCCTGCCGTTACCGGTCACGTAACCGGTAACATCATCCTATGCGGTTTTTGGGGGGCTGTCAAGACGCCTCATAGGGCGATGGCCTATGGGGCGTTGTTCGGTGGTCCGGGGCCGCCGGGTGGGTAAGCGCACTGAAAGCGCTGGCGCAGGGCCTCTCCGCTCGTTGAGGCGTTCCGGAGGCTGAGTGGACGGCTGGCCGTCTCCGGCGGCGCACCGCAGCAGCGTTCCACCGTTTGGTACGCCCAGGCAATCGCCCTGGCACGCCTCATAGCAGGGCGCTCCGCCGGCCACCCAACCGCTTGACAGGCCGCCTGAAATATTCTAATATTAGATTGTTATAACATTTTGGCCGCTCAGACGCTCGGCTCACCCCCCAACCCGCGACCATCCCAGGGACCGGTGATGATCAGCCACCACAGTAAGGTGCCCTTCTATTATCAGCTCTACGAAATCCTGCGGGCCAAGATCGCCTCCGGGGAGTGGAAGCCCGGCGATCGGCTGCCAGCCGAGTCCGAGCTGGTGGCGTCATACCGGGTCAGCCGCAGCACCGTGCGCCAGGCGATGGACATGCTGGTGAGCAACGGCCAGATTTACCGCCAGCGGGGACGGGGGTCTTTCGTGGCCCATCCGACGGTGGAGCAGGCGCTGAGCCGCATCGTCAGCTTCACCGAGGATATGCGGCAGCGCGGCCTCCAGCCCCATTCCCAGGTGCTGGCCAGCGACCTGGTCCCTGCGCCGGAGGACATCGCCGCCGCCTTACAGGTCCGGCCGGGCGAGGAACTGGCCTACCTGGAACGCCTGCGCCTGGCCGACAACGAGCCGATGAGCCTCGAGCAGTCGTACCTGGTGCACCGCTTTTGCCCCGGCATCCTGGACCGGGAGAACTACGCCGAATGTTCCCTGCGGGAAACGCTGGCTGCCGCCTATGGCCTGCAATGGAGTTATGCCAAACAAACCATCCGGGCCATATCAGCTTCCCGGAAGATCGCCGCCAAGTTGTCCATTCCCCCCCACGCCGCGCTGCTGTATATCGAAAGGACTTCGTATTCCAGCCAAAATGTGCCGGTGGAGTTCATCCGGTTCTACCACCGGGGCGACCGGTACGTGCTGTACAACGACCTGCGCGCCTAGCCCGTCCGCCGCCGACGGGCAATCGGGCATGGGCATGCCGGGCGCGAGAGTGCGGGCACAAGAACGCCGTTGAATTATCTCATCATGGGTCTGGGGACTCGAGCACCGGGAGGTCAGCCGTGCGAGAACTGAAAGTTTCCTGCGGAATCTGGTTTTTGGGGGCCACCAGCGACCGGTTTGTCAAGCAGGGGTACCGCCCTGACATCAGCATTCCGGACCGCTTTAAGCTGGCCGCCGGCATCGAGGGCGTCGGCGGCCTGGAGATGCACTACCCCACCGAAGTCACCGACGACAACTACCGGAGCCTCAAGTCGCTGGCGAACGACCTGGGGATGGCTATCGTCCAGTTCTGTCCGCATCTGTGGGTTGATCCCAAGTTCCGGTACGGGCAGTTCACCAATGCCGATCCCCAACTGCGCCGGGAAGCGCTCGACCTGTGCAAGCGCACCACCGACATCGCCCAGCACATGCAGGCCCACGTGATGGTTTACTGGCCCGCCCAGGACGGCTATGATTACCCCTTCCAGATCGATCACCGGGCGGCGCTGGACGGCCTGGTGGAGAACCTGGCCGCCTGGTGCGACTACAACCCCGACCAGAAGATCGTGATCGAATACAAGGCCTGGGAGCCGCGCTCGCGCATCCTGCTGCCGACCATCGGCCACTGCATGACCCTGGTCAACGAGATCAACCGGCCCAACCTGGGCATCAACATCGACATGGGCCATGCCTTTATCATGAAGGAGAACCTGGCCGAGTCGATCGCGCTGGCCTGCCGCTACGGCAAGCTCTTCCACACCCATTGGAACGACAACTGGAAGCTGTTCGACGACGACATCATCGTCGGCACGGTCAACCTGTGGGAGACGCTGGAGGCGCTGTTCTGGCTGGACGAATGGGGCTACGACGGCTGGTTCGGGCTGGACCTGTTCCCCTACCGCGAGGACCCGGCCAGAGTGGTGGACCAGACCATCAAGATGCTCCGGTTCGGCTATGAACTGCTGGACCGCGTGCCGCGCCAGGAACTGAAGGCGTGCATGAAGAATTATGACGCAGTCAGGATCGCCGAATTGATGCGGCGGATGTTGGGAGGGGCCTACTGACATGGATATCCTGTGCCTGGGCGAACTGCTGGTCGATATGTTCCCGGCGGAGCAGGGCCGGGGACTGACCGAGGTTTCCGCCTTTCACCCCAAGCCGGGCGGGGCACCGGCCAACGTGGCGGTGGCGGCGCGCCGCCTGGGGGCGGAAGTGGCCTTCATCGGCAAGGTCGGCGATGACGCCTTCGGCCATCACCTGATCAAGGTGCTCCGGGAGGAGGGTGTGGAGACGCGCGGCATGCGGCTCGACCGGGAAGCCCGCACCACCATGGCCTTCATCGCCATGCCGGACGCGAACACGGCGGAGTTCGTCTTTTACCGCAATCCCGGCGCGGATACCCGCCTGCGCCCCGACGAGCTGGACGCCGACCTGCTGCGCGCCACCAGGGCCTTCCATTTTGGCTCGCTCAGCCTGACCGACGAGCCGAGCCGGTCGGCCACCTACGCAGCCCTCCGGATCGCGGGCGAGGGCGGGGCGCTGCTGTCCTATGATGTGAACTACCGCCCCAGCCTGTGGAGGGACCCCCAGGAGGCGCTGGCGGCGGCGCAGGACATGCTGCCCCGCGTCCACCTGCTGAAGGTCAACGAGACGGAGCTGATGTTGCTCAACGCCCGCCAGGCCATGGAGCCATCCAACCAGGACATGCTGGACGAATTTTCGCAGGCGCTGCTGGAAAAGGGGCCAGAGGTGGTGGTGGTGACGCTCGGCCCGATGGGCAGCTACTTCCGGACCCGATCGGGCGGCGGGGGCGTGCCGCCGTTTCAAGTGAAGACCGTCGACGCGGTGGGCTGTGGCGATTCCTTCATCGCCGCCCTGCTGACGCAACTGGTGGTCGCCCGCGACGACTGGCGGGAAGCGCTGACCGTCGATCACCTGCGCCGGGCGCTGCGGTACGCCAACGCCGCCGGGGCGCTGACGGCCACCAAACAGGGCGTCATCCCGGCCCTGCCGACGGCGGCCCAGGTCGCTGAGTTCCTCCGTAAACATGAACCGGATGACGGGAACGTGCGATGAATCCGTCACCACCGCGAGATACTCAGGCTTTGCGAGAGATCGCTCGCCAGATACGGCTGGACATCCTGGAATCGACGACCAGGGCCGGGTCAGGGCATCCGTCCAGCTCGTTTTCCGCCACCGAGATCGCCGTGGCGCTGTACTTCGGCGGCATCCTGCGCTACCGCCCCGACGACCCCTGGTGGCCGGAGCGGGACCGCTTCATCATGAGCAAAGGCCATGCCGCGCCGTTGCTCTATGCCGTGCTGGCTCATGCCGGTTACTTCCCCCGCGAGGAGCAGTGGCGGCTGCGCCAGATCGACAGCCCGGTGCAGGGCCATCCGGTCCAGGGGATGATGCCCGGCGTGGAGGCGACCACCGGTTCGCTGGGGCAGGGTCTGTCGCTGGGTATCGGCCATCTGCTGGCCGCCCGCCTCAACGGCTACGACTACCGGGTTTACGTCCTGCTGGGCGACGGCGAGTGCGAGGCCGGGCAGGTGTGGGAAGCGGCCATGGCCGCCGCTCACTTCAAGACCAGCCGGCTCCATGCCATCCTGGACTACAACAAGTACCAGGAGACCGGCCCCATCGCCCGCGAGATGGCGCTGGAGCCGCTGGTCGATAAATGGCGCAGTTTTGGCTGGTATGTGGTGGAAGCGGACGGGCACGACCTGGACGACCTGATCGCCAAGCTCCGGCTTGTTCAGAAGATCGAACCCACCGGCCAGCCGTCGATCATCATCGCCCACACGGTCAAGGGCAAAGGTGTCTCGTTCGTGGAGGCCGACTACACCTTCCACGGGCGGGCGCTCAAACCCGAACAGGCCGCACAGGCGCGGGAGGAGATTCTCCATGCCGCTTGGTGAACGAGCCGGGCTTAAACCCGCCCCACCCCTGCGGGATGTTTTTGGCGAGGCCCTGCTGGCGCTCGCCACCCAGAACCCCAAAGTCGTGGTGTTGGACGGCGACCTGGGCAACTCCACCAAGGCCGAAACCGTGCGCCGGGCCTTCCCGGAGCGTTTCTTTAACATCGGCATCGCGGAGAGCAACCTGGTCGGGATCGGGGCCGCCTTCGCCGCCTGCGACTTCATCCCTTTTATCGTCAGCTTCTCCTCCTTCCTGCTGTGTAACGCCTATGACCAGATTCGGCTGGCGGTGGGCCTCTCCAACGTCAACGCCAAAATCGTGGGCAGCCACGGCGGGATCACGCTGGGCAAGGACGGCCCCACCCAGATGGGCATCGAAGACCTGGCGCTGGTGGGCGGCCTGCCGACCTTCGTGCTGCTGGTCCCCAGCGACCCGGCCTCCATGAGGAAGGCGGTTTTCGCCGCCGCCGAGCATGTCGGCCCGGTGTTCCTGCGTTCCATCCGCATCGCCATGCCGCACATCTACCCGGAGGACGACTGCCCGTTTGAGATCGGCAAGGCCAACGTGGTGCGCCAGGGCGACGACGTGACCATCATCGGCTGCGGCATGATGGTGGCCGCCGGGCTGGACGCCGCCGCTCTGCTGGCCGAAGAAGGTTACCAGGCGCGCGTGATCGACTTCCACACCCTCCGCCCGATGGATGTGGAGGCCATTGTCCGCGCCGCCCAGGAGACGGGGGCCATCGTCTGCGCAGAGGAGCACCTGTTGCAGGGCGGGATGGGGGCCAACATCGCCCGCGTGGTGGCCGCGCACTGGCCGGTGCCCATGCGCTTCGTCGGCCTGGCGGATACCTATGTCGAGTCGGCGGACCCGTGGGACCTGCTGAAGAAGTACCACCTGACGGCGGAGGACATCGCGGCGGCAGCGCGCCAGGCTGTGGCCGCCAAAGCGGGGGTATTCAGGAAGGGTTGACGCGACCATGCTGCACCAGGAGTTGCTTCAGCGCCAGGCGGAAGGCCGCCCGATCCGGGTGGGGGCCAGCGTCAAGGGCTGGATGGGGGGCGGCTTCGTGGCCCAGATGGCCCACACGCCGGGCATGGCGCTCACCATCCTGGCGGACGCCGATCCCGGCGAAGCCCACCAGATGTGGGTGGAGGCCGGAATCGACCCGGCGGCCATCGCCGAGGTGGATGCCGTCGGCCCGGCCATGGACGCGTGGCGCGCCGGGAAGCGCCTGGTCACAGCGGACCTCAGCCTGCCCGCCCGGCTGGAAGCCGTGGACATCGTGACCGATGTGACCTGGTCCCCGGCCATCGGCGCGGAAGTGGCCTACCACGCCCTCGAACACGGCAAGGACGTGGTGCTGGTCAACATCGAGGCCGACGTGACAGCCGGCCGGATGCTCAATCGCCTGGCCAGGGACCGGGGCGTGCTGTACAGCGTATCTTCCGGCGACGAGCCGGGCTGCCTGATGGAACTGTACGACTTCGTGCGCGCCCTCGGCTTTGAGGTCATCGTCGTCGGCAAGGGCAAAAACAACCCGCTCGACCCCGCCGCCAATCCGGATACGGTGGCCGAAGCCGCCCGCCGGGCGGGCAAGGATGCCTTCCAGACGGCTTCCTACGTGGACGGCACCAAGACCATGTTTGAGATGGCCTGCGCCGCCAACGCCACCGGCTGCGTCCCCGCCCGGCGGGGCATGACCGGCCCGGAAGCCACGCTGGAGACCGTCTCCCAGGTTTTCGCCTTGCAGGAAGACGGCGGCCTCACGCCCTTCCCCGGCGTGGTCGATTTTGTGCAGGGCAGCGCCATGGCCGGTGGCGTGTTCGTCACCGTGCGGGTGCCGAGTCCGCGCATCCGCGATGATCTGAGCTATCTCAAGGTGGGCCAGGGGAAGTACTTCACCTTCTTCCGGCCCTACCACCTGTGGTTCATCGAAGCGCCGATTTCCATCGCCCGCGCCCACCTTCACCGGCAGACCACCCTCGTGCCGCTGGACCGGCCCGTCGCCGAGGTGATGGCCGTCGCCAAGCGCGACCTCCGGCCCGGCGAGACGCTGGATGACTTCGGCGGCTACACAACTTACGGCGTGATGGACCGCGCCGAGGTCGCCCGCGCCCTGAACGCCCTGCCGATGGGCCTGACGCCCGGCGCGATCGTGGCCAGGCCGGTGACGGCCGGCGCGATCGTGACCTGGGATGACGTGAAACTGGACGAGGACCGCATCGTCGTTAAGCTGCGCCGCCAGCAAGATGCCCTGTAGAACGTCCGATCCAACATCAGGAGGAGAGCCAAATGAAAATCGGGGTATTCACGGCCTTGTGGGGGAATCTGTCATTTGAGCAGGCCCTGGACAAAGCTCAGGCCGCCGGTCTGCGGGCGGTGGAGATCGGCGCGGGGGGGTATCCGGGGAACCCGCACTGCCCGGTGGCCGACCTGCTGGCCAGCCAGGCCAGGCGCGACGAGTGGCTGGGCCAGATCAAAGCGCGGGGCCTGACCCTGTCCGCGCTGAGCGTCCACAACAACCCGGTGCATCCGGATAAAGCGGTGGCCGAGGAAGCTGACCGGGTGATCCGGGACGCTGTCCGCCTGGCCCAACTGCTGGGGGTGCCGGTGGTCAACGGTTTCTCCGGCCTGCCTGCCGGCGCGCCGGGCGATACCAGGCCCAACTGGGTGACCTGCCCCTGGCCGCCTGACTTCCTGGAGATGCTGGACTACCAGTGGAACCGGGTGACCATCCCGTACTGGAAAGAGACCGCCCGGTATATCGCCGATCACGGCGTAAAATTCGCCTTTGAGATGCACCCCGGCATGCTGGTCTACAACGTGGACACGTTGCTGCGCCTGCGCGAGGCCGCCGGCGAGGTACTGGGCTGCAACTTCGACCCCAGCCACCTGTGGTGGAATGGCGTGGACCCGGTCGAGGCCATCCGGGCGCTGGGCGCGGCCATCTTCCACGTGCACGGCAAGGACGTTTACGCCGATCCGGTCAACGTGCGCGTGAACGGCTGCAACGACAACAAGCCCTACAATCAGATTCCCCGGCGCTCCTGGACCTTCCGCAGCATCGGCTATGGGCACGACCTGAAAGCCTGGAAGGACATCATGAGCGCCTTCCGCATGATCGGGTACGACTACGTGATCTCCATCGAGCACGAAGATGCCCTGATGTCGCCGGACGAGGGGCTGGCGAAAGCCATCGCCACGCTTCAGGAGTCGGTCATCGTCGAGCCGCCCGGCGAGATGTTCTGGGCCTGATCGGGCGGGCGGGGGCCGGATGCGTTCTGTCCCTGCGGCGGCCCTGGCCGCACCTGGGGCAACAGGAGAAATGATATGCGCGAGCTGAAGATTTCGGTGGGGATGTGGTATCTGGGGGCGGTCGGCGACCGCTTCGTCAAGCAGGGATACCGGCCTGACCGGACCATCGAGGAGCGGTTCAGGCTGGCCGGGCGCATCGAGGGAGTCGGCGGCCTGGAGATGCACCATCCCACCGAAGTCTCCGACGCGACCTATAAACCGCTCAAAAAGCTGGCCGATGACCTGGGCCTCCGGTTCGTCATGATCACGCCCCACCTGTGGGTGGACCGCCGCTTCGCCTTCGGGCAGTTCAGCCACCCGGACCCCCAGGTCCGGCAGCAGGCGCTGGACTTCGCCCGACACACCATGGACATCGCCCACGAGCTGGAGGCGGCGTTCGTGTGTTACTGGCCGGCGCAGGATGGTTTTGAATATCCCTTCCAGATCGACTACCGGCAGCGGCTGGATCATCTGGCGGAGGGGCTGGCCGCCTGGGCCGATCACAACCCCCAGCAGAAGATCGTGGTCGAATACAAAGCCTACGATCCGCGCGCTCATATTCTGCTGCCCACGGTCGGGCAGTGCGTGGCGCTGCTCAACGAGATCAACCGGCCCAACCTGGGCATCAACATCGAGACCGGGCATGCCCTGATCATGAAGGAGTGGCTGGCCGAGACGTTCTCGTTCTGCTGCCGCTATGGCCGGTTGTTCCACACCCACTGGAACGACAACTCCAAGATGTTTGATGACGACCTGATGGTCGGCACGATCAACCTGCTGGAGACGATGGAGCTGCTGTTCTGGCTGGACGAGTGGGGCTACGACGGCTGGTTTGGGCTGGACCTGTTCCCCTACCGCGAGGAGCCGGAGCAGGCCGTCACGGAGAGCATTCGTAATCTGCGGTTCGCTTATGAGTGTCTGGAGCGCGTGCCGCGCCAGGAAATCCGCCAGGTTTTCCAGACATCGGACGCCATCAGGGCGGCGCAGCTGGTGCGTCGGATGCTGGGAAGTGCGGATTAGGCCGCTGTGGTCCGGGGCGGTTTGGTCGCGGATGGGCCGAGGAGCCAGACGGTGATCGTATCAACCAGCCAGTTGTTTGATGTGGCCTATGGGCGCTTCGCCATCGGGGCCTACAGCGTCAACAATCTGGAGCAGATTCTGGGGTTGTTCCGGGGGAACAGCCGGGCGGAAGCCCCCTTCATCCTGGCTATCTCCCGCCAGGCCCGCGCCTATGCCGGGCCGCGGACGCTGGAAGGCGTCGTGCGGGCCGCCGCCGAGATGTATCCAGAGGCGGTCTTCGCCGTCCATCTCGACCACGGCGACGAAGAGTCGTGCGAGGACGCCATCAACTCCGGCTTCTACACTTCCGTCATGATCGATGCTTCCCATCTTCTCTTCGAGGAGAACCTCGCCGTCACGCGCCGGGTAGCCGAGCGGGCGCACCTCAACGGGGTGTGCGTGGAGGCGGAACTGGGCACGCTGGGCGGCGTGGAAGACCAGGTCCGGGCCGACGAGCAGCACGCCCACCTGACCGATCCCGGCCAGGCGGCGGCGTTTGTGGAGTCAACCGGGATCGACAGTCTGGCGGTGGCCATCGGCACCAGCCACGGCCCCTATAAGTTCAGCGGGAAGGGGGGCCTTCATCTGGAGCGGCTGGCCGCCATTCAGGAGCGACTGCCGGAGGGCTTCCCGCTGGTGCTGCATGGGGCCTCCATGGTGCCGCCGGAAGAGGTGGCCCGGATCAACGCGGCGGGCGGCGCATTGCCGGATCATGCCCAGGGCGTCAGCGCGGCGGACATCGCGCGGGCCATCCCGCTGGGCCTGACCAAGATCAACATCGACACCGATTGCCGCCTGGTGTGGACCCGTGTGCACCGCGAGTTCTTCCGCGACCATCCCGCCGCCATCGACTTCCGGGAGCCGGGCCGGCAGTTCATGGCGGCTTACGCCGACCTGGTCGCCCGCCGGAGCGAGGTCCTTGGCTCGGCAGGGCGCTTATCTGAAATCCGACGGGCGCTGGGCGTCGCCCCGGAGGGAAACGTGCTGTGAAGGATGTCGTCTGCCTGGGGGAGCTGCCGATCGACAGGTTCGCCGCGGAGATGGGCCGCCGGCTGGCCGAGGTCTTGGCCTTCCCGCCGGTCCCCAGCGGCGCGCCGGCTGTGGACGCATTTTCAGGGCAGCACCCGCCTGGGAACGCTGTACAATCAGGATAGGGGCGATGGGCCTCGCCGGCCCTCGCCAGCCGGTCACGTCATGACCTGATCAGTGGTGAGCAAAGGAGGTGTGCCAGATCGATACCTGCGATGGGCCAACCCCAAAATCGTTCCGAAAGAACGCGCGTGCGAGTTAGAGGAGGAGATTCAAATGTTTAAGAGGGCAGCATTTTTGCTCCTGGTGGTAGTGATGGTCCTCGGCCTGACCGGGCCGACCGCCGTCGCCCAGGAGAAACCCAGCCTGTCGATCATCTGGTTTGACTGGCCGCCCTGCCATGCGCTGGCCGAACTGGTCGCCACCTATGAGGACGCCACGGTCACGGTGCAGTGCATCCCCATCGCCCAGTGGCACGACCAGATCTTCACCGACTTCGCTGCTGAGGGCGGCGCGGACCTGCCGGTGCTGGACAGCCAGTTCATCGGCGAGGCGGTGGTCGGCGGTCATGTGCTCGAACTGACCGACTGGATGCAGGCGAATATGGAGCTGGACGACTACGTGCCCGCCGCGCTGACCTACTACGGCGAGTACCCGCTCGGCACTGGCCGGTACTACGGCGTGCCGATGATCGCCGATGTGCAACTGCTGTACTACCGCACCGATCTGTTCGCCGAGGCCGGGTTCGAGCCGCCCCAGACCTGGGCCGAACTGCTGGGTCAGGCGCAGTTCTTCAAGCAGTCGGACCTGGTGGAGAACGGCTTCGTCTGGTTCTGGTGCGGCACGCCCGCCTGCCTGGACCAGATTCAGTCGGGGGTCAACCAGTTGCTGTGGGCCTGGGGCGGCGAGCTGTGGGACCCGACCACCTACCAGGTGGAAGGGGTGCTCAACAGCCCGGCCAACGTCCATGCCCTGGAGTTCGGTCGCGCCCTGTACCTGACCGGCCCTGAAGGCTCCGGCAACTTCCAGTACGCCGAAGTGATCGACGCCATCTGCAATGGCCGGGCGGCGATGACCACGCTGTGGGTGGGCTTCGCGCCCGGGTTGGTGGACCCGGCCAACTGTCCGCAGGCCGACAACATCGGTTTTGCCGTCCCGCCCGGACAGGTCGCCCATGTCCTCCAGCTTGGCGGCCAGCCGATCAGCGTCAGCGCTTACACCCAGAATCCGGAAGCCGCCTTCGACTTCCTGGCCTGGCTGCACACGTATGACACCCAGATCGAGTGGGTGAAGCTGGGAGGCTACAGCGCCCGCTACTCGGTGCTCGCCTCGGAGGAATTCCAGACGGCTGCCCGTTACAACCCGGCCTTCGCCGAGGCATACGAACTCGTCAAGGACTTCTGGAACCTGCCGGAGTACAGCCGGATGCTGGAGATCCAGGGCGAGTGGTACAACCTGGCGGTGACCGGCCAGGTCAGCGCTCAGGAAGCGCTGGACGAGATCGCGGCTGCCCACCAGGAGATTCTGGACGAGGCTTATCCTGACGGGCCGCCCAGCCAGTAACTAACCGGTGACGGCTGTCGTCCTCACCCCCGACCGGCTGACGGCGGGACGCCCCCTCTCCTCATCGGCGCGTTTTTCTGCCGGGGGTGAGGGGGCCAGGGGGTGAGGACAGCCGTCCTCATGAACCTGGGAGGTGTACGTTGGGCACACAATCGATTCCAGCGCCGGC
>DAOTXK010000048.1:0-7458 GCA_034435395.1 Anaerolineae bacterium | reverse complement strand
TGCCGTCGCCTTCCTGGCGTTGTGGCTGTTTTTCTGGTGGCAGAAGCAAGACGTTTTCCTCAGACCGGCCAACCTGGCCGTCATCATGCGTTTTGTCGCCAGCTATGGCCTCCTGGCCATCGGCGAGCTGTTGGTGATTATCACCGGCGGCATTGACCTGTCGGTCGGCTCGATGACGGCCCTGACGGGGGTGATGGTGGCCACCCTGATGGTGAAGGGCGTCGGGTCTATTCCCCCGCTGGCTATCGTGCCCTCCATCATCATTGTGCTGGTTTTCGCGGGCCTGGTGGGCTTCTGGCACGGACTGTTTGTCACCAAATTACATATCCCGCCGTTCATCATCACTCTGGGCACCTGGCTGATGGCCCGAGGGCTGGCGGCGTTCATCACGCGGGGCTACCCCATTGTGTTTCCATCGGATTTCCCGTTTCTGGGCCTCGGGCAGGGCGAGGTTACGCTGGGCGGGGAGGGCGGTCTCCAGCTACCCAACATGTTCATCGTGCTGGTGGTGGCGGCGCTGCTGGTGTCCTTTATACTCAGCATCACCACCACCGGACGCCACATCTACGCCGTGGGCGGCAACATCGAAGCGGCGCGGGTGTCGGGCATCAATGTCGATCGGGTGCGCATATTCTGCTACGTCAGCAGTGGGGTGCTGGCCGGTCTGGTCGGCATCATGCTGGCGTCGCGCCTGGGCCAGGGGACGCCGACCGTAGGCTCGGCTTACGAACTATGGGCGATTGCGGCCACCGTCATTGGGGGGACCAGCCTCTTTGGCGGCGAAGGCAGTGTATTGGGGGTCATTCTGGGCGCGGCGATCATGGGCGTCATGAGTAATGGGATGGTGCTGATCAACGTGTCCTCCTACATCCAGGAAATTGTGCTGGGCATCGTCCTGGTGGTGGCGGTGACCTACGATATGTGGCGACGCCACCGCCGCAGTTAGGCAGGGAATGGGACTTATGACCGACCAGGTACCCGCGGTGGAAATGCGGAACATCCAGAAGAGTTTTGGCGCTGTCCGGGCGCTCCAGGGCGTGGACCTGACGCTGGGCCGCGGCGAAGTCCTGGGTCTGGTCGGCGACAACGCCGCTGGAAAATCGACCCTGATGAAAATTCTCAGCGGGGCCTATCTCCCTGACGAGGGGGAAATCTGGCTGAATGGGGAGCGGGTGCACATCACCAACCCGGAGGACTCGCGGCGGCTGGGCGTGGAGATGGTTTACCAGGATTTCGCCCTGGCCAATAACCTGGATGTGGCAGCCAACGTTTTCCTGGGGCGGGAAGTGGTGCGCTGGCAGCTCGGCCCCCTGCGGGTGATGGACAAGCGCGCGATGGAGGACCAGGCCCGCCGCCTGATTGACCGCCTCAAGATTGACATCGAGTCCGTGCGGTTGAAGGTAGAGAACCTGTCCGGCGGCCAGCGGCAGGCGGTGGCCATCGGTCGGGTGACCGCCTTCGATGCCAGGGTCATCATCATGGACGAGCCTACGGCGGCGCTGAGCGTGGCCGCCATCGGCAAGGTGCTGGACCTGGTGCGGGAGCTGAAGGCGCAGGGTTGTTCCATCATTATCATCAGCCATCGTCTGGAGGATGTTTATCAGGTGAGTGACCGGGTGATGGTGCTGCGCCAGGGGCACAAAGTGGCCGATCGTCCGGTCAGGGGGGATATTCACGAGTTCCGTGAGCAGATCGTGGCCTACATGATTGGCGCCAGGAACGACTTTGCTCAGTGAAAGGGCCGCGACTTAGTAGAAAGGAGGCCAGGGGGTAAGCAGCGAGTGGCAGCACAGGCGAGGAGTAAGAAGGTGACGGCTGGACAAGAAATATCCGTGTCAGCTTCGACGTTTATACCATCCTGTGAACCGCAAAACATATCACGAGAAGAAGGGGAGAATTTGCCATGAGGCGGTTAAGTTTACTCTTGTCGGTTGCTTTGCTGGTCGCCCTGGCGGTGCCTGCCACCGGAGTGGCCACCGTCGCCCAGGAAGACTTCGTGGTGGTGGTGATCGGCAAGTCGGTGCACCCCTACTGGAGCAACGTGGAGAAGGGGGTGCGGGCAGCAGCTGAGGACTTGGGCTTGCGCGACGATCAGGCCATCTTCTGGGTGCCGCCGCAGGAGGATGTGGCGGCGCAGATTCAGACGATGGAGACGTACATTGCGCAGGGAGTGACGGGGATCGCCATTGCGCCGTCGGACCCGAACGCGCTGGAGCCGGTGATGCAGCGGGCGGCGGAAGCGGGCATCATCGTGACCACGCTGGACACGCCGCCGGTGGAGGACTCGGTGTCGCTGGTGTACATCGGGACGGACAACTACTCGGCGGGGTACACAGCGGGGGAGACGATGGCGGCGTTGCTGCCGGAGGGCGGCACGGTGGGGATTGGGCGTGGCTCAGACACGGCGCTGAACGCCCTGCAACGGACGGACGGGTTCCTGGACGCCATTGCGGGGACGGGCATCGAGGCGCTGGAGCCGGTGAACGACCGGGAGGACGCGGCGCGGGCGCTGGAGCTGGCCAACTCGGTGCTGTCGGCCAACCCGGACCTGGCGGGGGCGTTTGGGGTGTACGCCTACAACGGTCCGGCCTGGGCGACGGCCATCAAGGAAGCGGGGCGCGTGGGGCAGACCCGGCTGGTGTGCTTCGACGCGACGACGGATATCATCAACGGGATCATGGAGGGGGTGATCGACGCCACGGTGGCCCAGCGGGAGTTCGACATGGGCTACAAGTCGGTGGAGTTGATCTACCGCATCGCCACTGAAGGTGAAGAGGCCGCCATGGCCGCCATGGGGGTGGTGGATGGCATCATCGACACCGGGGTGGATGTCATCACCGCCGCCACGCTGCTTGACTACGAGGCTGGCCTGGACGCCAAGGGCATCCCCCATGAGTGGTCCACCGAAGGCTGGACCCCGCCGGAAAGCTAGGGAACGCCATATTGGATAGTCGTGGGGCCGGCGCAGACCGGCCCCACTGATTCCACGCCCCAGAAATGAGGGCAAGGTCGCCTGAAGCCGCCGCGAAAGGGTCTTGACACTCCCCTTTCTTTGCCTTATCCTCGGTTATGAATTGATGAGACAGCGATAACTGGGACAGGGCCGTCGCCCTAGACCCCGCCCGGCGAGGGCGTGCGGGGTGTCAGCGGCGGATATTCCCAGGAGCGACCGCCGGATCGGCAGACGAGGAGTCCCTGTTCCTGGCCCGGCAAGGCAGTACGGTTAGCCCCGTTAACGGCTGCTCGCAAGACGTTTACTGGTGTGGGGGTTCCCCCCGGAGCAGGCGTGAAGTTGGGTGGAACCGCGTGGTTGACCGGACCTCGCCCCAAGAGGGGAAGAGGTTTTGTTTTTCTGACGAGAGTTTGAGGATTGATAGCATGTACACAGTAAAGCGCGTCTGGGTGGACGACACTGAAGGGTTGAGCACGGGCAGCGTGGATGTCCTGGCCGAGATGGAGGACGAAACGCTGTGGATGGCGCGGTTTGTCACCGTGCCCTACCTGCAAGAACAGATGAATTACGGCCAGGAAATCAGCGAGAGTCTGCCCAATACGCCCACCGCCCGCTATGCCACCATCGACACCCGGCACATCATCGTTGACCAGCTGGACCGGGACACCATCGAAGACGTGATCGACAACCTGTTGGCCCTGGACGTGTTTGAGAGCATGTTCGCGCCGGTTTCCAACGAGCAGTTGAACAGTTTTCTGGCGCTCAACGGTGCCATCTGACGAGGAACAGGCCCGATGTCCCCGGTATCCTTCGGTCGCCTGGGGCGGCTGAACGCAAGCGGAACCACAACTACCGGCCCCCGGTAAGGACGACCTGCGCGCGTCCTTACCGTTCAAAGGGGGCATCTTCGGCAGTTTGAACCGGTAAGGCAACGCGCAGGTTGTCTTTCCCTCTGGTTGGCAAGTGCATAGCAGTGAATAATGGGCGCGTGCCGGGCAGGTTTATGCGTCATGGACCGGCCCGCCCCGACGCCCTGGCGCAATCGCGTAGGACGACATCTCACCTGAGGACTATCATGGAACGTTACGAGGACTCCAAACTGTATCGCATCCGACACTCGGCGGCGCACGTCATGGCCCAGGCGGTGCTGGAACGGTTTCCTGGCGCGCAGATCGCCATTGGCCCGCCCATCGAGGACGGTTTTTACTACGACTTCGAGCTGCCCCGCGCCCTGACGCCGGAAGACCTCCAGGCCATCGAGCAGCGCATGCGTGTCATCATCAAGGAAGGCCATGAGTTCCGGCGCAAGGAGGTCAGCGCCGACGAAGCGCGGCGGATCTTCCAGGGCCAGAAATATAAGCAGGAGTTGATCGATGGCCTGGAAGCCGGCGGCACTGACGAGTACGGTAATCCGGTCGACGAGCCGCCCCTGATCACGACCTATACCCAGGATACGTTTGAGGACCTGTGCCGGGGGCCGCACGTCAGCAACACGCGCGAGATCAACCCGGATGCGGTCAGCATCACCTTCCGCGAGCCAGCCGGGGCCTACTGGCGCGGCGACGAAAACCGCGAGATGCTGACCCGCATCTATGGCACGGCCTGGGAGACGGCCAGCCAGCTGGAGGAATACCTTCACCTGCTGGAGGAGGCCAGGAGGCGCGATCATCGGGTGCTGGGCCAGAAGCTGGGCCTGTTTGTGATCGATCCGCTGGTGGGCAAGGGCCTGCCGCTGTGGAAGCCCAATGGGGCGATCGTGCGCGAGACGCTGGAGCAGTTCCTGCGCCGGGCGCAGATGGAGCGCGGCTATTCGCCGGTGGTGACGCCGCACATCGGTCGGCTGGAGCTGTACCGCACGTCGGGCCACTATCCCTACTACAAGGACAGCCAGTACACGCCCATCGACGTGGATGGTGAAGAGTTCCTGCTCCGGCCGATGAACTGCCCGCATCACTGCATGATCTACAAGAGCGAGCTGCGCTCCTACCGCGATCTGCCGCTGCGGCTGGCCGAGTTCGGCACGGTCTACCGCTACGAGCAGAGCGGCGAACTGACCGGGCTGACGCGGGTGCGCGGCTTCACGGTGGATGACGCCCACCTGTTCGTCACGCCGGAGCAGCTTCTCAATGAGTTCATCGGCGTGGTGGACCTGATCCAGTATGTGTTCACCAACATGGGGCTGACGGACTTCCGGGCGCGGCTGGGGACGCGCGATCCGGCGGCGGACAAGTACGTGGGTGAAGTCGCCGTCTGGGAACAGGCGACGGCGGCCATCATCGAAGCCTGCGAGCGCATGAAGCTGAACTACGTGGTGGAGCCGGGCGAGGCGGCCTTCTACGGCCCCAAGCTGGACTTCCTGGTGCGCGACGTGCTCAAGCGGGAGTGGCAGCTGGGCACGGTGCAGGTGGATTACAACCTGCCGGAGCGCTTCGAGCTGGAATACATCGGCCAGGACGGCCAGCCGCACCGCCCGATCATGATCCATCGTGCCCCGTTTGGCTCGATGGAGCGCTTCATGGGCATCCTGATCGAACACTTCGCCGGGGCGTTCCCGGCCTGGCTGGCCCCGACCCAGGTCATGCTGATCCCGGTCGCCGACCGCCACGTGACCTACGCCGAGGAAATCGCGGCCAGGCTCAAAAAACGCGACTTCCGCGCCCGCGTGGATGACTCCAGCAACCGCATGACCAACAAAATTCGCCTGGCGCAGGAGCAGAAAGTGCCGTACATGCTGGTGGTGGGCGACCGCGATGTGGAAGCCGGGCAGGTCAGCGTGCGGCTGCGCACCGGCGAGGACCTGGGCGGCATGGCGGTGGAGGCGTTCATCGACCGGCTGGCCAGAGTGGTCGAGTCCCGCGCGCTGGAACTGGACCTCTGAGCCGGGCAACCTCATATCACCGGTAGTAGCGGCGGACGTCGTTTCGCTTACAGTCCGCCGCCCCCGTCCGTCATAGTCAAGATTTGTTGAGGGCATGATCAATCAGCAGAAGGAGCGTCTGCCATGTCCCCTGTGGTGCTTTATGCCGCTGCCCTCATCGTGCTCATCCACGGCCTGATCCACCTGATGGGATTTGTGTCGTACTGGCGGCTGGCCGTGATCGAGGGGGTGCCCTACAAGACGACGCTGCTCAACGGCGCGTGGGAGGTGGGCGAGGCGGGCATCCGCCTGTTTGGGGCGCTATGGCTGGTGGCGGCGGCCGCCTTCATCCTGGCTGACATCGGCCTGGTCACCGGGCAGAGCTGGTGGCCGCCGCTGATGGTGGGCGCGGCGGTGCTATCGCTGGTGATCACGGCGCTGGCCTGGCGGGTGGCCTACACGGGCGTCGTCATCAACGTGGTGATACTGGCGCTGCTCCTGATTGTGCCCCGCTTGACCGGTTGATCGCGCCAGGCGCACAGGGGAAATGGCCCGGTAGCGGCGGATTCGCGGCGTAATTTCGGGAGCGGGGATGACGAGGGGACGGGGCCGCGCCGGATGAATAACGGTCCTGCCCAGCGCGCGACAGGCAGGACCGGCACCCCTCACCATCGCTACCGGTAAATCCTTTCCCCCGCGTCCCAGTAAAACTCCTACCAGCAACTGAGCGGCCCACCTGATGTTTCGGTACGCCACGGCACCATCTGTATCCTACACCTGGCCGGTAAAGGCCCGGCTAAGCGGGCCTTAAATCATGGCGCAGAACGCTTAAAAGGGTATTAACAGAATCTCCCGCCAGGGTTCCTGACCGCCTGATGAGGAGGGCGGGCCGCCGACCCGCTCCCCTTCTGCGGCCATTTCACGCTGGTCGCACGGTCACGGTGGCCGTCAGGACCTGGGCCACCGGGTCGATGGGCTGGCCGCCGCCGACGGTGATCTGGAATTCGCCCGGCTCCACCACCCGCCGACCGGCGTCATCGATCACCGCCAGCTGACGCGGCTCAATGGTGAAGGTCACGGTCCTGGCCTCGCCGGGGGCCAGGTGCACGCGGGCAAACCCGGCCAGCTGCCGGATCGGGACGGGGACCGACGCCTCCACATCCCGGACGTAGACCTGCACCACCTCATCCCCGGCGCGGCTGCCGGTGTTCTGCACCTCCACGCTGACCGTCAGCGACTGGTCCGGGGCGATGGCCGCCGCGCTCAACCGGAGATTACGGTAGGCGAAGGCCGTGTAGCTCAGGCCGTAGCCGAAGGGGTACAGCGGCTGGCCGGTGAAGTAGCGGTAGGTGTGCCCCGCCTCCATGTTGTAGTCGCGGAAGTCCGGCAGGTCCGCCTCCGACCGGTAAAACGTGACCGGCAGCTTACCGCCGGGGTTGTAATCGCCAAAGAGGACATCGGCCACCGCCGTGCCGCCCTCCTCGCCGGGGTACCAGGCCTCCACAATGGCTGGCAGGTGGGCGTCCGCCCAGGCCACGCCGAGCGCGCTGCCGTTGAGCAGCACCAGGACCATCGGCTTGCCGGTGGCGTGAAGCTGCCTGAGCAGCTCTTCCTGCACGGCGGGCAGGCCGATGGTGACCCGGTCGCC
>DAOTXK010000047.1:0-10676 GCA_034435395.1 Anaerolineae bacterium | reverse complement strand
ACCCCTACCTCCGGGTCACTGACCAGCCGGATGAGCGACCGTTTATCCCCCACCTGCCGGCACACCACGCACATTCGCTGGGGGACATGTTTCCGACGGCCAGCCTGCTTCCGACGAGCCATGCGCTTTCCTAAAAATCCTCCTCATCCCAATAGTCACCGCGCCTCCGGCTGCCCTTACGCTTCCGCTTGGCGACCACCTTGCCGACTTCCTCGTCATAGACCAGCTGCCGACGCCGCTCTTTGCTCTTCCGCTTCCGGCCCTTGGCAGGCCCTCCCTCGAATTCATCATCCTCAAATTCGAGCGTTTCCACCTCATCAAAGGGATATGAAACAAATTCGGGCTGAGGCGGCGGCGTGAACCGGGCCGGCTCCAATTCCGGCTCGGGTTCCGGCCCCGGCTCGACAATCGCTGGTGGGACCTCTTCCTCACCCAGGATAGCGACGGGTTCCGCTTCCAGGATGGCCGGGGGCACTGGTTCTTCCACCGTCGGCTCAGGTAACTGGGCCGCTTCTGGCGCTTCCACCGCCTGGGCAACGAGTTCCGCTTCCACCTCAGGGGCTTCTGCCACTGCCTCGGCTGTTTTTTCCTCAACAACTTCCGGAATCGATAGTATCTCCAGGGCTTCCCGCACCTGATCGAGCGCATCTTCCTGGGCAAGACGCGCCAGGGCCTTCTCCACGCGGCTCTCGTCCACCTGCATGTACAGCATCACCTCGCCCACGGATTCAAAACGCGACGACAGGCTCTTGACAAACGGGGCGGGCAAATCGAGGGCCGATATGGGCATCACAAATGCCGCCGCTGGCAATGTCTCCCGGATGGCCTGCAAATGCTCCTGGTACGCCTTATTCACCTGCCGCCGCTCTTCCAACAGGGCCTGCTCAGCCAGCCGGGCATACTGCGTCAGCGTCTGGAATTCTTCCGGCATGATCGGACGGCCCGCCTCTCGCTTGGCGAGGATCCGTTGCACTTCCGCTACCAGCGCCTCATTGGCTTTGTTTACCGAAGCCAACGGTTCCTGGTCAGCGAGGGCAATCGCCTCGGTGGCGGCCTCGGTCACGCTCTTGATGTCAATGCGCCAGCCGGTCAGCTTGGCCGCCAGGCGGGCATTCTGTCCTTCGCGGCCAATAGCCAGCGAGAGCTGATCATCAGGGACGATGACGGTCGCCGTGCCCAGGCCACCCCGCCCGGTATCCGCGTACTCGTCCAGGAACACCCCGCTCACCCGGGCCGGACTCAGCGCTTTGGTGATGAAAGTGGCCGGATCGTTACTCCACTCGATCACGTCGATCTTTTCTTCGTTCAACTCACGCACAATGTTCTGGATGCGGATACCCCGCATCCCCACGCAAGCGCCCACCGGGTCCACGCCCTCCTGCAAGGCGGCAACCGCCACCTTGGAGCGATGCCCGGCCTCACGGGCGATGTTTTTGATCTCGACCTGCCCGTTGTAGATTTCCGGCACTTCATACTCCAGCAGGCGGCGCAGCATGTTGCGGTGGCTGCGGCTGACGATGATCTGAGGCCCCCGGTTGCCCTTTTTCACTTCCAGCAGCAAGGTGCGCACTTTGTCATGCGGTTTATAATGCTCTCCGGCCATCATCTGCGTGCGCGGCAGCAGCGCTTCCGCCCGGCCCAGGCTGATCGTCACGCCCTGCGGCGTCACGCTCTGCACCGTGCCGGAGATCAGGTCGCCCTCCCGCTCCACATACTCCTCGTACAGCGCCTCCCGCTCGGCCTCACGGATCTTTTGCAGGATGACCTGTTTGGCGGTCTGAGCGGCAATACGCCCAAACGTGCGGGTGGTATTCTCCCAGGGCACCATCAACGTATCGCCGAGCTCAACGTCCGGATCGATGGCGCGGGCCTCCTCCAGGATGACTTCCGTGCGGGAATCCTGAACGTCCTCCACGACCTCCTTTTCCACCAGGATCGTGGCGACACCGGTCACCATGTCGATCTCAACATCCACCCGCTGACCCGAGCTGGCACTGACATCGCGCCGGTAAGCCGACACCAGAGCGGTGCGTAGCGCGTCCAGGATCACCTCGCGGGGCAACGCCCGTGCCTCGATGATCTCGTTAATTGCCAGGGCAAATTCGCTTTTCATCCTGCTTTATCACTCCCGCTTGTCACCTGCGGTAAGGCCAAGCTATCCACCGTTGCTGATTCCAATCAGCATGGAACTACCCGAATAGATCAAGAAAAGTGGGGGTTGCCCACTTTCTTCGAAGAAGGTCCAGCTATCCATTAGTATACCATGCCCCCCGTCGGTCGGCAAGAGGGACTCGCACGGACACTGCCGCGTCTCACATCCCCCTCACCAGCCGTCGCACTTCATCCACCACACCGGAGAGCGGGATATCAAACCGCTCCTCACTGTGACGCCACTTCCCTTCCACAGCTTCCCGCTGGAGCGCGCTCTGGCTGACCGTCAACCGCAGGGGGATGCCGATCAGGTCCGCATCAGCGAACTTCACGCCGGGCCGCTCTGGCCGGTCATCCAACAGGACATCCAACCCCGCCGCGCGCAGGTCACGGTACAGCGCCCGTCCCCGCTCATGATAAACCTCCTCCTTGCCCAGGGTGAGGATGTGGGCGTCAAACGGGGCGACGCTGCGCGGCCAGATGATGCCGTCCTGGTCATGATGCCGTTCAATGATGGCCGCGATCAGCCGATCCAGCCCAATGCCGTAACTGCCCATCACGATCGGCCGCGCCTCACCGTCTTCATCGGCGTAGGTGGCGCCCAGTGCGCTGCTGTAGCGCGTGCCCAGCTTAAAGCAGTGACCCAACTCCATCGCCCGCTCGATGCGCAGTCGCCCCTCGCCGCAGCGCGCGCAGGTCGCGCCGTCATACGCCTCGGCAATGTCGGCCAGCCGCGTGGCCTGGAAATCTCGCGGATAGTTGACACCGGTGAGGTGATAGCCCTCGTCGTTGGCTCCAGCAACAAAATTCGCGCCGCTTTCCACCGACCGATCCACCACGACGGTGATGCCCTCTCCTCCATCGCCCGCGCGGACGGGCAGGCCCACCGGCGAGGCATACCCCGGCACGGCCCCTGCCGCCAGGATTTCTGCTGCGGTGGCGTCGCGCAGGTCGCCGCCGCCCAGCGCACCGGCCAGCTTGACCTCGTTGACCTCCAGATCGCCCCGAATCACGACAAATACCAGCTCCGCCTCATCCCGCACGAAAAACACCGCTTTGAGCGTCTGCCGGGTCGGCACGCCCAGGTAATCCGCCACCTCCTGAATCGTCTTACAATCCGGAGTCGCCACTTTTTGGGGCGTTTGGAGATCACCTCTCACGCCTTCCGACGGCAGAAACCTGGCTACCTCGATATTCGCGGCGTAACCACAGCTATCGCAGCGGGCCAGACGATCCTCGCCCAACGGGTGAAGCATGGCGAACTCATGCCCGCCAGTGCCGCCCATGGGACCGGCGTCCGCCTCCAGTGGGATCACGGACAGCCCCACGCGGGCATAGATACGCAGATAGGCCGCGTAGATCCGCTCGTAAAACGCATCGAGTCCGTCGGCGGTGCGGTCCAGGCTGTAGGCATCCTTCATCATAAACTCCCGCAGGCGCACCAGCCCGCCGCGCGGACGCGCTTCATCGCGATACTTGGTGTGAATCTGGTAGACGGCTTTGGGCAGATCGCGGTAACTCTCAATCTCATGAGCCGCCAGCGCCGCCACCACTTCCTCATGGGTCGGCCCGAACACAAAATCACGCCCATCGCGGTTCCTGAAGCGGAGAATCGCCGCCCCATAAGCCTCCCAACGACCGGTCTGCTGCCACAGCTCCGCCGGATGCACCACCGGCATGACCATCTCCTGCGCGCCGATGCCGTCCATCTCCTCGCGGATAATGGCGGCCACCTTGCGCATGACCCGCCAGCCCAGCGGCAGCCAGGCGTAAATGCCTGCCGTCAGGGGCCGGACCAGGCCCGCCCGCAACGCCAATTGATGGCTGACCAGTTCGGCATCCGCCGGGGCATCGCGTAAGGTGCGCCCGAAAAGTTGCTGGAACAGCATGGTTTCCTCCTTGTCAGTCGGATAAACAAAAAAACCGGCGTCAGGAAGACGCCGGTTACATCACGATCCAATCCCAGCCAGCGCTAAACAAACCTTCCTGACGACAGGTCAATATGTGCGCGGCTAGGGGCGGGATAGTGAGCCATTCGTGTCATGCTTCACATGATAATGGATTTTACCGCCCCAGGCAATAGGCAAATCGGGTAGCGTCGGCCATAATGGAGACCATGCCGATCACCTTCCCGCATCCGGTCAGCGGCGAGAAAGTCACCGTCAACATCCAGCCCCATGCCGTGGTGATCGCGCCGCGTTACGGCGAATCTTACAGCTTCGACCGGGCCGGGCGCCTGCTCAGTCTGTTCGTGGACGGGCGCAGCCAGCAACGCACGCTCGATAACCGCCTGCTGGTCCGTCGGCAGGGAGCCAGCCGGCGGCGCGTTGAAGTGCCGCCTGAGGAGCGCGACGCCATCCTGCGGCGCGTCTTCGCCACCCTGGAAGGGCTGGCTGAGGCATTGCCCCAGGCCAGGCTAAAACGCGACGACCGTCTGGCCCTCTCCGCTGTCCTGAGAACCATCCTGGCCATGGGGCCGGAGGCGCTGGCCGCCGACGGAGAAACCTACCGGCGGCTGTTCCTGCCGGTGAGCATCCTGCCGCCGGACCAGTACATGGCCCTGACGGTGCAGATGACGGAAGGCTGCTCATGGAATCAATGCACCTTCTGCGGACTCTATCGCGATCGCCGGTTCCGCGTGAAAAGCGTGGACGAGTTCCGCGCCCACTGCGCGGCGGTGCGGGATTTTTTCGGTGCAGGGCTGAGCCTGCGGCGAGGCATCTTCCTGGCGGATGCCAACGCCCTGACCGTGCCGCAGCCGCGCCTGCTGGCCCTGATCGACGTGGCGCAGGAGACTTTTGGGGAGCCGGGCCAGCCGCGCCCGCTCTTCTCGTTCATCAGCGCCTTCGACGCGGGCCGCAAGACGCCGGCCGATTGGGCTGCGCTGCGCCAGCGGGGTCTGCGGCGGGTCTACATCGGCCTGGAAACCGGCGACGACGACCTGCTGCGTTTTGTGAACAAACCCGGCACGGTGGCAGACGCCATCCAGGCGGTGCGCGATATCAAGGACGGCGGGGTCGCGGTGGGCGTGATCGCCATGGTAGGGCTGGGCGGAGACCGTTTCGCCGCCCGGCATGAGAGGCACACCGTCGCGGCGGTCCGCGCCATGCCGCTCGATGGGCGGGATGTGATCTACCTCTCGGTCTACCGCCCCGCCCCGCTGACCGAATATCCGGATCAGGCTGAGGAAGCGGGCATCCAACCGCTGACGCCCGAACAGGAACAGGCGCAACAGCGGTCGATGACGGAAGCCCTCCGCGCCAGCTTCCCTCGCACCCGCGTTGCGCCCTACCCCATCGAAGGGTTCGCGCTATAGTCCCCTACCCTTCCCGCTCCAGTCCCTCCCGGATGGCCCGCACCTCGCGCAGGATATCGGCCAGCAACTGCCCATCGGCCATGGCTGGGGCCAGCTCCTCACCGGCCTGGTCAGGGGCCATCGCCCCCCGGTAGCGCCGCAGCGCCTCCGCCACCCGCTCGTACACCTCCTGGAAGTTGGACAGGCCGATCAGGCTCTCCTCCGCGCCCTTCTGACCGCTCATCCCCGCCGTCTGGACGTTCAGTGTGCCGAGGCCAAACAGGCGGTCAAACGGGCCTCGGTTGACGGTCAGGTTGGTCACCGTGCGGAACGGCACATGTTTGACCGATTGGGTGATGATCCCCACGCGCACGATCACTTCATCATCGTGAATCTCATATTGCAGACTGCGGCAGTAGGGCAGGATAGCCAGCCCCACCGGCACGATCCAGATGACGTTGGCAACCGCTGTCACCAGCAGCGCCAGTCCCACCGGATCGCCCACGTCCTCAATACCGGCAATAAACCAGGTGAGCAGAAAAACCCCTACCAGTGACAGTACGGCGATCACGACAACGATCACCAACAACTTGGTTTGCAGCCGCGCATCGGGCCACAGAATTACCGGAGCCATTTCCCCCTCCTGACGGGGTTATCCGTCTACTCGGCCATTCCTCACTCAAACGTAGTCTCCCATAAATTTGACCGGGGGTGTACCCCAATTCCTGGGGGCCTGCCCAGACGGCCAACAAAACAGGGTCCGGCAGAGCTTCCCTGTCAGACCCCGTCAGAAATCACAGCGATGGAGTTGATCTCAGTCGGTCCCCTCGGTCGCTTCCTCCGTGACGGCCTCGGTCGGCTGCTCTGTTAATTCCTCCGTCGGCTCTGGCGTGACTTCTTCGGTTGGCTCTTCTGTGACTTCCTCCGTCATAGCGCCTTCCCGGTCACCCTCACCGGGCGGGACCAGGGGCGCGACGGCGATCTCATCCCAGGGGTCGAAGCGTAAGATGCGAGCCGCGCCGGCATCGGCCACGAACACCCGGCCCTGCTGGTCAATGGCGATGCCGCCCAGGACCCGCATCTGGGTGTTGTTCAGCGGGCCCTCGTCCGGGCCTGGCTGGCCGTAGCTGCCCAGCAGGTTGCCATTGAAGTCGTAAACCATCACCCGCGCCGCGTCCGGATCGGTCACATAGAGCTGCCCGCGCGCCGCATCCAGCGCCAGGTAAGGCCGGTTGCCCTGGTCGCCATACCAGGCCGTGACCACCCAACTGTTCAGATATGCCCCGTCGAGAGAGAAGACCTGGATGCGCCGGTTCCACGTATCGGCCACGAACAGGCGTCCATCAGGATGGACGGCCAGGCCGACCGGTTCGTTCAACTGTCCTGCGCCCACCCCGCTCGACCCGATGGTGCGCACCAGCTCGCCCGCCGGCGTGAAGACGCGGATGCGCTTGTTGCCCGTGTCGGCCACGTACACCAGCCCGCTGGAGTCCACAGCCACATCGCGCGGCCCCCAGAAATCGGTCGGGTTGAGGGCTGCCTCTAACTGCCCCAGTTGCCCCCAGGTCCGGATGAATTCGCCGTCCGGCGTGAAGACCTGTATCCGATGGTTCCAGGTGTCGGCCACATAAACATTGCCATCCGGTCCGATGGCGATGCCCCACGGCTGGTTGAAGCGCCCCCCGGCAGCCTGACCGCGCTCGCCCACTTCAAACGTCCCCCAGCCAAACAGATAGTTACCGTCGCTGTCGAAGACCTGCACGCGGTGGTTCATGCTGTCGGCCACGTAGACCCAGCCGTCCGCCGCCACCGCCAGGCCACGGGGATGATTGAGCTGGCCCGGCAGCCCGCCCTCTTCGCCGCCCCACACCAGGGATGCCGCCCGCGGGGTCCACAGTTCGGCCAGCGAGGTCTCAAACTCACTGATCACCTCCGCCCCCACGCCCAGGTCCCAGACCTGCGCCGCCACATCCTTCCGCACGTAGAAGTGCATCCGGTCGGAGACCCCCCACGTTTGCAGGTCCATCTCCCGGCTCTTCCCGACCGCCGCCCCATAGGTGCGATAGTCGCGGTACCACCATATGTCCCACATCCCCCGCCGGATTTGGGCGGCCTGGACATTCGCCGGGTTGAGGTCGAAGGCGTTGTCGACGCGGGCGATGTTCAGGTTAAAGTACTCCTGCATCGGCCACCACAGACGCATGTACTCGAAGTGATAGTAACGGTCGCCCAGCAGCGGCTCCACCTGCGCCCGGTGCGCGTCGCCGATGGCCACCGCCACCGCCTCATCCAACACCTGCACGCTGGGATTGCTGCCAAAGTAGACCGCCCGCGGGAAGTTGCGGAAGTACCAGCTTCCCGGCCACGACATTTTGTCATCATAGGCCACCCGGATGTTCAGACCATCCGTCGTGCGCAGGCTGATTTCCTCCAGCATGTCGATGATCGTCTTGTTGGCCGGGGCAGCGTGAGCGTACACCAGGAACTCGGTCGGGTAATCGTAGTTGATGAACGAGGCCATCAGCGCGGAGCGGGCTGTGACGAAAGCCAGCACGATACCGGCGGCCACCGCAAACAGCCGCCAGAACTGCCCCCAGCCGATACGCGAGACGATCCGCGCCAGCACATAGATCGTGACCGCCGCCACCGCCAGCGCCGCCAGCCAGGCCCCAGTGCGCTCCAGCTGCGCCTGGGTCAGGCCCGCGAACGGGTAACTGCCGACAAACCAGGGATTGATCACCTGGAAGAAGGCCAGCAAAAACAGCGGCACGAGCCACAGCAACCGCCAGCTCCCCGCCCGGAACAGCCGGCCCGAAATGCCGCTGATGACGCGGTCGCCGTACCACCCGGTCAGGATCACCAGCGGCACGGTCAGATGCGTGGTCAGCCAGGGCATCTTTTCCCCGGCCAGCGTGTAGCCGTACAGGTTGATGACGGCCCAGTAACCGACGAACAGCACAAACGGCAGGCGGCCCAGCCCAGCCGCGTGTCGGCCAGTTTCCTGCCCAAGCGGACGGTTTTCGGCCAGCTCGCCAGGATTTTCGCGCGCCCCTGCCTCCACCACGCCGGTCGGACCGGCGGCGGAGAGCACGGCTTCATCATCCATCACGCCCTCGCGCACGGCGGCCTCCTCTGCCGCTAGGGTCAACTCCTCAGTCAGCGCCTGGTCGAGCGGGCCAGCCTCCTCGCGCTCGCGGCGGCGGAAGAGGAACTGCCAGAGCCGCGACAGGCCCAGCACGCCCGCCGCCATGGCCCCGATCATCGGCAGGAACTCGTAGAACGGCACCAGCAGCAGCACGTAATAATACTGCGGCTGGCTGCCGCGCCGGACATCCTGCTGTTCCAACCAGTAACCCAGGCTGCCAATCATGCCGCTGGCCAGGCCCTGGCCGTTGGTGAACATCGTGGTGAAGAAGAAGACGTAGATGGCCATAAAGACGCCGGTCGCCGCCAACCAGGTGCGCCAGTTCCAGGCCAGGCCGACCGCCACCGCCACCACCGCGAACGGCACCAGCGAAAAAGCCGCCCGCGTGATTCCCTCCGGCGAGTAGTCGGTGGGCTGTGCGCCGGTCCACTTGATCACGAAGGCCGTCAGCCAGGGGAGAATCAAGCTGCCTATCACGATCAGCACGTCGAATATCGGGAAGCGTTTCATCTCATCCCAGAAGCCGGCCCACCGCGCAAACACGGCCAGACCGGTAACCAGCGCCCCCACCACCCAGGCCAGGATGATCGGAGCGACGCTGACCATGCCTGTCGTGACTCCGCCAGCGGCATTGGGATCGATGGGGGTGGCCGTCGCCAGCTCACCCCGCCGGGAAGCCTCCTCCACCGCCAGCAGCACCACACAGACCAGCGTCGCCAACAGGACGACCATCAGCACTTCCTGCCAGGGGAAACGGCGGTCTTGGCCGCGCATCGCCCACAGGGCGGTGCCGATCAGCGTTACGCCGAGGATGCCCACCACTCCCAGCGTCCAGGTGAATATCCGCGCTACCAGCGACGATCCGGGGTCAACCTGACAGTCATCGCCCACGCCGTCGCTATCGCTGTCAAGCTGGGCGGCATTGGCGATATTGGGGCAGTTGTCAGCCGCGTTGGACACACCGTCGTGGTCCAGATCGGTCGGCGGCAGGATCGTAAACACCACGATCATGGCCAGGGAAGCCAACACGCCCAGGATCACCCCGGCGCTGACCAGGTACAGCAGGGTCCGCGCGCCATGCCATGCCAGATACTGTTGCGCCAGCTGGAATATCCAGACCAGAAACAGGAAACTGCCGAAGATGGCGATGTAGATAAAAGACACCTCTTTGGAAGCCAGCAACAGGGACATGGCCGCTGCCAGCACCACCAGCCAGTACGGTTTGCGGCGCATCCGTTCCGGGCCGTCCACATACTGGAAAACGGCATAGACCATCACCAGCGCAAAGAAGATGGCTGGCAGATCGTGGCGGATGTAACGGCTGTAGTACATCAACATCGGTGAGATCAGGAACATGGCCGACGTCAGCAGCGCGCCGACCCTGCCCAGCCAGCGCCGGAACAGCACCGGCATCATAACCACCAGCACGCCGATGATCGCTGTGTAGAGGCGGGACGTGAAATCATTGTCTCCAAACAGCAGGTAAAAGAAGGCCGTCACGTGGAACAGCAGCGGCCCGTGCATCAACGGGGTGTGAGCGAAATTGCCGTTACGGTACAGGTCCCAGGAGTATTTGGTGTGCAGGCTTTCATCGTGGCTCATGACGCGCGTCCCCAGGTCGAGAAAGCGCGTCAAGATGGCCAGGGCCAGAATCACCAGGTAGGCTATCGCTTCCCAGTTGAGCGTGTAGGCATGAGCCAGAGCACGGTCAAGCGGGCGCGGATGCTGTTCAGACGATGGGTGTTCCACAGCAGTCATACCTCACCACGCAGCAGAGTAACCGGAAAATCGAACTTCGGACGCCCATCACCGCTCAGGCGCTGCCGTCCCCCAGGCGATGGGTGCGGGCATGGGATGAAGATGCGGAGGCTGGGTCGCCACGTCCAGACGCGCGACCGCCGTGGGCGCGGCGGATAACCCGGCTGGCGAATCGGTGAGGCTCCGGGTGGCCGTGGCCTCAACCATGTATGGAGCGGGCTGATCCGGGGCATGATCCGCCGCCATCCGGGGCGCAACCAGGGCCGGCACCAGCAGCGCCAGCACCAGACACAGCACCAGCGCCAGCCCAAAGCCCCGCAGCGAGCG
>DAOTXK010000046.1:0-4413 GCA_034435395.1 Anaerolineae bacterium | reverse complement strand
GATGGAAGGCGCTTGCGGGCATTCATCAGGTGGTCCTGAGTTATCTCTCTGTGCTGTTATTTTTGCTGGCGAGCGCTTTCGTTTACCAGATCATGGATCGGTTGCAAGGGCGGCGGGCGGCGCTGCTGGGCATGCTGGTTTACGCGGCCATCCCCTACCACATCTTCCTCAGCCTGTACATCCGGGGCTACGGGCACATGGTCATGCTGACGCCGCTGGCCTTCTGGCTGATGATCCGCTACTTCGACCGTCCTTCGACCCGGCGCGCGGCCTTTCTGGCGCTCAGCATGGCGGCCATGTTTTACACCTCGCTAAGCGCGTTTGCCGCCTTCATCTTCATGGGCCTCTACACGCTGATCGTCTACCGCCGGGAGGTCTGGCGGTGGTGGCTGCCGGGGGGCATGGCCGTCCTCCTGGCCGCGCCGCTGGCCGTTGCCAAGTTCGGCCTGAGCGTGCAGCGCCTGGAGCCGCTCAGCCGGATACCCATGCTGCCCTTCTTCCGGGCCATCGGCAGGCTGTACTACGACTGGACCGGCACCGGCGTGATCGCCGTCCTGTGGATCGGGCTGTTTGTCGTGGCAGGGGCTGCCCTGATCGTCCGGGTTTACCGGCAGCGATCCCTGGGGGCGCGGGCGCTCGGCCTGCTGGTCTGGTCGGGCGCGCCGGTTTTCCTCTACTTCAGCTTCCGCGTCCTGGGCCTGTTTTCCGATAAACACGCCCTGTGGACGCTGCTGGGCTTCGCCCTGTGGATCGCCTGGGGGCTGGCCTGTCTGCCGCGCGCCGGGGGGATGGTTGCCGCTGGCCTGCTGGCGGGCCTGATGCTGCTCGCGCCGCTGCCGCTGGACCGTTACGAGTTTTTTGAGCCGCCGCTGGGCGATACCCTGGCGACGCTGGCCGATCACCTGCGGCCCGGCGACGTGGTCCTGCTCGACCCCAACTGGGAGGTGCCGATCTGCCAGTGCCAGATGCTGGAGGAATGGGACTACTACGGCCGGCTGTACTTCCCCCACGGCCTGCACTTTGTGGCGGAGCCGGGCGAGAGCCGCCGGGTGTGGGTTGTGGCCCGGCAGGGGGCGGAAGACCCGGCGCTGGCGGCGGCGGTGGCGGTGGGTCGGGTGCCGGGGGTCGCCTTCGGCCCGCCGGAGACGTTTTTCCAGCTTTACGAAGGGCCACCGGACGCCGCTGGCATCCCGCTGACGGGCGGGCTGCGCTTCCACGGCGCGGAGGTGCTGGACGCCGACGGCGCGCCCCTGCCGCTCCGCCACGAGGGGCAAAGCCTCACCCTGCGTCTGTGGTGGTCCGCTGACGGGCCGCCGCCGGAGGACTACGCCATCGGCCTCGGCATCTACCAGGGCGAGACGCTGATCACCCAGGTTGACGCCACGCCGGATGGCCCGTGGGATGCGGACGGCTTTGTCATCGACGAGCGGACGGTGGCGCTGCCTTATCCGCTGCTGGGCGGGGAGTACTCCATCGAGCTGATGGTCCTTCAGGCGGAGGGCCTGACCCGCCTGCCGCTCTCGCCGCTTTATGTGAAGGCGTGGTAGAGCAGAGACAGGCCAGGGACCGTCACCTCGATCAAACGTCCCTACTTCAGGTCCGTCGGGCCGAAGCCCAGCGGCAGCAGGTCGCGCAGCGGGCCTTGGTGGCGGATGTGGCCGGCGGCGTCGGCCATGATCACGGTGATGGCCGGCGCAAACTCGTAGAGCACCTGGCGGCAGATGCCGCACGGCGACCCGGCGTTGGCGGTCACGATGGCGATGGCCGTGAACGTGCGGACGCCTGCGCTCACCGCCTTAACGACCGCCGTCCGCTCGGCGCAGATCGTCGCCCCGTAGGAGGAGTTTTCTACGTTGCAGCCGGTGAAGATCGTCCCGTCCTCGGCCAGCAGCGCCGCGCCGACCGGATACCCGGAGTAGGGGGCGTAAGCGTGCGCCCGGACCTCCTGGGCGGCGGCGATCAGGCGTTGGCGGGTTTGGGCGTCCAGCGGCATGGTCTTTGCTTCCTTGCCCGGCTGTCAGCGGCGAAAAGGAAGCCCATTGTAGCGCCGGAGGCCCCCGGAATCCAAAAGACGGCGGGCGCGGGAACGCCGCCCACCGTCCGGCGCGGGAGGACTCCCGGCTGGTGAGGTCTATCCGGCGGCTTCCGACTCGTCCGCCGCCGGCCGCCGCCGGGGGGCCGACGCCGGGGCGGTCCCTGGCAGGGCGGGCTGGGCTTCTGCGGCGAGGCCGCTGGTGAGCAGATTTTGGGCCCGCATGGCCAGTTCCTGGGCCTGCGCGCCCCTGGAGGCGGGCACAACCTCGCCGAAGAACTTGGTGAGGTCCTCGCGCCGCAGTTCGTTCATCCGCTCGTTAAACTCCGGGAATGCCTCCTGGTGCGTCTGGCCGGCATACTCGGTCTGGACCAGCGTAGCGTAGTTCCAGAACTCCATCTGGTAGCGCTCGGAGAGCACCCGGTAATGGCGCCAGCGGTCTTCCGGGCGGCGGAACTGATGCACGGCGGTGATCACGGCCACGAATACGCCCGCCACGCTGGCCACATTCTCCAGCCCTATCTGGATGAACACCGGGATCAGCACGCCCAGGATGATCTGCCACCAGCGGATCAGCTCGTTGGCGTTGCGCTCGCGGGTGGCGCGGTTCTCCACCCAGTTCATCTGGGAAATCCAGTTCTCGCGGATGATCCTTTTCTGGAGCGGCGTCAGGTCCAGCTCATCGACGATCGTTTCCAGCTCCTTAAAGAGCCACTGCTGGTACTGGGTATCGGCGCTGGAGGTGTGCACCACCGAAGGCAGCAATACCGGCAGGGTGTTCACAAACAGGAAGATCGTCGCCCGCAGCGTATAGACGATGTTTTTGATGATTTCCCAGAAGAAGTTAATGAAAGCCTTAACCTGCTCCCACAGATATCTGGCCCGACCGCCGTCGGTGGGGGCGGCGACGGGCGGCTCGCCGGACGGTTCCGCCGGTTGGACGATTTCCTGGTTTTCTGTGCTCATCTGTCCCTCTTTCACTTCTGCTGCGCCGGTCGCCGTCTGCCGGCCAGGTGCGCCTGCGGTGGCTGCCGGGCTGGTTTCTGGAGTGGTTTTTGGGTCTGCCATGGTTCACGCCCCTATGGTTAGCGCCTGCGCGGAGGTCGCTGGAAAGCTGGTCCCTGCCATACTAGCACCAACGGCGTCGCCGGGCCAGCCGGGAGGCGAGCCGTCGGCCCCCGATGCGCTCAGCGGCCCACATCCTGGAGCAGCTGGCCCCCGTTTATGGCCATGCCCCGGCGCAGGGCTGCGTTATGCGCCAGGGCGGCCTCCAGCCCTTCGTCGGCGACCTGCATGACGAACGGGCAGGCGGCGTTGACGAAGGCGTGGGTGGCCGAGCGCCCGACCACGCCGGGCATGTTGGGCACGCAGTAGTGGAGCACGTCCTCGGCCACGAAGACCGGATCGTCGTGGCGCGTCGGGCGGCTGGTCTCCACACAGCCGCCCTGGTCGATGCTGACATCGATGATCAGCGAGCCGGGCCGCATGGAACGCACCATCTCCCGCGTGAGGATGATCGGGGCGCGCTGGCCCGGTACCTGCACCGCGCCCACCAGCACATCGGCAAACTGGCAAACCCGCACCAGGTTGAAGTCGTGGGAGACCATGGTGGTCACCTGCCCGCCGAACCGCTCGTGCGCCTCTTGCAGCACCCGCAGGTTTTTGTCCAGCAGGATCACGCGCGCGCCGTTGCGCAGGAACGAATCCGCCGCGCTGGTGCCGACCACCCCCGCCCCCACGATCACCACGTCGGCGGGAGGGACGCCAGCAATGCCGCCCAGCAGGATGCCCTTGCCGCCTTTAATATTGAGCATGTAGTGGGCCGCGGTCTGGGCCGCCATCCGGCCCCCGATCTGGCTGAGGGGGTACATCACCGGCAGCCGACCATCCTCCTCCTGGATCAACTCATAGGCGATGACGGTGGTCTGTTTCTCCTGCAAGGTCTGGATGTACCGCTCATGCGCGGCGGCCAGGAACATGAAGCTCATCAAAATCTGGCCCTGGCGCATCCAGGCCAGTTCCTGCTCGGTGGGGCGCTGGATTTTCAGCAGCAGGTCGGCCCGGCGGAACACTTCGTCGGGCGAGTAGGTGAGCTGGGCGCCAGCTTCCTGGAAAACTTCATCGGAGAAGCCGCTGCCCACCCCGGCCCCGGCCTCCACGTAACACTGGTGCCCACGGGCGGTCATCACGGATACCGCAGCGGGGGTCATGCCAATCCGATATTCGAAGGGTTCCCGCTCTTTGGGGATGCCGATCGCCAAGCCCATCCTGCTGCCTCCTGAAGTGATGGCCTGCTGGCTCCGGGGCGCTGACCGCCGGGGCCCGCCTGGCGCAGCGGTGACAATCGCCCTCACCACTGGCGAGGGGCGTCCCTATCATAC
>DAOTXK010000045.1:0-3684 GCA_034435395.1 Anaerolineae bacterium | reverse complement strand
GGTGGGGACCAGGTTTGCCTACGATGCCGCGCCCAAACCGGCCCGAGAGGGCACCATTCTGACCATCATCCGGGAGGTGTCTGAGGCGGTGGGGGCGTTGGGCGAGACGGAGCGGGACCTCACGACGCTTATGACCCGCGCCGTTGAGCAGGCCAACGATGCGCTGCAACGAACGCCAGACATGCTGCCGGTGCTCAAAGAAGCGGGCGTCGTCGACTCCGGCGGCCAGGGGCTGACGTATATATTGGAGGGCATGCTGCGGCGGCTGCGCGGCGATTCGTTGGAAGCCGAGCTGGCAAAGGCTGCTGCCGCTGCCCCCGCCCGTCTGTCCGCGCATGTGATGGACGCCACGGAATTTGGGCACCCTTACGACGTGCAGCTTCTCCTGACCGGCCCTAACCTGGACCTGGACCGGGTGCGGGCGGCCATCCAGGAGATGGGCGACTCGGTTATCGTCACCAGCGACGGCGAGACGACCCTCAAGATCCACGTGCACACCTATGACCCGGGCCGGCCGATCAGTTATGCCTCGCGGCAGGGGGTGGTCAGCGACGTGGTGGTCGAAAACATGTACGAACAGTATCTGGCGCACGTCGGCGCTGATCCTTCCCGAATGCCGCCGCCCGCGCCGACGGTTGAGCTTGAGCCGGACGACGTGGCCGTGGTGGCGGTCGTGCCCAGCGACGGGCTGGCCCGGGTCTTCTATGAGCAGGGGGCAGCCCGCCTGGTCAGCGGTGGGCAGACCATGAACCCCAGCACCGAGGACATTTTTGAAGCCATCACGGCGCTGGCTGGTTCCAAGATCGTCGTCCTGCCCAATAACGGCAACGTGGTGCTGACGGCGCAGCAAGCGGCGCGCAAGGCCAAGCATAAAACAGTGGCCATTGTGCCCAGCCGGAATATCCCCCAGGGCATCAGCGCCATGTTTGCCTATGCGAACGCCCGCCTGCATCCTGAGCGACGGGGCGATCTGGACCATATTGTGGCGGCGATGCGGGAGGCGCTCGACCAGGTGCTCGCCGGAGAGGTCACGACGGCAGTGCGCAGCGTCAATATGAACGGCGTGCGTGCCAGGGCGGGGCAATTGATCGGTTTACTGGAGGATCGGCTGGTGGTGGCCAGCGACGACGTTAACCAGGTGGTGCGCGAGTTGATCAGGGTGCTGGACGACGGAACCTATGAACTGGTCACGCTGTATTATGGGGCAGACGTCCGCCCGGCAGAAGCGCAGGCGCTGCGTGAGACCCTCCAATCCCTGTATGAGGACTTCAGCTTCGAGGTTATCCCCGGCGGCCAGCCGCATTATCATTATCTGCTGAGTGTGGAATGATCAATCCCTGGTGGCGGAGACGCGCTGGTCAAGGGCGGCAGTTCGTCAGGTGGACAGCGTGGTGCCGGTCCGACAGGGAGGAGGGCAAGCTTGGGCAAGGTTCGGATCGTCACGGACAGTTCGGCGCAGTTTCTCAACCCGGCCCTGGTCAAGCAGCTTGGCATTACCGTCGTCCCGATGACCATTCGTTTTGGCGATCAGGCGTATTTAGAGGGCATCACCCTGGACCCCGAAGGCTTCTTCCGGCGGGTGCTCACCGAAGGGATGTCCTTGCCGCAGCTGGAAGCGCCGACAGTCGCTGAGTATGCCGAGATTTTCGCTCAGCTGGCGCGGGACACCGACCATATTCTGGTGCTGCCCATGGCCCACGGCTTGAGCGCTTCCTGGCGCCACGCGCAGGCGGCTGCCGAGTCCTTGCTGGGGCGCTGTGAAATCGTGGTCATCGATTCCCTGACCACGTCGGTGGGCTTGGGAATGCTGGTGGAAACCGCCGCCCGCGCCGCCGAAGCCACGTCTTCTTTGGAGAGTGTGGTGCGCGTGGTGCGGGGGGCGGTGCCGCGCATCTATGCCGTCTTTTACGTGGAAACGCTCGACTATCTGTATCGCGGCCACTTGATCGGCGAGGCGCAGTCCATCCTGGGCAAGATACTGGGCATCAAGCCGTTTCTGACAATTGAGGATGGCGAGTTGGTGCCGATGGAGAAGGTGCGTACCCGGATACAGGCTGTCGACAAGCTGATCGAGTTCGTGGCCGAGTTTTCTCTCCTCAATGAACTGGTCATCGTGCAGAACACGGCTCATATCACGGAGCACACGCGGCTGCTCCAGGATCGGCTGGCGTTGGAATTCGGTGGGCGCGACTTTCCGGTGATGATGTATGGGCCGTCGCTGGGCACGCACCTTGGCCCTGATGGGGTGGGGATCATTGTTTACGAAGGAGAGGAAGTGGATTGACCGTATCTGGGCCGGTCATCAAGGTCATCGCCGATAGCGTGTGCGACGTGCCGCGCGATCTGGCGGCCCGGTTGGACATCACCCTCATCCCGGCGGTGGTGCACATCGAGGGGGAGAGTTACCTGGATGATGACGTGCAGATCACACGCAGCGAGTTTTACCAGCGTCTGCCGGGCATGAAGACTCTGCCCACAACTTCCGCCTGTCCGCTGGGCCTGACCCGTGATATGATGGCCGAAAAGGCGAGGCAGGCCGATCATCTGGTGTTGCTGACTCCGCCAGAGCGCCTGAGCGGCATCTACAACACGTTTCGTCTCGCGGCGGAGGAGGTGATGCCCGGTCGGTACACGTTGATCGACACCGGTCAGGTGACGATGGGGGCCGGGTTCCTGGTGCTGGCGGCGGCGGAGGCGGCCATCAACGGCGCGGGCATCGAGGCCATCCGTCGCATCATCGCTGATATGCGGCCACGCATCAATGTGTTCGGCGCGCTCAGCACGCTGGAGAACCTGCGCCGGAGCGGGCGCGTCGGCTGGGCGGCGGCGATGGCGGCGACCATCTTGCAGGTCAAGCCGGTCGTGGAACTGACGCAAGGGGAGGTCAGGTCCGTCGCCAATATCCGCACGTTCAAACGGGCGACGGAGCGGTTGATCGAGCTGGCCCGTGAGCGCGCGCCGTTGGAACGACTGGCCGTCCTGCACACCGGTTACCTGGACGGCGCTTTTGCTCTCCGGGCGGCACTGGCATCGGTTTTTCCCCCGGAAGAGACCCCCATTGTGAACGTAAATCCCCCGCTCGGCACTCACGTCGGGGCCAGGGGGTTGGGAATCGCGCTGGTGACGACACAATAGGCGAAATGGTATGCCCTCAGCACTGGAAACGTTGATGAAGATCCTCCGGCTCGAACGCGAGCAGGGATACAAAGATACCGCCGTGATCGGTGGGTTGGGAGCCTTTGCCGGGAACTGGAAGAGAGACGCCCACGCCCAGGCCCGTCGCCCGGAGCACCACGCGCTGGTGGACGAATTGGTCGAGCGCATGCAGGCCTACCAGTCCCTGGCGGGCCGGGAAGCCCGTCATGCGGCGGTCAAGTATATGATGGAGCGGATCACCGGGCGGATTGCGCCGCCCGCGGACCGGACGCCGGCCGCCGACGCGGAGGGTGCACCGGCCTCTCCTCCCGCCCCGGCGGGCGCGCCCGCGGAGCCGCGACCGGAAGGGGAATCCCAGCCGGGCAGGCCGGGGAAGTCCCCAAGGGGGCGGCTCACGCCCGGCCAGCCCTGGCAGCGCAAGGAATGGGTCAGAAAGCCACACCGCCCACCCCAACCAGCACAGGAGGCAGGGCCAGCGGTGGCCGAGCCGTCGCCCGTCCCTGAACCGGCGGCCAGGCTGTCCCGGCC
>DAOTXK010000044.1:0-3864 GCA_034435395.1 Anaerolineae bacterium | reverse complement strand
CCCGCGCCGGCTGCTCAGCAGGGCCGGGATCAGCAGGACAGACGCGGCCAGGGCCGGGATCAGGCTGGCGGGACGCCGCCAGTGACGGAAACCCATGACCATCCCGGCGAAAAAGAGCAGGGCCGTGACCGGGTCCAGCAGCGGGCGGCCCGGCAGGTTATAGGCCGGGTTCTGATCGCCGCGGGCGAACAGCCCCGCCAACCCATCGATGATCGATGATGGGACACTCTCCGGCATCAGCGCGGCGCGCATGGCGGTCAGCCCGCTCAGCCCCGGCTGGCGCAGGGAGGTCACGGCGTAAGGGATGATGACGATGATGGAGAGCAGCACGGCGAAGGCGCTGGCCCCGAAGGCGCGGCGCGAGATGGGCTGGCGGGTCAGGAACAGGTAGGTCACCACCCCCGTGACCACGACGGCCAGCAGAAGGCCGAACCAGTGAGCGTAAAAGCTGAGGGCGATGATGATACCGGTGACGGTGTAGGCAGCCGTGGTCGGCGGGTCGGGGGAGACCGATCGTCGAATGTGGAAGGCGTTGACCAGCGCCAGCAGGGACGCGGCGGTGAACAGCGGCACCAGCGCCTCCCGCAGGGAGAGGCGGGACAGCAGGATCGGCCAGAAGCCCACCGCCATCAGGGCCAGCGCCAGGGCGGCGGCCCGCTGGCCGTGCAGGCGACGGCTCAGGGCGTAGACCAGCGCCAGCGCAACCAGGCCAGCCCAGACGGCAGGCAGCCGCAGCGTGATCAGGCCGTCTCCGGCCAGGCTGGCCACGATGGCCTGCACGATGTGGAACAGGGTTTCCTGTTCCTGGCCGTGCGCCGAGTCGAAGACCACGATCCTGCCCAGGCGGGCGTGCGCGGTGATGCTCAAGGTATCGATCTCGTCGTCGCTGAAACCGGGCGGCAGCGTGCCGAGGTCCCACAGGCGCAGCCCTGCCGCCAGTACCAGCAGCGTGACGACCAGAACGAGATGTCGACGATGGTTCAACCGAACCCCCTCAAACCAGGGGTTTTAAGCCGTGAAGGGCGAGAGCCTGGCGGCAGCGCGGCTGCCCGCTTCTCCCCTCCTTCCCGGCAGGCATCAGGGCGGCGCGTCTGGAGGCTGTTTCCTGGGTGGCAGGGCAGCGTAGAACGGCAGGGACGCGCGCCGTCGCCCCTGCCGACTGGGGAACGTCCATCCTCCTGAGCAACACAGAGATTATAACGCGGTTGCCAGGGCCGTAAAGGCCAGCGCCAGGAGGCCCAGCAGCAGGTTGAGGGCGCTCAGCAGACGCTCGCGCCGGGCCAGCCGGTCCGCTTCCGGTGTTTCTTGGTCGAGCGCCCGCCGCAAGGCCAGGCGTTCCTGGGCCGGGGCCACGCCCCATTGCAGCGCCGCGCCGACGATCACCATGCCGATGACGACCAGATGCTTGAGCAGGATGGCCCGGCTCCAGTCGTTGGCGAAGACCAGCAGGCCGTCATAGTGGGGATCGGCGGTCATCTGGATCATGCCGGTGACAACCAGCACCACCAGGCTGAGGTTGGCCAGCGGCTGGAAGCGCCGCCGCAGAGCGATCAGCAGATCGGCCAGGCGGGGGTCGTCGCCCAGGACGCGGCGGCCCGACGGCCAGACGATCAGGGCCATGATCGCCAGCCCACCGATCCACAGGACGGTGGCGGCCAAGTGAAAGAAGTAGTTAACGGCCAGCGCCCAGTGAGGCATCGTCTCCCTCTGCCGGGCGGCGGGCCGGGATGACCCGGTCGCCGGTCACTTTTTCCATCTCGGCCAGGGCATAATACGCCGGGCGGGGCCGGGGGGGATAGCCGGAGATCACAATCGACCACCAGTACTGTTCGTACTGTTCGTTCCATTCCGATGCGCCGATGTAGATGGTGCTCATCAGGCCCACCCAGGGCCGCCAGTGATCGGCGGCGAAGCGGTAGGCACCGACCAGGTACTCGGCCTGAGTGGCCTCGTCGACGGCGAACCAGGCATATTCCGGGTGGATGCCGGGGTTGACGTGCCAGCCGAATTCCAGGACGGCCACCTGTTTGTGGGCGTCGCCGTTGGCGACCTGGATGCGCCGCAGGTCTTCCACGTGGCGGAAGGCCATCCAGCGGTGGCCGTCGTTGGCGGCGGCGATCGCGTCGGTGGAGGCCCAGGGTGGGTTGTTATAGCCGGGGGCGTGCACGCCCAGCACGTCATAAACCGCGCTCAGGCCCGCGTCGAACATCGCCTGGAGGAAGCGCTCATCCGGCACGACGTGCAACGGGTCGTCGGTCCCGGTGGGGGCCAGGCCTGCCGACATCACGATGGCCACCGGGTCAGCGGCTTTGATCGCCTGGTAGCAGGCGCCCAGCAGCCGCACATAGCCCGCCGCGTCGGGGGGGTAACCGGCCCATTCGCGGTCCAGATTCGGCTCGTTCCAGACCTGGTAGCCGGCGATGCGCCCCCGGTAGCGGGCCGCCAGCGCCCCGCAGAAGTCGCCGAAGGCCTCCACATCGTAGGGCACGCCGTCCGCGCGGGTTGCCGGGTCGACCCGCGCCCATTCCGGGGGGTGATCCAGCCGGGCGACCAGGTTCAGGCCCCGGCTCCGCACGTCTTCGACCAGCGCATCGGCCCACACCCAGTCATAGCTGCCGGGGAAAGGCTCAATGTCCATCCAGGTGAACATCTGCTTGATGTGGGTGAAGCCCATGTCTTCGACCAGCTGGAGGTCAAAGGCGCGTTTATAGGGGTCCCACCACAGGAAGGCCTGGATGCCGTAGGTCAGCGACTCAAAGCGCGGCCCGGTGATAGGGACCGGGGCCAGCGGGTCGTGGTCAGTCGGCGCGGGCGGTGCCCAGGCGGGAGAGCGGCTGGCCAGGACCATCAGGGCAGCAAAAAGGGTCAGGCTCAGCGCCGCAGCGCCCAACCTGACCCGGCGGTGGCGAAGTGCGTTCATTCGTCGGAGAAGTGCTCCAGGCGGTATTCGGCGATGGCGTTCCAGGCGGGTGCGGGCTGGCTGTTCGGGCGCAGGATGGCGTAAGGCACGTTGTCGTTGTTGGGATCAAAGCCCGCCTGCGCGCCGTAGTTGAGGTTCCATATCCAGGCCAGCCACACCACCCCCGACTCCTCCATCCACTCCACCGCCTGGATGAGGTATTCGGACTGCTCGTCCAGCGTGTTGTCCTGGGCGAACTCAAAGCCCGCCGGGTAGCCGCCCAGGTCTTCGGAGACGGCCCAGCCGAACTCGGTCACGCACAGGCGCTGGTCGCCGCCCGCCAGCTGTATCTTGTTGAAGTAGGTGGTCAGCGTGCTGTACAGGCTCCAGGAATGGTGCGGGTTGTCGAAGGGGCCACGGAAGATGGCGGTCCGCGCCTCGGGGTCGTTGGGCGCTTCGTCCCAGGGAACCAGAGGGCCGATGTTGTAGCCGTTGTGGTGCGCGCCCACGCAATCGCAGTAGTTCAGCATGCCATCGCGGATCAAGGCGTCCATGTAGTCGAAGTCGTCGATGGCGCTGACCCGACCATCCGGCTCCACCCAGCCGCCGCCCGGCGAGAGCGCGCCGCTGATGACGATGATGCCAGGGTCGATCTGTTTGATGGCGTTGTAGGTCAGGCGGAGCAGCTGGATGTATTCCTGCGTGCTCAGGCCGTTGACCGAGGCCCACTCGCGGTCGAGGTTCATCTCATTCCAGACCTCGATGGCGGCGATGGTGCCGGGGTATTCCTCGCCATAACGTTCCAGGATGGCGGTCACGAAGTTGACGTAATCCTGCGGGTTGGCGGGCGGGCCGTGTTTGCTCAGGTCAGCGCCCGGCTGGCGCGCCCACTCCGGCGAGGTGACGATGCTCAGCATGACGTTGATCTGTTTCCGGTGGGCTTCCGGGATCACGATGTCCAGGAT
>DAOTXK010000043.1:0-15161 GCA_034435395.1 Anaerolineae bacterium | reverse complement strand
GACCACGGCAAGACGACGCTGACGGCGGCGATCACCAAGGTGCTGGCGATGAAGGGGCAGGCCAGCTTCCGGCCGTTCGACTCGATCGACAACGCGCCGGAGGAGCGGGAGCGGGGCATCACCATCGCCATCGCCCACGTGGAGTACGAGACCGACAAGCGGCACTACGCCCATGTGGACTGTCCGGGGCACCGCGACTACATCAAGAACATGATCACCGGGGCGGCGCAGATGGACGGGGCCATTCTGGTGGTGAGCGCCCCCGACGGGCCGATGCCCCAGACGCGGGAGCACGTGCTGCTGGCCCGGCAGGTGGAGGTGCCAGCCATGGTGGTCTACCTCAACAAGGTGGACATGATGGACGACGAGGAGCTGCTGGAGCTGGTGGAGCTGGAGTTGGGCGAGTTGCTGGAGGGCTACGGCTTCCCGGCGGACACGCCCATCGTGCGCGGCTCGGCCCTGCAGGCCCTGGAAAGCCCCAGCACCGACCCCCAGGCTCCGGAGTACGTCTCCATCTGGGAGTTGATGGACGTGGTGGACACCTACATCCCCACCCCGGAGCGCGACACCGAGAAGCCCTTCCTGATGTCCATCGAGGACGTGTTCTCCATCAAGGGGCGGGGCACGGTGGTCACCGGGCGGGTGGAGCGGGGCACGCTCAAGAAGATGGAAGAGGTGGAGATCGTCGGCCTGCGGGATGAGATTCGCAAGACCGTGGCCACCGGCATCGAGATGTTCCACAAGGAACTCGACCAGGCCCAGGCGGGCGACAACGCGGGCATCCTGCTGCGTGGCATCGACCGCGACGAGGTCGAGCGCGGCATGGTCCTGGCCGCCCCCGGCTCCATCACCCCCCACAAGCGCTTCAAGAGTGAGGTCTACGTCCTGCGTAAGGACGAGGGTGGCCGCCACAAAGCCTTCTTCCCAGGCTATCGCCCCCAGTTCTACATCCGCACCATGGATGTCACTGGCACCATCTCCCTGCCCGAGGGGGTGGAAATGGTCATGCCCGGCGATAACGTCAACCTGATCGTCGAACTCATCACCCCCGTCGCCCTGGAAAAAGGCTCCAAGTTCGCCATCCGCGAGGGCGGCCTCACCGTCGGCGCGGGCGTCATTACTGATATCCTGGAGTGATAGCGCGCCGCGGGTGGAGGGGGATATTGTCCGCCGCCGCCGCGCTGCCAGAGGAGAACTATGGCAAAGCAGAAAATACGTATCCGCCTGAAGGCCTACGATCACCGGGTGCTCGATCAGTCGGCGCGCCGCATCGTCGAGACCGCTGAACGCACCGGGGCCCAGGTGGTCGGCCCGGTGCCGCTGCCGACTCGCATCGAGCGCTTCACCGTGCGCCGCTCCACCTTCATCGACAAAAACTCGCACGAGCACTTTGAAATCCGGACGCATAAACGGCTGATCGATGTGCTGGACCCGGACAGCAAGACGATTGACACCCTCATGCGGCTCAATCTGCCGGCAGGCGTGGACATCGAGATCAAGATTTAGCCCGGCCTGCGGCCAGGCCCACCGGAGCGGGCCGCCCGTCTCCAGGGGCCGCTCTTCGGGGGTTGGCCGCTCCGGCCCGTCAGTCAATGGGGATGATGGACGTCCGCTTCCCACCGCCGGGCCTGCGGACCACAGTCCCGTGGAGGTACCATGAAGGGCATCATTGGCAAAAAAGTGGGGATGACCCAGATATTCGACAACCAGGGGTCGGTCGTCCCGGTGACCGTCATTCAGGCGGGGCCTTGTTACGTCACCCAGGTCCGCACGGCGGAACGCGACGGATACACCGCCGTCCAGCTGGGTTTTGAGGAAACCAAACCGCAACGCCTGACCGGCGGACAGCGCGGCCACCTGCGGCGTCACAATTTGCCGGCGCTGCGGTATCTGCGGGAGTTCCGGGTGAAGAACGGCGACATCGACGTGGAAGAGGGCCAGCAGATCACCGTGGGCAGCGCGTTCGCGGTGGGCGATCACGTCGATGTGGTGGGCACCAGCAAAGGGCGGGGGTTCGCGGGCACGGTCAAGCGGCACCGCTTTAACCGTCAGCCCAAGACCCACGGCCAGTCCGACCGCGAGCGCGCGCCTGGCTCGATCGGCTCGACCACCACGCCTGGCCGGGTCAGAAAAGGCACGCGGATGGCGGGCCGCATGGGCAACCAGCGCGTGACCGCCCAGAATCTGGAAGTGATAGTGGTGGACGACGAGCGGCATTTGTTGGCGGTCAAAGGTTCGGTGCCCGGCGCTAAGGGCGGCCTGGTGATCATCAAGCCCGCGCGCCCGCGCCGGAGCCACCGCCAGTAGCCCTCCAGGAGCAGGCAGATGAAAGTCCCGGTGAGGAATATGGCCGGTCAAGAAGTCGATACCATCGACCTCCCGGCTGACATTTTTGAAGCGCCCATCAATACCGACCTGATGCATCAGGCCTACGTCCGCCAGATGGCGAACGCCCGCCTGGGCACGCACAAGGCCAAAACCCGTGGCGAGGTGAACCGCAGCAAGGCCAAGTGGTATCGCCAGAAGGGCACCGGCCGCGCCCGCCACGGCAGCCGCAACGCCCCGATTTTCGTCGGCGGCGGCAAGGCGCACGGGCCGCGCCCGCGCAGCTACCGGCAGGACATGCCCCGCAAGATGCGCCGGGCCGCCCTGCGCAGCGCGCTGAGCGCCCTGGTCAGGGACGATCAACTGGTGGTGGTGGACGAATTCCGGCTCAGCGAGGCCAAGACCAAAGCGGCCAAGGAGGCCCTGCACAACCTGACCGGCGATGCCAGCACCCTGGTGCTGCTGCCCGGCCAGGCAGCGGATGAGCCGGTCAAACGCAGCGTGCGCAACCTGGCCCATGCCCGGACCCTGCACGCCCGCTACCTGAACATCCGCGACCTGTTCAGTCACGACAAGGTCATCATGCCCCTGGCAAGCCTGGAAGTCATCCAGTCTTATCTGGGCGTGGCGCAGGCGCAGGAGGAGTGAACCCATGGCGGATATCCATCTGTACGACGTGATCAGACGCCCGGTGGTCACCGAAAAGACCAGCGCCATGGCCGATGACCAGCGCCAGTACACCTTCGAGGTGGACCTGCGGGCCAACAAAATCCAGATCAAAGAGGCGGTGGAGGTCATCTTCGACGTGACCGTCGAGAAAGTGGCCACTATGATCATGCCCGCCAAGCACGGTCGCCGGGGCACGCGGACCTACCAGCGTAAGAAGACCTGGAAGAAGGCGGTCGTCACGCTCGCCCCGGGTCATGAGATCGACCTGTTTAACCTGTAGGCGGTGAACCATGCCCATCAAGACGTATAAACCGACCTCTCCTGGCCGCCGGGGCATGACCGGCTCCACCTTCGAGGAGATCACCCGTAGCCAGCCGGAGAAGTCGCTGCTGACCGAGCTGAAGAAGCGCGCCGGGCGCAACAACACCGGGCGCATCACCGTGCGGCATCGCGGCGGCGGCCACAAGCGCCGCTACCGCATCATCGACTTCAAGCGCAACAAGCTGGAGTGCGCCGCCGAGGTGGTGTCGATCGAGTATGACCCCAATCGTTCGGCCCGCATCGCCCTGCTTCAGTACGAGGACGGCGAGAAGCGCTACATCATCGCCCCGCTGGGCCTGCAGGTGGGCGACCGGATCGAAAACGGGCCGGAGGCGGACATCCGCCCCGGCAACGCCCTGCCATTGCGCCATATCCCGGTGGGTATGATGGTGCACAACATCGAGCTTCAGCCGGGGCGGGGCGGGCAGCTGGCGCGCGCGGCGGGGACCTCCGCTCAGATTCTGGCCAAGGAAGGTAAGTACGTCACTCTGCGCCTGCCCAGCGGGGAGATGCGCCTAGTCAACCAGGACTGTATGGCCACGCTGGGCCAGGTCGGCAACACTGACCACGGCAACATCAAGCTGGGGAAAGCGGGCCGTAAGCGTTGGCTCGGCTGGCGGCCCACGGTTCGCGGGTCCGCCATGGACCCCAACAGCCATCCCCACGGCGGTGGCGAAGGCCGTTCGCCCATCGGCATGCCGGGGCCGAAGACTCCCTGGGGCAAGCCGGCCCTGGGCAAGAAGACCCGCCACAACAAGCGCACCGACAAGTACATCGTGCGGCGTCGCGGGAGCAAGCGCCGCTAGCGGGCGGCCGCCATAAAGGAGCAGCGAGCATGTCGCGTTCACTCAAAAAGGGACCGTTTGTCCAGCCCAAACTGCTGCGGCGGATCGAGGAGATGAACCAGCGGGACGAAAAGCGCGTCATCCGCACCTGGAGTCGCGCCAGCACGATCTTCCCGCAGATGGTCGGCCACACCATCGCCGTGCACGACGGGCGCCGCCATGTCCCGATTTACATCACCGAAAACATGGTCGGCCACAAGCTGGGCGAATTCGCCCCCACCCGCACCTATCGCGGCCATGAGGGCGAAAAGAAGAGGAAACGATAAGGCGGTTGGCGATGCGAGTACAAGCGGTAACCAAACATTTGCCGATCTCGGCCCAGAAGCTGCGGCTGGTGATCGATCAGATTCGCGGCCTGTACGCCGACGAAGCGTCTATCGTCCTCCGCCACATGCCCCAGAAAGGCGCGGCGCTGGCCCGTAAAACCCTGGAATCGGCCATCGCCAACGCGGAGGAGAACTTCGAACTCAACCGCCAGGACCTGGTCATCCATACCGTGGTGGCGGACGAAGGCCCCCGCCTGAAACGCGTCAAGGCCGGGGCGCGCGGGCGGTACAAGCCGCGCATCAAGCGGACGTCGCACCTGACGATCATCCTGGAAGAGCGAGAGGATTAACACATCGATGGGGCGTAAAATACATCCGATTGGCTTCCGCCTGAAGGTTATCCGTGACTGGGACGCTCGCTGGTATGCGGAACGGGACCGCTATCGCGAGCTGCTCCAGGAAGACTTTGAGATCCGGCGGCTGATCCTGAACGAAGGCGAGCGCGCGGCCGTCTCCGATGTGGAGATCGAGCGGTATCCCAACCAGATACAGATCACCCTGCATACGGCCAAGCCGGGCATCGTCATCGGGCGCAAGGGTGACAACGTGAAAAAACTGCGCACCCAGCTGGAAAAGCTGACCGCGGGCAAGAAGATCAAAATCGAGGTCGAAGAGATCGAAAAACCCGACCTGGACGCCATCCTGGTGGCCCGCAACATCGCCGGTCAGTTGGAGCGCCGCATCAGCCACAGCCGGGCCATGAAACGGGCCGTCACCCAGGCCATGCGCCAGGGCGCGCAGGGCATCCGCGTGCAGGTCAGCGGGCGGCTGGGCGGTTCCGAGATGGCCCGCCGCGAGTGGCAGGTCGATGGGCGGGTGCCGCGGAACACACTGCGCGCCCAGATCGACTACGGGACCGCCGAGGCCCTGACCACCTTCGGCCGCATTGGCGTCAAAGTGTGGATTTATAAGGGTGAGCAGCTGGGCGAGGAAGCGGAGCCGTCCGACGTTTACGTCAGCCAGTAAGGCGGTCGGGTGGTGGGCCGCCGGGGGCCAGGGCTGTTCCTCAGCCGCCCCCGCTGGCGAGGGCTGGACCGCTGGAGGCTGATCACAACAACTGGAGTCTACGATTATGTTGATGCCCAAACGGGTTAAATACCGCAAACAAATGCGCGGCCGCATGAAGGGCACTGCCCGGCGCGGCGCGAAGGTGCAGTTTGGCGATTATGGGTTGCAGGCCCTGGAACCGGCCTGGATCACCAGCCGCCAGATCGAAGCCTGCCGCCGGGCCATCGTGCGCCACATCCGGCGTCGCGGCAAGGTCTGGATCCGCATCTTCCCCGACAAGCCGGTGACGGCCAAACCGGCGGAAACGCGGATGGGTAAAGGCAAAGGCTCGGTCGATCACTGGGTGGCCGTCGTCAAACCCGGCCGGGTCCTGTTCGAGATGGCTGGCGTGCCGGAATCGGTGGCCAAAGAGGCCCTCGACCTGGCCTCCTACAAACTGCCGATCCGCACCAAGTTCATCAAACGCACGGACCCGATCACTGGCGAGGAGGTTTCGTGATGAAGGCCCAGGAAATTCGCCAGATGAGCGACGAAGAAATTCGCAGCGTCCTGGAAGACGCCAAGGCGGAGCTGCTCAACCTGCGCTTCCAGCAGTCGGCGGGCAAGTTGGAGGACCTCTCCCGCCTGGGCGTGGTGCGCAAAAACATCGCCCGCTTCTACACCGTCCTGCGGGAGCGCCAACTGGCGGCAGCGTTAGTCCATCAGGAGGGGGACGACCATGCCGAATAAGCGCCGGCGGCTGGTGGGCCGCGTGGTGAGCGACAAAATGGACAAGACGATCGTGGTCGCGGTGGAAACCACCAAACAACACCGCCTCTATGGCAAGACCATGACCACCGTCAAAAAATACCTGGCGCATGATGAAAGCAACGCCATCCCGGTGGGCAGCATCGTGCGGATTGTGGAAAGCCGCCCGCTCAGCAAACGCAAGCGCTGGGCCGTGGAAGCGATCGTGCAGGAGATCTCGGAGGCCGCTGCCGAAGCCGCCGCCAGCGAAGCTCAACTGCCCGAAGCCCAGGCTGCCGCCGCCGAATTGTTGGCCGAAGCCGAGCCAGCGGAGGCGGAAGCGGCCCTGGTCGAGGCCGGGGAAAGCGCTGTGGCTGAGGAAGAGTTGGCAGCAGCGACCGGGGTGGCCGAGGCCACGCCGACCGACGCCGAGGCCCTGCCACCGGCAGGCGACGAGGAGTAGACCGTCATGATTCAGAATGAGAGTCGGCTGAAGGTGGCCGACAACACCGGCGCACGCGAAATCCTCGTCATCCGCATTATGGGCGGCTCCCGGCGGAAGACCGCCACCGTGGGAGATGTCTTCATCGGCACGGTCAAGTCCGCCGCTCCGCAAGGCTCGGTCAAAAAGAGCGAGGTGGTCCGCGCCGTCATCGTCCGCACCGCCAAAGAGATTCGGCGCAGCGACGGCTCCTACATCAAGTTTGACGAGAACGCCGCCGTGATCCTCGATGGGGACACCAAGAACCCCAAGGGAACACGCATCTTCGGCCCGGTGGCGCGCGAGCTGCGCGAGAAGGGCTTCATGAAGATCGTTTCGCTGGCCCCAGAGACGCTATAGGGGAGCAAGACCATGCAACGGATTAAAAAGGGCGATACCGTAGAGGTGATCACCGGGAAGGATGTTGGCGCACGGGGCGAGGTCCTGCGCATCATCCCCAAGGAAAACCGCGCCGTCGTCGCCCAGGTCAACATCGCCCGCAAGCACCAGCGGCCCATGCAGGCCGGGCGGGGACAGGTTCAGCCCGGCATCATCGAGTTCGAAGCGCCGCTCCATCTGAGCAATATCATGCTGGTGTGCACCCAATGCGACCAGCGCACCCGGGTTGGCTTCCGCGTCAACGAAGACGGCGTCAAAGTGCGGGTGTGCCGCAAGTGCGGCGCGGACATAGACTAGGCGGGATGAGGTGAGCTATGGCGACCCCCAGACTTAAAGTGCGCTACCAGGAAGAAGTGACCCCGGCGCTGATGAAGGTGTTCGGTTATGCTAACGTGATGCAGGTCCCGCGCCTCGAAAAGATCGTGATCAACATCGGCGTGGGCGAGGCGTTGGATAACCCCAAGGCGCTGGAGCACGCGGTGGAAGACCTGCGCACCATCACCGGCCAGAACCCGGTCATCACCAAGGCCCGCAGGAGCATCGCCACCTTCAAGCTGCGCGAAGGCCGCAGCATCGGCGTCAAGGTCACACTGCGCGGGGAGCGGATGTGGGCGCTGCTGGACCGGCTGCTTAACGTGGCCCTGCCCCGCATGCGGGACTTCCGGGGCGTCAACCCGGATGGGTTCGACGGGCGCGGCAATTACACGCTGGGCCTGCGCGAGCAGCTGATCTTCCCGGAAATCCGCTATGACAAGATCGACAAAGTGCGGGGCATGGAACTCACCATCGTCACCACCGCCAAAACCGACGAAGAAGGGCGGCAGCTCTTACGGCTGCTGGGCATGCCCTTCAGCGAGAACTAATCCAAAGCTAACCACCCCGGCAATGTGCCGCCCGTTTGAGCGACCGCCGGGGCAGGAGGAGGTTATTATCCCACAATGGCCAAAAAATCCATGGTCGCGCGGGAGAAACAGCGGAAGTACAAGGTGCGCGTCCGCAACCGATGCCAGTACGTCGATCCCAACTCCGGCAAGGTCTGTGGCCGCCCACGGGGCTACCTGCGCCGCTTCGGGCTGTGCCGCATCCATTTCCGTGAGCTGGCCCTCCAGGGGAAAATCCCTGGGGTGGTGAAGTCGAGCTGGTAGAGGAGGCCCCCTATGTTCAGCGACCCTATCGCCGATATGTTGACCCGCGTGCGCAACGCCCTGATGGCGGGCCATACCACCGTAGCCATCCCCCATTCCAGGCTCAAGCAGGAAATCGCCCGCATCATGCTGGAAGAAGGGTACATCGAGGGATATGAGGTCGGCGACGAGAAACCCGGCCCCATGATCCATATCACGCTCAAGTACTACGGCGACCGCCGCCACCGCCGCTCGGTCATCACCGGCCTGGAGCGGGTCAGCAAGCCGGGCCGCCGCGTGTACAAAAAACGCCGCGAGCTGCCCTGGGTGCTCAGCGGCATGGGCATCGCCATTGTCTCCACCTCGCAGGGCGTCATGACCGTGGAGGATGCCCGCCGTAAGGGCATCGGCGGCGAAGTGCTCTGCGCCATTTGGTAAGGAAAGGGTCAATCCATGTCTCGAATCGGCAGACAACCCGTCACCTTGCCGGACAAAGTCCAGGTGACGATCGACGGCTCCGCCGTGACCGTCACCGGCCCCAAAGGCACGCTGTCCCAATCCTTCCACCCGGATATGACCATCCGGCAGGAAGACGGCCAGTTGATCGTCGAGCGCCCGACGGACCAGCGCCATCACCGCGCTTTACACGGCCTGACCCGCGCCCTGCTGAACAACATGGTCATCGGGGTGAGCCAGGGCTTCCGGCGGGTACTGGAAATCCAGGGCGTCGGGTATACGGCGCAGATGGAGGGCCAGACCCTGGTCATGCGGCTGGGCTTTTCCCATGATGTGCGGGTCGAGCCGCCGCCCCACGTGACGTTTGCGGTGGAAGATCGGGGACGCTTCATCATCGTCGAAGGCATTGATAAGCAGGTCGTCGGCCAGGTCGCGGCTGAGATTCGCGCCTGGCGTCCGCCGGAGCCGTACAAGGGCAAGGGCGTCCGCTACCAGGACGAGCATGTGCGCCGCAAGGCCGGCAAAGCTGGAAAGGTGGGTTAGTTCACGCATGGCGAAGACCAGTCAAAAACACCTCGCGCGCCTGCGCCGCCATCGCCGCGTGCGGGTTCGGCTGGCGGGCACGGCGGACCGCCCCCGGCTGAATGTCTTCCGCAGCAGCGCGCACATCTATGCTCAGGTCATCGACGACCAACAGGGCCACACGCTGGCTTCTGCCTCGACCATCGACCCCGAGGTGAAACCCCTGATCGTCGGCCTGAAAAAAACCGAAGCCGCTCGCGTGGTGGGCAAAACCATCGGCGAGCGGGCCAGGGCCGCTGGCATCACCACCGTGGTCTTCGACCGCGGCGGCTGGAAGTACCAGGGGCGCGTCCAGGCGCTGGCCGAAGGCGCGCGCGAAGCAGGATTGGAGTTTTAGGAGACGCACATGGCAGGCAGACCAGGTACAGGTAAAGGGAGGCCCCGGCGCGAACGGCGCGAAGAAGAACGCGACGAGTTCGACGAGCGCGTGATCGATATCACCCGCGTTGCCAAGGTCGTCAAGGGCGGGCGGCACTTCGCCTTCCGCACGGTCGTCGTGGTCGGCGATAACAAGGGCCAGGTTGGCATCGGGGTCGGCAAGAGCCGGGGAGTGCCGGATAGCATCCGCAAGGGGTCCGAGCACGCCCGCAAGGCCATGGCCCCCATCGCCCTGGCGGGCACCACCATCCCGCATGAGGTGATCGGGCGTCACGGCGGGGCCAAGGTATTACTGCGCCCGGCTTCCCCCGGCACCGGGGTGATCGCTGGCGGCGGCGTGCGCGCCGTGCTGGAAGCGGTCGGCATCCGCGACATCCTCAGCAAAAGCCAGGGCAGTGCCAACATCCTCAACGTGGCCTTCGCCACGCTGGACGGCCTCAAACAACTCAAAAACGCGGAGGAACTGGCGGCCATACGCGGCAAAGACCCGCGTGAGGTCCGGCCATTCTGGCGTCGGGCCAGGCGGAGTGAGGGCGAAGACACATGAGCAAACCAAAGACCCTCAAGATCACGTTGATCAAGAGCGTCATCGGCTACAACGTCAAGCAGAAGCGCACCGTCCGCGCGCTGGGACTGCGCAAGTTGAACCAGAGCGTGCTCCACCCGGACACGCCCGTCATCCAGGGCATGATCCACAAGGTGGGCCACCTGGTCAGCGTCGAGGAAGTTAAAAACGATGAAACTGCATGATTTACGCCCGTCGCCGGGCGCGCGAAAGCCAAAGACCCGGGTGGGTCGGGGGATCGCGGCGGGCAAGGGCAAAACCGCCGGGCGCGGCACCAAGGGTCAGAACGCCCGCAGCGGCGGCGGCAAAGGTCCCTTCTTTGAAGGCGGCCAGCTCCCGCTGGCGCGGCGGCTGCCCTTCAAGCGCGGCTTCAACAACCCCTTCCGGCTGGAGTACCAGGAAGTGAACGTGGACGCCCTGGCCCAACGGTTTGATGAGGGCGAGGCTGTGACCCCAGAAACCCTGGCCGCCAGGGGCCTGATCCGCGACGCCGACGACCCGGTCGTCATCCTGGGCCGGGGCCAGCTGGATAAGGCGCTCACCGTCCAGGCGCACCGCTTCTCCCGGTCCGCCCAGCAGAAGATCGAGGCCGCCGGCGGGAGCGTCGAAACGCTCACCCTGCCGGTCACCGGCCCCTTCGCCACGGTCAAGAAGCTGCCCAAGGCGCAACTGGAAGCGCTGCGCGCCCGCCAGTCCGACTGACGCCCCGGTAAATGCGTCGGCTGCACGCGGCGCTGGCGGGCGTCGCTCCCAGCGCCCCTCACCGCCGCCCCGGCCACCTAGCGTGAGGAATAAACACCCATGATCGAGGCAATGCGGAATGCCTTCCGCCTTCCGGACCTGCGAAACAAACTGCTCTATACGCTGTTGATCCTGCTCGTGTACCAGTTCGCGGCGCACGTCCCCGTGCCGGGCGTCAACCGCGACGCCCTGAGAGCGCTGTTCGAGGGCGAGGGGGCCGGACTCCTCAATGTGCTCAACCTGCTCTCCGGCGGGGCGGTCTCCAACTTCAGCGTGATCGCCAATGGCGTGTACCCCTACATCACCGCCTCGATTATTTTCACGCTGCTCACCCCGATCATCCCCAAGCTGGAAGAGATCGCGCGTGAGCCGGGCGGGACCGATAAGATCAACCAGTACACCTACTACCTGGCCATCCCTATGGCCGCGCTGCAAGCGTGGGGCCAGATCAACATCTTCTCCGGCCTGTCGGGCGGCCAGCAGATCATCGAAAACTTCGGCACCGATCCCTTCGTCACGCTGTCCACCATCATCACCATGACCGCCGGGACCATGTTCGCCATCTGGCTGGGCGATCTGATCACCGAGCAGGGCATCGGCCAGGGCCTGAGCATCATCATCTTCTCCGGCATCGTGGCCCAGGTCCCCTTCAACCTGGGGCGGCTGATCCTTAACAGCCCCAACGTGCTCTACAGCGTGGCCGTCTTCGCCGTCCTGACCGCCATCACGATCGTCGCCATCGTGGTGGTGCAGGAAGGCCAGCGGCGCATCCCGGTTCAATATGGCAAGCGGGTACGTGGGCGGAAGATTTACGGCGGCGGCAGCACGCATATCCCGCTGCGCGTCAACACGGCGGGCATGATCCCGCTGATCTTCGCCCAGGCGATCATCGCCTTCCCCGCCGTGATCGCCAGCCTGTTCCCCCGGGGGCCGGTCGGCGACTCTATCCGGGAGACGTTCGGCAACCAGAGCGGCTTCACCTACTGGTTCGTCTACTTCCTGTTTGTGGTGGGCTTCACCTACTTTTACACCGACGTGATGGTCCAGAACCAGAACCTGGGGGACAATCTGCAACGGCAGGGCGGCTTCATCCCCGGCATCCGACCGGGGAAGCGCACCCAGGACTACATCACCACCGTGGTGCGCCGCATCACCCTGGTGGGGGCGATCTTCCTGGGTGTGGTGGCCGTGCTGCCGGGCATTGTGCAGCTGATCAACGCGGTCCTGTTCCCTGGCACGAGCACAACCTACGGCAGCAACCCGGCCAGCGTGATCAGCAGCGCCGGCTTGATCATCGTGGTCGGCGTGGTGCTGGACACCATGCGCCAGCTGGAAGCCCAGTTGGTGATGCGCAACTACGATGCCTTTATGCGTTAGCCTTTATGGGTAAGGCAGGGGGTGACGCCGGTCGCCCGCGCCCCTGCCCAGGCCATGAACCAGGGGGGAAACCCGATGTACCTCGTGATGATGGGCGTGCAGGGCGCTGGCAAGGGCACTCAGGCGGCCATGCTCCGGGAGCGGTTTGGCATCCCCCACATCACCAGCGGCGGCCTGTTCCGGTCCATGAAAGATCAGCAGACGCCGCTGGCCCGCCAGGTGCAGGCCATCATGGCGCGGGGCGATCTGGTGCCGGACGCGATCACCATCCAGATCGTCCGGGAACGCATCACCCAGGAGGACGCCCGGCGCGGCTTCATCCTGGATGGTTTCCCCCGGACCCGCCCGCAGGCCGAGGCGCTCGACGCGCTGATGGCCGAACTGGGCCATCGGCTGACGGCGGTCGTCTACCTGCACATCGACGACGAAGAGGCGGTTGAGCGCATCAGCGGGCGGCTCCAGTGCCGGCTGGATGAGCAACACATCTATCACCGGCGGTACAACCCGCCCCGGCAGGATGGCATCTGCGACATCGACGGCGGGGAACTGTTCACCCGGGAAGACGACCAGCCGGAGGCGGTCCGCAAGCGCATCGCGGAGTTCCACGCCAAAACCAGCCCCCTGCTGGACTACTACCGGGAGCAGGGACTGCTGCTGGAGGTGAACGCCGAACGACCGATCGAAGCGGTAGGAGAGGCGGTGGTCGAGGCGCTGGCGCAGCTCAACACCTGAACACGGGATGGGCATGGCTATCAGGTACAAATCCGCTGAAGAGATCGCCATCATGCGGGAAGCCGGGCGCATCAATGCCAAAGTCCTGGCCGCCCTGCGCCAGGCCGTGCAGCCCGGCATCAGCACCCTGGTCCTGGACCAGATCGCGGCGGACATTCTGGCCAAACATCACGCCCAGGCGGCCTTCCTGGGTTACCCGCCGGGCAGCCCGCATCCGTTCCCGGCGACGATCACGGCCAGCATCAACAATGAACTGGTGCACGGCATCCCCTCCGCCGACCGCATCTTGCAGGAGGGCGACATCATCAGTCTGGACTGCGGCGCGATCTACGAAGGGTACGTGGGCGATTCGGCCCTGACGGTAGGCGTGGGGACGATCAGCCCTGCCGTGCAGCATCTGCTGGAGGTGACGCAAGAGGCCCTGTGGGTGGGCATCCGGCTGTGCACCCCCGGCCGCGAGTCCAGCGACATCTCCAAGGCCATCCAGAAGTTCGTGGAGGGGCATGGCTACAGCGTGGTGCGGGAATACACCGGCCACGGCGTCGGTCGGGAGATGCACGAAGAGCCGCAAATTCCCAACTGGTGGCCGCGCCGGGCCCCGCGGCGGGGGGGGAAGAGCGTCCCCCTCCGGCCAGGGATGACCTTCGCCCTGGAGCCAATGGTCAACGCCGGGCTGCCGGATACCAAAGTGCTCGACGATCACTGGACGGTGGTGACCAAAGACGGCTCGCTGTGCGCGCACTTTGAGCACACCATCGCCGTCATGGAGGACGGCGAGCCGCTGATTCTGACAGCGGAGTAGCCGCATCCGGCCCGATTTTGGGCACTTCCCTAGACGCAGGCAGAATTTTCTGCTATAATGTTGTTTTGCGTTGATGGGCAGTGAGTATACGCGGAGAAATGATTATGAGAGTAGCAGCATCCGTCAAGCGGCGCTGCCCCAAGTGCAAGGTGATCAAGCGTCACGGTCGCGTGATGGTGATCTGCGACAACCCCAAGCACAAGCAGCGTCAGGGGTAAGGGATAGAGTCGCATGCGTATCCAGGGCGTTGACATACCGCGCGACAAGCGGATTGAGATCGCGCTGACCTACGTGTACGGCATCGGCCGGCCGCGCAGCAACCGGATCCTGGCCGCGGCGGGGGTTGATCCGGATACACGGGCCAAGGACCTGACCGAGGCGGATATCACCGCCATCCGCCAGGAGTTGTCCAATTATCGGCTGGAAGCCGACCTGCGCCGCGAAGTGCAGATGAACATCAAGCGCTTGCAGGAGATCGGCTGCTACCGGGGTTTGCGGCATCGGTATCACCTGCCCGTGCGCGGGCAGCGGACCCGCACCAACGCCCGCACGCGCAAAGGCCCCAAGAAAACGGTGGCCGGGCGCGGGCGGCGGCGCGGCATGAAGAAGAAGTAGGACGCCGGCTGGCGCGTCTCCCCGGTCCATGCCTGGGGCATGGGGCCGGGCGGGTGCCCAGGCACTCTTTCAGGGGTTGATCACCTGACATCCCAGCAGGGCGTGCTCGCCACGTCCTGCTGATTTGACAGCCCGTGATCGGCATCCGGCGTTCCGTCACCGGAAATATGTGACACACGATTAAGGCAGGGAATCAGGCATGGGACGCAGCAGAGGAACGGCCCGCCGCGGCGCGGCCCGTAAGGTCAAAAAGAATATTCCGTACGGTCAGGCCCATATTCATGCCACCTTCAACAACACCATCGTCAGCATGACGGACCAGCAGGGCAACGTGATCGCCTGGGCCAGCGCCGGGACTTCCGGCTTCAAAGGCTCGCGTAAGAGCACGCCCTACGCCGCCGGGCTGGCCGCCCGCAACGCCTGCACCTCGGCCCAGGAACATGGGGTGCAGGAGGTGGATATCGTGGTGAAAGGGCCGGGGCCGGGCCGCGAATCGGCGATCCGGGCCATCCAGGCCAGCGGGATCAAGGTCCGCTCGATCAAGGACGCGACCCCGGTCCCGCACAACGGGTGCCGCCCGCCCAAGAAGCGCCGCGTCTGAGGCGCGGCGGTCGTTAGCCGAAGAGTGGTGGCGTCCGGGTTTGGCGGGTGGATCGGGCCGCACCGCCGCTGCCCCCGCCCCCCGGCCC
>DAOTXK010000042.1:0-4081 GCA_034435395.1 Anaerolineae bacterium | reverse complement strand
GCACAAAAGCCACGCCAGCCTCCCGATAGGGCGTCAGCGTCTCCCCGAAGGCTTCTTCCTGACGCATATCCGTCACCGTGACGCGCCCGCCCACGGTCGGCAGCCAGCGAGCCAGGGCCTGCCCCTGGCGGGCGAAGCCCATCACGATAATGTGCCTGCCGTTCAGCCAATCATCAGTCATCCAGATGCCCTGCCGTAGTGCTCCGTGCCTGGCGGGACGCAGCCAACGAGGCGGGACCTGCCCTGGTCATGAGCCTTCAGACCCCGACGATGACGTTTGAGGAACAACCGGCCAACCTGCGCCCCGAACGGCGGACGGCCAACCGCCGCGCCTTACACCAGCGCCAGCGCGATCCCGATCATGGCTCCTAACAGACCGACCAGCCAGAAGCGCTGCACGACCTGCATCTCGCTCCAGCCGGAAACCTGGAAATGGAGATGAAGGGGACTCATCTTCAGCAGCCGCCGCCCGTCGTGGTAGCGGGCGTATAATAACTGGGCGACCACGCTCAGTCCCTCCGCCACCGGCACGACGGCGATCACTGGCAACAGTATCCACTGCCCGGTCATCAGGGCGACCGTCCCCAGCGCCGCGCCCAGCGCCAGCGATCCTGTATCCCCCATAAACAGTTGGGCTGGAAAGGCGTTGTACCACAGGAAAGCGAAACACGCCCCCACAATGATGAAGCAGAACTGCACCAGGAAAATCTGTCCCTGCAAATAAGCGATGAGGGCATAGGCGGCGAAGGCGCTGGCCGTGATGACGCCCGCCAGCCCATCCAGCCCATCCGTGAAGTTAACGGCGTTGGAGGCAGCGACGATGATGAACATCGCCATGGGAATCCAGACCAGGGGGGGAATGGGAATATCCACCGGGATCAGCGGCAAAAAGACGGCGTTGGCAAACTGGAAACCCCCATCCCACAGCGACATCACCGCCGCGGCAACGCCCGCCAGGATGATCTGTCCGGCCAGCTTGGTCCGCGCCGGGATGCCCTGGCCGCGCTCGCGCCAGCCGCGCACGCCCTCCCAATCGTCAATCGCCCCCAGCGCGCCGAACCCGACCAGCACAAACAGCGGCAGCAGGATGCTCCCGCCAGTGGCCACCACGCCCGGGTTGAGCAGGCTGGCGACATTGAGCGCCAGCGTCAGCAGGACCGCCGGAATCAGGATCATCAGCCCGCCGAAGGTCGGCGTCCCCGCTTTTACCTGATGGCTGTCCGGGAGTTCCTGCAGAATGTGCTTGCCCAGTCCCAACCGCTTCAGGATGACGATGAAGGGATCGCCCCAGATCACGGCGAGCAGGAAAGCCATGCCGCCCATTGTCAGCGCGACAGGAAGCGCTCCAACCATAGGTCAGTCCAATCTACCGGTCCACTGCGCCCAGGATGCCGCCCTGCGCTGCCAGTTGATGGCGCAGGCCATCCGGCGGAATCTCCAACAGGATCACCAGGCGCTCCGCCAGATGAGCGAATATCGGCGCGGCGACGATGCTGCCCCAATAGTCATCAGGCCGATCCAGCTTGATCAAGACGGATACCTGCGGCTCGTCAGCCGGCAAAAAGCCCACAAACGTGGCTATCGACGTACCTTCTTCGTAACCGCCGGGCATGGGAATCTGAGCTGTGCCGGTCTTGCCAGCGATGGTATAGCCGGGCACCTGGGCGTCAGGCACGCCGTGCAACACCACCTGCACCATCATATCCCGCACCATGCGCGCCGTCTCCGCCGAAATCGGACGCCCCATCGGTGAAGGCTGGGTGGTATACACCGTCTCGCCGTCGATGATCTGGTAGACGACGTGCGGCTGCATCATCAGACCCTCGTTGGCGATGGCGTTGACCGCTGTCAGCATCTGCAAGGGCGTGACGGCCAGCCCCTGCCCGAAGCTGTTGGTGCACAGCTTACTTTCCTGCCAATCGGGGTCGCCCGGCAGCGCCAGCGTGCCGGACGCCTCGCCTTGCAGGTCAACCCGCGTCGGCTGCCCGAAACCAAACGACTGCAACTGCCGGTAGAAACGGGTTGGCCCCAGCTCTCTGGCGATGGTCGACGTGCCCACGTTGAGCGACTGCACCAGGACCTGGGTCATATCCACCGACCCATGCGAGGCGCGATCCCAGTTGAAGATCTCAATGCCGCCGCACTCGATAATGCCCTGATCATAGTAGGTGCTGTTGGGCAGGATCGCGCCTTCCTCGATGGCGGCGGCCATCGTCACCAGTTTGAACACTGACCCTGGCTCGTACTGCTCGCTGATCGCCGGGTTGATCAGCACCTCGGCATCCACCACCTGGAAGTAGGTGTTGGGATCAAAGGAAGGGAAACTGGCCATCGCCAGAATCGCGCCGGTGCGGGGGTCCATGATGAGGATCGTGCCCCGCTCCGCCCCGGTGACGTCGATGGCCCGCAGCAACTCCGCCTCCGCCAGGAACTGTACGTCGCGATCGATGGTGAGCACCAGGTCGCGCCCATGCCGGGGCGCAGGCCGCTCCGCTATCTCGAACGGGATCTCGCTCTCCTCGCCGATCAGGCTCTGCCCGGCCAGATCGCGCTGATACGCCCCTTCCACGCCATACCGCCCGACCTGCTCGTAGCTGACGAAGCCGAGCACCTGCGCGCCCAACATCCCCTGTGGATAATGGCGGACCGGGATGGGGTCAACATTCAGGCCGAAGATGCCCAGGTCTTCCACGGCCTGCCCCACGGCGGCGCTGACGGGCCGGGCCAACAGCACCCACGGCTGGCCCGAGGTCAACAGGTTATAAACCTCAACCTCGCTCTGGTTAAGCACCGGCGCCAGCTGGCGGGCCGCGTCCACCGGGTTGGTGACATAGGGCGGGCTGGCCCCAACCTCATATTCGAGGGCATTAACCGCCAGCAGTTCGCCGTCCCGGTCGTAAATCTGGCCGCGTGTCGGCTGGTACTCGCGCAGGCGGACGTACTGCCGCGTCTGGGCGCGGAAGTAAGCGACCTCCTCCGGGGCCATCTGGAACTGGATGGTCATCAGCCGCACCACCAGCACGATGCTGAGCACGCTCAACAAGGCCGCGACGATCTGCAACCGGCGACGGAAGACTTCCTGATGGGTCATAGGCGCTACGGCTCCTCAGCCCCTGCCGGGGATTCCGCCCCGGCCCATTCTTCAAACTGCGCCACCAGCGCTTCCCACTGGCGCTGGAGCCAGCCGGAGAAGGTCTCGTCATAGATTGGCAGGGGTTCGGCATCGTCCTGCAGGGGGGCCACGCTTGGCGGTTGTTCCGGCAGGTAACCTTCGATGACCAGGTATTCGATCTGAGGGCGGTCAGCAAAAACAAAGCCGAGTTCCTGCGCCCGCCGGAGCAGACGGGGGATGCTGCGCAGTTCGGCGATCTCCGCCCGGATTTGCTCATTCTCCCGCACGATGCTGTCCCGGTACATCTGCAACTCTTCGTTCTGGCGGCCCGTGGTAGCCACCGTCGTCACCTGCGCCAGGTACAGCGCCCCGATGATGATCGCCACGATCAGGGCCAGGGCGATGATCGCCGCCAGTTGCGACTGCCGCCGCCAGGGCGCGCTGCGCAGGGTGTGCGGTATCCATTGAGGACGCCCGGCAGGGTCTCGCTGGGCCATTCCACGCACCTCCAGCCACCTGTACAGGGTTAACCAGACCGAATGTATGCCAGCTTCTCGATCACGCGCAAGCGGGCGCTGCGGCTGCGCGGATTGGCGGCGACCTCCGGCTCGCCCGCCATGATGGGCTGGCGCGTGATCAGCCGCACCGATGCCTGATGACCGCACGTGCAGACTGGCTGACCCGGCGGGCAGATACAATCGGCGCTCTCCCGCCGAAAGAACCGCTTCACCAGGCGGTCTTCCAGGCTATGGAAGCTGATCACCGCCAGCCGCCCGCCCGGCCTGAGCAGCGCCACCATCTGCGGCAGCGCCCGCTCCAGGACGGCCAGCTCGTCATTGACCGCGATCCGCAGCGCCTGGAACGTCCGGGTGGCCGCCCCGGCCCATTCTTCAAACTGCGCCACCAGCGCTTCCCACTGGCGCTGGAGCCAGCCGGAGAAGGTCTCGTCATAGATTGGCAGGGGTTCGG
>DAOTXK010000041.1:0-2113 GCA_034435395.1 Anaerolineae bacterium | reverse complement strand
CTTCGGCGCCAGCTTCGACCGCCGCCTGGCGTAGCATTTCCACTTCGGCCGGCGTATCTGAAGCAAAGGAGTTGACGGCTACAACCACGGGGATGCCAAACCGCCGGGCGTTCTTGATGTGGTGCTGCATGTTGGGTAGGCCCGCGCGCAGCAGATCAAAGTTCTCATCGGTGTATTCCAGAGCGAGGGGGCGACCGGCGACCACCTTGGGGCCGCCGCCGTGCATCTTGAGGGCGCGCACGGTGGCCACCAGCACCACCACGTTGGGGATCAGGCCGGAGTAGCGGCACTTGATGTCAAAGAACTTCTCCATGCCGATGTCCGCCCCGAAGCCGCTCTCCGTGACCACATAATCGGCCACTTTGAGGGCGATCTGGTCGGCGACGATGGACGAATTGCCATGGGCGATGTTGGCGAACGGCCCGGCGTGCACGAAGGCTGGTTGGCCTTCCAGCGTCTGCATCAGGGTGGGCATCAGGGCATCCTTCATCAGGACGGTCACCGCGCCGGCCACGCCGATCTGCTCCAGGTTGACCGGCCTGCCCTGTTTGTCCAGGCCGATCACCACGCGGCCCACCCGCTCCCGCAGGTCCTTGAGGCTGGTGGCCAGGGCCAGGATGGCCATCAGCTCGCTGGAGACGGTGATGTCCACGCCGGTGGCGCGGGGGAAGATCGGGCTGGGGGAGCCGTCGGCCAGTTTGTCGTCGTTAAAGCCGATCTTGATGCTGCGCAGGCTGCGGTCGCAGACATCCACCACGCGGTTCCAGGTGATGGTGGCCGGATCGATGTCGATGCGGCTGATGCCACGCCGGGCCAGGGCCTCGTCGCTCTGGCGGCTTTCATGGTACATGCGGGAGTCGATGGCCGCCGCCACCAGGTTGTGGGCCACGCTGATGGCGTGGATGTCGCCGGTCAGATGGAGGTTGAAGTCCTCCATGGGGATGATCTGGCTGTAGCCGCCCCCCGCCGCGCCGCCTTTGATGTTGAAGGTCGGCCCCATGCTGGGCTGGCGGATGCAGCACATGGCGTTTTTGCCCAGTACGCTGCCCAGCGCCTGGGTGAGGCCGAGGGTGGTGGTGGTTTTGCCCTCGCCCAGCGGGGTGGGGGTGATGGCCGTCACGTCGATATACTTGCCCTGGGGGCGGTCCGCGAATTTCTTCAGCACATCCAGGTGGACCTTGGCTTTGTATTTGCCGTAGAGGTCCAGGTCGTCCTCGGTCAGGCCGAGCTTGGCCGCGATCTCCCGGATCGGGCGGATATCGGCTGCTTGGGCGATTTCAATGTCGCTTGGGACAGTCATGAGTGCATTTTACTCCCTTATGCTGGAGGCCAGTAAAGACGGCAGCTGGGGTGACAGGTGCTCTAGCGCCTCAGCATAAGGGAGATGGGATGATTTGCACAAGTGCGAACCGTCACTGCTCCGGCGGTATTTCTTTCATAAAGAGGTCAGCCCACCGATTGGGGCTTACGCAGTCGGGTTGTATGGGGCCATTTTTCGGCGGGAAAGGCCCCCCATGTGGCGTATAGGGGGGTAACTTTTTGTTTTGCGGGGCATCAACTGCGTAAGGCCCAAGATTATTGAAGCGATCAGGTGAAAAAGGGCGGCGGTGCTTGATTTCCTCCCTGTTTGCGCCTATAAACGGGAACGGCGAGTTATGGAGGGAGATGTGAACCAGCGCGTCCTGCTGATGGCAATCGCGGTTCTGTTGGGGGGCGCGGCCCTGCTGGACGTGACGGGCGTCGTGCCGGGGGCGGGGGTGGGGGCGATCCCGTTCCTGCTGCTGCTGGCGGCGGGATTCGCCGTGTGGCGGGCGGCCTGGCCGCGCCGGGCGGCGGGGACGGCCACCGATTGGGATATCCCCCTGCTGGGGGCCGGGTCAGCCCGCCTGGACCTGACCTTCGGCGCGGGAGAGCTGAGTCTGTCGGCGGAGACGCCGGCGGGGGTTTTGCTGGCCGGGCGCTGTGCCGGGGCGGCCCGGCAGCGGGTGGACCGCGCCGACGGCGAGGCCGCGATCACGCTGCGGCAACCGCTCAGCCTGTTCGGACGCCGCCGCGCCGACTGGCGGCTGGCCCTCAGCCCGGCGGTGACCTGGGGGCAGATCCGGGGGGCGGT
>DAOTXK010000040.1:0-39137 GCA_034435395.1 Anaerolineae bacterium | reverse complement strand
CCCACAGGCTCCTTAAAGTGCCAAACTCCAGTGTAGCCGCCCCAGGCGGCTACTGGGTATCCCCGGTCGGCGCTCGGCGGCGGCGCGGCCATCCAGCCATGAGTGACCTCCACCTGAATCCGCCCCGGCCCCTCGCGGATCAAAATAGCGCCCCGCCAGCCCGGCGGAGCGCTATCTGCTTATAGATGGATGCCATCAGGCGTCCAGGCGCTATTTGCTCGGTTGGGCGCTCTGCGGCGTGAGGTTCGTCTCGGTGATGGTCAGCGTGCCGGGGATGAAGTCGGTCGCGCTGTAGCTGCCCACCCAGATGTCATACTGCCCGCTCATCGGATTGTCAAACGTCAGCATCGGCTGTAGATTGCCGCCGGTGTCGTCGTCGCAGTACCAGTGGCCGTCCGGCGCGTTGATCACCAGCGTGGTATCGCCGCTGCCAGCGAAGAAGACCCGCAGCCGGTACTGCCCCGCCGTATACTGGAGCCGGAAGTCCGGCGCGCTGGCGGCGTACCCGCTGGCGGAACCCGTGCAGACGCTGCCCACCGCTGCCGACACGTCAACGCTGCCGCCGCTGGTGATCTGCACTGTGTACGGGGCCGGCGTGAAGCCCGATGTCAACGCCACCGACCCGAACGTCGGCCCCAGCGTGTAATCCAGGCTGCCGGTGGAGCCGCCTGGGGTCCCGCCCCGGGAGAGGCTCAGCGTAAACGCGCCGGTGCTGCTCCCTGTCCCCACGCCGTAGCGGGTGGCGGCGATGTAGTACGTCCCGCTGGCGGGCAGCGCGTATATGATCTGAGAATTGAGGTTACCCGCGCTGTCGTCATCTTCGACCAGGATGTTCTCCCTGGCGTCTATCAGCGCCAGGTAGGGGTCCAGGCCGCTGCCGGGCGGGGCCACCATCGTGATGGTCACGGCCTCGCCCGCCTGCCCGGTGAAGCTGTAGACCCAGGCGTAGTTGACGTTGTCGATCACGTTCTGGGCGGTGCTGCCGTAGGTTATTGGGATGGCGTTGGCCGGGCCGGTCGGGCCGCCAGTGGTCGCCGCGCCCCCCGTCCCCGGCGACGCGCCAATGACGATCATGGCGTAATTGCCCGCCGAGCGGCCCCCGTAGCTGCCGAAAATGAAGGTGAAGTCGCCGGTGCCGCCGGGGGTGATGCCGATGCCCGCGTCGTACTGCCCGGCGATGTACGTCCCGCCGTTGGTGATGGACACGCCGCCGCCGGGGAAGGGCGGGGTATCGGCGCAGGAGCCGGCCCCTGCGTCGTCGCAGACGAAGTTCGTCCCGGCCAGCTGCATATACGGATCGAGGCTGGCCAGCTGAGACACCATGTACACGTAGATCGGCTCGTTCTGCACCGCCTGGGACACGCTGAGCGTAACCGCGTCCTGCTCGGTGTTGGGCGCGATGGCCAGCCCCTCAAACACCGCCACGTACCGCCCGCCAGCCCCCCCAAACCCGCCGATCCGCATCTGGATGTCGCCGATTGCCCCGGAGGTGGTGAACAGGACCTGCGCCGTGAGGGCGTCGGCGGTGACCAGCCCCACGCCCGGCACGCTCACCTGCGAGCCGACCGCCACCGGCGCATCGTCGTTGCACAGGCCGCTGCCGTCCTCGGCTTCCAGCCCGATCACCGGGTCAAAGCCGTTTAATCCCAGGACAGTCACCTGGTAGGTGAAGCCGGGCCGCACATCTTCGAAGGTCACCAGGCTGGCCGCCGGCACGCTGACGTTGTCGCAGGTGAAGGCCAGGCCCTGCCCGCCGCCCTGGTTGGCGCTGCCGCCGATGGGCAGGCCGCCGAACGCGCCGCCGCTGACCGTGCCGGAGGGGAGGCCGGTGCCCGCCGACAGCGTGAGCGTGTAGGTGCCGGTGGCCGTGCCGGTCTGCCGCATGAAGCGCGTGGCCACGATGTAGTACGTGCCGCTGGTCGGCAGCCGGTAATTGGCGATCAGCGCGTTCAGGTTGCCGCCGCTGTCATCGTCCACCACCAGCGGATTCTGGCTGGGATAGACATTGTACAGGGCCAGATAGGGATCAAACACATTGTCGGTGCGGTTCATGGTGATGGTCACCGCGTCGCCTGCCTGTCCCTGGAACGTATACACGACTTCATATTGCGCGTTGCTGATGGCCCCTGTGACCGTCTGGCCGTAGCCAATCGGGATGAAGCCGCCCTGCTGGACGGGCGCGGCCCCTGCCACGCCGGGCCACAGGAACGCCATCAGCATTGCCAGCACCGCCACTACGCCGCCTGACCTGCCCCACATCCCCCAACTTCTCCGGGTAAACATCGAATCACTCCTTGCACCTAGGGATACCGAGATAAACAGCGGGCTTGCCTGGCCATCCATTGACCAGTCGTGCCCGCATTGTATGCAGAAGCGATTCGCCCGGCAACTGCCAGCGGCGCGTGGGAGAACCCGCTAAAAAGGCCGGCGGGCGACCGGTGGGCCGCCCCCGCGAACAAACAATGGGAATTGCTCCGGTGCCCGACGTGACTCACACCTCGGTGATCCGCACGAAGATCATGGGGCGGCGTTTGGTTTCCTCATGGAACATGGTCTTCAGCGCGCTTTCGATCTTCTCGCTCCGTTTTTTGAGGCTGCCCCCGTTCGGCATCTCGGCCAGCGTCTTGCGGACCACCCGCCGCGCCTGCTCGAACAGGTCTTCCGACTCCGGCAGGTAGACGAAACCCCGCGAGATCAGCTCCGGCTCCTCCACCAGCTCGCCCCTCTCGGCGTCCACCGTCAGGATGGCGAACACAAAACCGTCCCGGCCCAGGACTTCGCGGTCGCGCATCACGGCCCGTCCCACATCGCCCACGCCCGCCCCGTCCACAAACACGTATCCGCCGGGCACGCGCTCGCCCACCGTCATCTGGCCGTCCTCAAACTCGACGATCGTGCCGTTTTCCACCACGGCGATGCGCGCCGGGTCGATGCCCAAGGCCTGCGCCAGTAACCCATGCTGCTTCAGGTGGCGCAGCTCCCCGTGAACCGGCAGGAAGTGCTGGGGCCGCACCAGGTTGAGCATCAGCTTAAGCTCCTCCCGGCTGGCGTGGCCGGAGACATGGACCTGCTCAATCGGGTCGTAAATGACATGGGCCCCCCGCTGGATCAGCTTGTTGATCGTGCGGTGGACCAGTTCGTCGTTGCCGGGGATGGGATGGGCGGACATGATCACGGTGTCCCCCGGGCAGACATCCAGTTGCCGGTGGCGGCCCGTCGACAGGCGGCCCAGCACCGCCGACGGCTCACCCTGCGAGCCGGTGGACATGATCACGATCTCCTCCGGCGGCAGGCGTTTGACCTCTTCCACCGAGATCATCATGTCCGGCGGCAGATCCAGGTAGCCGAGCCGGGTGGCCGTCTTGATGTTTTCCACCATGCTGTAGCCAGTGACGGCCATCTTCCGGCCATGGCGTCGGGCCGCGTTGGCGACCTGCTGGATGCGGCTGATCAGCGAGGCGAACGTCGCCACCACGATCCGCCCTTTGGCGTCGCGGAACACGCGGTCAAACGCCTCGTCGATCACGGTCTCCGAGGGCGTCCAGCCGGGCTGATCGGCGTTGGTGCTGTCGCTGAGCAGCAGGAGCACCCCCCGCTGCCCCAACTCGGCCAGCTTGGCGAAGTCCGGCGGCCAGTGGTCGACCGGGGTGTGATCAAATTTGAAGTCGCCCGTGTGCACGATCAGGCCAGCCGGCGTGGTGATGCCCAGCCCCACGCAATCGGGAATGCTGTGCGTGACGTGAAAGGTCTCCACCGTAAACGGGCCGAACCGTAACACGTCGCCCGCCGCGAAAATGTGCAGTTCCGTCTGGTCGAACAGCCTGGCCTGGCGGAGTTTGATCTCCAACAGGCCCGCCGTCAGCCGCGTGGCATAAACCGGCACCGGGAAGGACTCCAGCACGTGGTGGAGCGCGCCGGTATGATCCTCGTGACCGTGGGTGATGATGATCGCCTGGATGTTCAGGTCATCGCGCTCCAGCAGATATCTAAAATCGGGGATGATGTAATCGATCCCCAGCATGTCGTTTTCGGGGAACATGATGCCGGCGTCCACGATGATGGCCTCCCGGCCATACTCGATCACCAGCATGTTTTTGCCCACTTCCCCCAGTCCTCCCAGGGGGACGATTCGTAGTTTCTGACTCATGGTTCACTCCACAACTAACAAACAGGGAGAATTTCGCCCAACGCCGGATCGGACGCCGGGGATGGCCTTTCCTTCACCCATGGCCCGCTCACCGTCGCCCCAAACAGGGGACGGCAGGCCGGTGCGATTCCCCCGCCACCGGCGGAGAGGCCATTGAGGGGTGAGGGTGGAGGCGACGATCAGGTTGTGCGAACTTCTCAAGATAAAGACGGAAAATACCCTCGTGATATTAATAGCTTGATTACGCGCTAATAGGATTCCTGCCATTATAACACAAAAACCCGGCAAAGTCGCGGGTCAATTTGGGGTATTATATGCCCTTTTCGGGGGGATTTTATGGCCTGAACCACCCCGACCGCCACGTTCAGCCGGTTCCCGATCGATGAGCGCCCTGGCGTACCGGGCGCGCCCGGCGGTTCCCGACCACCTTTCCCCTGAAACCGATACACCATCCTCGTAGGGCCACCAACGCCCCAGCCGTGCCACCATCTTCCCTGCCTGGCCGGGCAGGAGCGCACCCCGGCTGGACTCGCGCCGCCGGTCGCAGCATGATGCGGTTGTCGATGGAACGGCCAGGCTATTCGCCGATGACGCGCAGGGCGCTCAGCCCCCGACCGTTCACTTCCAGTTCAAAGGACACGCGCTGGCCGATGCGCAGCGTGCGCATGCCCTCGCCCCGGATGGCGCTATACCGGACGAACACCGGATCGCCGCTGCCTTCCATCTCGATATACCCGCTGCCGCGGGCGATATTAAACTCGCGGACGATCCCGTAGTGGCGTCGACCGTTGTCCATGGGGGATGCTCCTGTTCTCCGCAACTCCTGAAACAATCTTCATCGTCAGAATAAACACTAACTTCCTGGGGACCGCGCACGCGATCCCCGGCGTGGCCGCGGCCCGCATCGCCTTCTGCCGGGCCGCTCGCCGCCACAAATGAAAGTCGCCCGCTGCCGGGCGCGCCCGCCACTGATCGATGGGGCGCGACCGCCGGGCGACACCATGCCAACGCCCTCCCCCCTGCTTGAGCTTGGTTTGCGCGGACGCCCAAGCCCAGGCATACTTAACGCCAAAGCATCTTTCTGGTTGGCAAAGGGTGGGGCCGTGACACGTTGGGAGATTTTAGAAATCATCGAACGCGATGGCGTACTTGAACGCGCGACACTGTACCGCCCCCTGGGAGAACTGGCAGACGGCCCGGATTACTACCCGCTGCCGTTCACCCCTGAGAACAATACCCGACAACTCATCAGCGCCGTGCTCTTTGACGGTTACGAGCCCGTCAGCCAGGCGGTCACCCTGCTGCCCGGCGGCGTGGTCCAAAAACATTGGACTTTCCGCCAGCAGGTCATGACCTGATCGCGACAACGCTACCCATAACGGGCCTATGTGTACAGTGTAAGCGTAACGAAATCTCGCCCAACAGGCAAGGGACGAAGTGCACAAATCGCGGCTCTCGGCGCTGCCGTTGACCTGGCCAGGCCAGCGCAGTAACCCGCCGCCCACCGGGGGGCCAGGCCGCCTGAGGGGGCGCGGTTGTTGCCCTGTCAAAAAACGGACCGCTGGTGATGTCTTTCTGCAGGAGTGAACCGTGGAGCGGCTGGCCAGTCACGCCCGTGCGCTCTTTGAGATCGAGCTGACGCCGGAGCAACACCGCGCCTTCCGGACCCTGGCCGCCGAGCTGATCGAGTGGAACCAGCGGGTTAACCTCACCGCCATCACCGAGCCGGACCAGATCGCCGTGCGTCACTTCCTCGACTCGATCTCGGTCGTGCGCGCCGTCGCCTTCAAGCCCGGCTGTAAGGTGATCGATGTAGGTGCCGGAGCGGGCTTCCCCGGCCTGCCGCTGCGCATCGTCCGCCCCCAGATCGCCCTCACCTGCCTGGAAGCGACCGGCAAAAAAGCCGAATTCATCCAGCACGTGGCCCGGCGGCTGAACATGACGGACGTGGTCGTGATCCATGGCCGGGCGGAAGAAATCGGCCACGAGCCTCAGCACCGCGAGCAATACGACGTGGCCCTGGCGCGGGCGGTGGCTCGCCTGCCCACCCTGGTCGAATATCTGCTCCCCCTGCTCAGGATCGGCGGGAAGATGGTCGCCTTCAAGGGGGAAAGCGCCGCCAGCGAGGCCAGCCAGTCGCAGGACGCGCTGCGGCTGCTCGGCGGTGAGCTGCGCCGCCTCATCCCGGTCGAACTGCCGGAGGTGGCCGAAACCCATTACCTGGTGCTGATCGAAAAAGTCGCCGCCAGCCCGGCCCACTTCCCCCGTCGCCCTGGCGTCCCCAATCGCAAACCGCTGTGAGGTGCACGCATGGCTAAAAAGGACAAACAATCATATATCGGCGTTGACCTGGGCGGGACCAAAATCCTGGCGGCAGTGGTCTCCCACCAGGGGGAAATCCTCAGCCAGGCCAAAAACCCCACCCCCGCCAAACAAAGCCCGGACGCCGTCATCGCCCGGATCGCCGAGACGGCGGAGGGAGCTGTCCGCCAGGCGGGCCTGGCGATGAAAGACATCGCCGGGATCGGGGTGGGCGCGCCCGGCGTGATCGACACCGCCAGAGGTCTGGTGCGCTTCGCCCCCAACCTGGCCTTCTGGGAGGAAATCCCGCTGGGCAGCCGCCTGCAGGAACAGTTGGAGCGCCCGGTGGTGGTCGGCAATGACGTGGATGTGGCCACCTACGGTGAGTATGTGTTGGGGGCCGCTTCCGGCTGCCAGAGTCTGGTGGGCATCTTCCCCGGCACCGGCATCGGCGGCGCGCTGATCCTGAATGGTCGGCTGCACACTGGCGCTCGTGGTTCCGCCGCCGAGGTTGGCCACATGGTGCTGATGGCCGATGGGCCGGTCTGCTCCTGCGGGCGGCGCGGCTGCGTGGAGGCCCTCGCCAGCCGGGTGGCTATCGAGCGTGACCTGCGGACCGCCATGCGCTTCGGGCGGGAAACCGTGCTCGCCGAGCTGGTCAAAGAGGGTGGGCAGATCAAAAGCGGCATGCTGGCCAAGGCGGCCCGCGCCGGCGATGGCCTGGTGCTGGAGATGCTGGCCGGGGCCGGGCGGTATCTCGGCCTGCTGACAGCCTCGCTGGTCAACATGATCGACCCGGAGGTCATCGTCTTCGGCGGCGGCCTGATCGAAGCCTGCCAGGAATGGATGATGCCGGTCATTCGCGGCACGGCGGTTGAGCACTTCATCAACCGCCTGGACGCGGCCAGCGTGCGCATCGTAGTGGCCACGCTGGGCGATCACGCCGGGGTGCTGGGCGCGGCCATGCTCGCCCGGTCGACGTTTGGGTAACATCCTGCCAGGGGAGACCGCCTGAGTCGGTCGTCCGGCGGGTTCATGGCTGGCCCTGGCCCGCGCCGTGGCGCACGATGGCCCTGACCGGGCAGGCGGCGAGGCACTTCAGGCAGCCCCGGCACAGGTCCACGTCGATGAAGGGCGGCTCGTCCCGGTCGATGCGGCGGATGGCTTTGGTCGGGCAGACCCGCGCGCCGGGACAGCGGCGGCAGGCAAGGCAGACGGCGCTGTCGATGGTGAGGGGGATGCCGCTGCGAGCCGTGCCGTAAACCATGGATGTTCCCTGCCTGCTTTCCCGCATTATGCCACCGCCCGGAGATAATGTGGGTTTTTGTGTGATTTTTGTCAGGTGCGGATGGACGTTCGTAACGCCCCCGCCGAACACCCGGCGGCACCTCCGGGGCGCTGGGCGGTCTCCTCCCCTAACCGGGGATGTTCTCCGGGGCGCGGTTGCGGTGGCGTAGGACGAAAGCGTATAGCTGGTCGGCGTCCAGCTCCTCCAGCGTGAGCAGCCGCCCCCAGGCCGCCGCCGCGATCCGGCTGTCGTTTTGTGGGCGGGAGGTGACGATCACGTGCTGCGGATAGTGGGACCGAATCTCGCGCAGCAGGTTCAGGGCCTCCTGGTCGTCGGCGTCGCGGTAGGACAGCCAGATGTGCCCGTGCTCCAGGTTGTGGACCAGCGTTTCGTCGGCCAGCGGGTCCGTGTAGACGCCCAGCGGGGCGTCCTGCGGGTAGTGCCAGCCGGAGGTCGGCGGGTTGGAGTTGTAAGCCGGATGCCCGTCGCCGGGCTGGACGTGATCCTGCCCCTGAATGGGATAAGCCACGCTGTTATCCGGGATGTTGTCCAGGTTGATGCTCGGCGGCTGGCGGGACAGGCCGTCGATCAACACCAGGGCGATGAAGACGACGGTCAGCAGCAGCGCCCCGCCGATCACCAGGCGGTCGGCGGTCAGGTAGCGCCTCAGGCCGGACTGTCGCTGGCGACGGCGGGATGGTTTGGCTCTGGAAGCCATGATCACGCTCTCCCAATAGATGACTGATTATACCTTATTTATATAGTATACAGCCGGGCGCGCCGGACACAACCTTACCGGCCCCAAACCGGCCTTTTTTCAGCCAACGCTCATCTTTGGGGCTTCCACGGGGGTCAGGGGCCGGCTTCCGGGGAACGGCGGCCCTGCCTACCCGAACAGCAGCGACAGCCCGGCCCAGACCAGCGTGATCAGCATGAACCACTCAAAGATCGCCCGGTTCATGCGCTGGATGATCCCCCGCCCCAGCCATACGCCCAGCGGGATCAGCGGCAGCGCCCAGGCGATTCCCAGGACCTGCGGCACGTCGATCACGCCCCCTGTCAGGTAGACCGGCAGCTTGAGGGCGTTGACGATGGCGAAGAACAGCGTGCTGGTGCCGATGAAGGTCATCGGCGTGACCTTTTGCAGCAGCATGTAGGCGGTGAACGGCGGCCCCCCGGCGTTGGCCAGCGCCGAGCTGAAGCCCGCCGTCCAGCCCGCCACATAACCATGCCAGTCATGCCAGGTATAACGCAGCCCCCGGAGGGAATCGTTGGCCAGCTTGTAGCCGGCCGCCACCAGCGAGAACATCCCCAGCAGGCGGCGGAGGGCCTCGTCGGACAGGCGGGTGAGCAGCAGGACGCCAAAGACGATCCCCACCACCGCCGCCGGGATCAGCAGGCGGATGTGTCTCATATCCCATTGCCGCCAGTAAAACCGCAGGGCGAAGGCGTCGCCCACCATCAGCAGGGGCAGGGTCAGCCCCACCGCTGTTGAGACCGGCATGACGGTGCTCAGCAGCGGCGCGATCAGCGCCCCCGCCACCCCGCCTAACCCGCCTTTGGCCAGCCCGACCAGCAGCGCCGCCAGCAGGACGACGATGTTTGAGTCCATGGGTGTGATTTCCGGGTGGGAATAAACGCATCCCACCACTGTACCCCACCTGTCGGATCAGGCCAACCGGCCGCCGTGCGCGGCAGGGCAGTGGTGTCTTTTGCGGCCCTCACGTCCGGACGCCGTTCTCCTCAATGCTGGGGGCCATCCGGGCGATGGTGTCAAATAACTCCTGGACGGCGTTGGTCAGCCCGTCGGCCACGCCGGAATGGTAGGCATACTCATGGGGGGGCATGTCCTCGCCGCGCTCCGCCGCGCGCAGGCGCACGGCCAGGGCCAGTTCCCCCCACATGATCCCCAGCTTTTCCAGCGTGATGGGATCGGTGGCGGTTTCCCGAAGATCGCCCAGGGCCGTCTCAAACGCGAACGCCCGCCCGTAAAAGTAGGCCGATGGCCGGGGCCATCGCCGGTCGCCAATGCGTTTGGCTTCGGCGGCCAGCTGGTCGAGCCGGGTGGTCAGTTCATAGAGCGTGTTCATGGTTCCTCGTGGGGATGGAGCATCCAATAAAGATGACGACGATAAAAGGTAAAACCCAACCACATCAACATACCAGCACGGTTCAAACCGTTCCCTAACGGCCCGTTCTCTAACGGCTATCTTACACCCGACCCACGCCAAAAGAAAATCGGTCAGCTGCCCCAATTGGGCTGGGCATTCTGCCCATCGCCCCCCAGCCCCGGCAGCCCGGCGAACCCGGAAACTGGCCATTGACACGGCGGGGAGATGGTGCTATAGTTCCTACTCGTAGGATACAGGCAGAACTTGATCGCAAGACCGCAAAACGTGACGCCCGTACTTCCGGGCGTCTTTTTTGTCGAAATGGCATCAGTCATTTGCATGTCACCCTACAACCCGTATTCCAGTCATGGCTAATCTAAGGAGCATGAAAATGACTGAACGTGTCCAGGGTACCGTAAAGTGGTTCAACGGCAGCAAGGGCTACGGCTTTATCGAACGCGAAAATGGCCCGGACGTGTTTGTCCACTACTCGGCAATTGCCGAAGAGGGCTTCCGCAACCTCGATGAAGGCCAGCGCGTGGAGTTCACCGTTGAGCAGGGTCCCAAGGGCCTGCAGGCCACCAATGTGACCAGGCTCTAACACCTGGCCCACCGACGCCGCCATTCGCCGGAGCAGTCCCGCGTGATGGCGGCGTTTTTGTTTCCCGCCGCCTGGCAAGGGTCGTAGCGGCGGACTGAGGTCCGACGCCGCCGCCCGCCCCTGCCCGCTACCGGCTTACCCTTCTCCCGTGATGACCTCTCCGCCCAGGTAGGGCCGGATGACCTCCGGCACGATCACCGTCCCATCGGCCTGCTGGTTGTTCTCCAGCAGGGCGATCAGGATGCGGGGCAGGGCCAGCCCGGAGCCGTTCAGCGTGTGCACGAACCGCGCCGGCCCGCCCCCTGCCGGGCGGTACTTGATGTTGGCCCGTCGCGCCTGGAAGTCCTCGCAGTTGGAGCAGCTGGAGACCTCCAGCCACTCCCCGCAGCCCGCCGCGTACACTTCCACATCGTACTTCTTGCTGGCCGCGAATCCCAGGTCGCCGGTGACCATCTCCACCCGCCGGTAGGGCAGGCCCAGCGCCCCGCACATCGCCTCCGCCGTCTCCACCATCAGTTCCAGCTCGTCATAGCTCCCCTCAGGATGGGTGAAGCTGTACTGCTCCACCTTCTCGAACTGGTGCACCCGTTTGATGCCCCGCACATCCCGCCCGGCGCTCATCCGCTCCCGCCGGAAGCACGGCGTGTGCCCCACGTAGCGGAGGGGCAGGTCCGCCTCGTCCAGGATTTCCCCGGCGTGCATGTTGGTGATGCTGACCTCGGCAGTGGGCAACAGGTACAGCTCGGCGTCCGGGTCCCCATAGACGTTCTCCCGAAACTTGGGGAACTGCGCGCTGCCGAACATGACCTCCTCCCTGACCATGAGCGGCGTGTAGACCTCCACCCGGCCCCGCGCCAGGTGAAAGTCCAGCATCCAGTTGATCAGCGCCCGTTGCAGGCGCGCCCCCATCCCCGCCAGGATGTAAAAGCGCGTCCCGGCCAGCCGGACGCCCCGCTCGAAGTCGATGATGCCGAGTTGTGGCCCCAGGTCCCAGTGCGCCAAGGGCGGGAAGTCGAACTCCGGCATGAGGCCGACCGGCTGGTGGGCGATATTCTCCGCCTCGCTCAGGCCGACCGGCACGCTCCCGTGGGGCAGGTTGGGAATCCACTGCATATGTGCCAGCAGGTCGGCGTCGATGATCCGTATCTGCTCGTCCAGGGCGTCGATCCGGCCCGCCAGCGCCCCCAGGCTCGCCTGCAGGCGGTCGAAGGCGGCGTTAACGTCGCCCGGCGTTTCCTGCGTCGTCTGGTCGGTCGGGTTTTCCAGGAGCTGCACCGCCCGCTCCCAGTCGGCCTCGTCCAGCGCGGAGGCGGCCTCGAGGGCCGTAGCCATGCGCTGGGCGTCGGTCAGGCCCTTATGGCCCCGGAAGCGCCCGTAGCTCTTGCTGAGTCGGTTGCGCGCCGCCTTGAGCGCCTCCACGGTTTGCAGGGCCTCGCGGCGCTGCCGGTCCAGCGCGTAGACCGCCTCGACGTGCGCCACCGCCCCCTCGTCGTTGAGGGTGGCGATCCGTTCTTTGACCCACTCTTTCCGTTCGCGAATCAGGTTGATGTCCAGCATCGGTTCACTCCAGTTATCAGCCGCTATCAGCCAGTTATCAGCGTGTGGGGATTGATCATCGGTGAGCGTCAGGGTGAGCCAGGTCTCACCCGCGTCCCGCCCTACGGCTCCTCTTCGTTTTCTTCCGCTGAGTGATCGGATGGAAAGTCAAATTCGCTCGGCCCCGGAGGGCCGGAGCGGTCATCCGGCCAGCGGGGCGGGCCGGTGAGGTCTTTGATCAGGCGCAGGATCGCCAGCGCTCCGCCGATGAAGATCACCGCCCAGATCAGGTTGTTGAACAGTTCAGGCCGCAAGAAGTCCATGCTGTCCTGTCCCCTGCCAAAAAAATCCCCCCGTCCATTGCCAGGACGAGGGGACCCGTGGTGCCACCTGGGTTCGCAGCCACCTCGCGATGGCTGCCTCATGGAGTCGCCACCGGTGACTGCCGGGTGGTCACTCCGGACGCGCTAACGGGCGTGCCCGGCCCCGGTTTGCCGGGGCGACGTGCTCAGGAGTGGATTCGGCGGCTGGTCCTTGCTGCCTCGCAGCACCCGGCAGCTCTCTGGTAAGGCCGGAATCACCCGCCCCTCATTCGCCCCAGGCGAACGACCGGACGGGCGTCGCGTGCCGCCTACTTGGCTCCGTCAGAGTCATTTTTGATATGATGTCCGCAGTGTAGCAGAGTCGGGGGGTGCCTGTCAAGCGGTCAGTCTGGCCACCTGGCTGACGGAACACGTACCCCAGCGGTTGATCGGCAGTTGGTGGCAATGATCCCGCCCGATCAGCTGCTGGCAGGCATGGCGCGGGGTATTCATCGAGGGTATCATACCGCCATGAGTAACTCATCACCCCCTGGGCCGGGACGGCCATCCGGCGGACGCCAGCTTTCCGGCTTGCAGATCGTTTTTGTGTCCATTCTGGCGATCGGGATGCTGCTGGCCATCAACTTCAGTAACCGCATCGCCGCCGGGCAACGCATCCAGAACATCCGCCAGGAACTGGAGATGGAAATCGCCACCCTGGAAGCCGAGCAGGCGGCCCTGTTGGAAGAACTGGATTACGTCCGTAGCGATGATTACGTGGCGTCCTGGGCGCGGGCGGAGGGGAAAATGATCCGCCCCGGCGAGGTGCTGGTCGTCCCCGTCCCAGCGGGAATCCCCCTGCCCACGCCGACAGTCGCCCCTCCGGCCCCGCTTGACCTGTTTGAGGACGAGGCGGAGCCGGAAAACTGGCGGCTGTGGTGGGCGCTGTTTTTTGACACGCCTCCCCCCTGGTAGGCAGCCGCCATGACGCGGATCACGATTCATCCGGCGGTTTTAAGCGTCGGGTGATTCTGCGGAAGAAGCCGCCCAGCCCGCCTGACTCCTGTTCGTCCGTCGCCCCCTGCGCCGCCCCCTGCGCGGCATCCTGTGCCGCCCGCGCCCGTTGCTGGAACTCCCGCACCTCATCCTTGGGCAGGGTGATCGTCTCAAAGTCCTCGGCGTTGATCTCTCGTTCGAGCGCCTCGATCATGCTGCGCGGCGAGGCTGGCCGCTCGGCAGGGTCTTTGGCCAGGGCCTGCATGATCACCGCTTCCACCCGGGGGTCGAGGCCGACGGCCAGGTGGCTGGGCGGGCGCGGCGCTTCCTGGATGTGCCGGACCATGATACGGGCCGCCGAACTCCCCTTGAACGGCACATCCCCCGTCACCATCTCGTACAGCAACACGCCCAACGAATATACATCGGCACTGGGGGTGACTTCCTGGCCCGATGCCTGCTCCGGTGACATGTAAATCGGCGCGCGCGGGCTGAATTGAGCCGTGGTCATCTCATCGTCGCCCAACACGCGGATCAACCCGAAATCGACGACCACCGGGCGAATCCCCCCGGCCATCAAGACGTTGCCCGGCCGGATATCCCGGTGGATCACCCCCCGGCTGTGCGCATAGCCAACCGCGTCCGCGACCTGGCGGAATATCTGCAATGCCTGATTCTGGGGGAGGCCGCGGCGGCTCTCTGAGAGCAGATCGCGCAGGCTCGGCCCGTCGATCAGTTCCATGGCCACGTAATAAATATTTTCCGCCACGCCAAAATCGAAGATGCGGGCGATATTGGGGTGGTACAGACTGGCCGCCGCCTGGAGCTCCTGTTGGAAGCGATGCTGCGATGCTGCTGCGTCGGCCTGGCTAAGAAACTGGTGGCTGATCACCTTCAGGGCCACGTCCGCCTGTAATTCAGGCGAAAAAGCCCGGTAAGTCGCGGTGACGCTGCCCCGCCCCACCAGCCGACGGACTTCGTAACGTCCGAACCTTTGGCCCGGCTCCAGCGGGGCGGTTGATGAGGGATGTGCGCTGCTCATGACCCCAGCCAATCCTTTTGTCGCCGTTCCCTAGCAGCATACGTGGCTCCGGCCATTTTGGCAAATACTGCCGGAACCCGCATCTGCGGCAGGGCCGCAACGACCCACCCCCACCAGACCCATGCCCCCAAATCGGACGGCCATCAGGGCCAGAACACCCTGGCCCGTGTAGGAAAAAGCCAGACGGTGGGCGTCTGGCCTCGGTCGTATGGCGACGACAGGACTTGAACCTGTAACCTAGGGCTTATGAGTCCCCCGCTCTGCCATTTGAGCTACGTCGCCAGAGCTATGCGCCTTATACGCCATACTATAGCATCCCCTGCCCGCTTTGACAATACCGGGGGAGTGAGACAACCAGGGTCGCTTGACGCCCCTCCCTCACCCGGCTATAACGGTTGAGGTGGCCCACAACCAGAAAGGGGTGATCATGCGACGGGGTCGTCCACGAGGGCTGACGATCGCTCTGCTGGCCTGCGCGGTGCTGTATGGCCTGTATCCTCTGGCTCAGGCATCGCTCTTCATGGTGGCCGCGGTCCGCACCAGTAATCCCATATCGGCGCGGATGGTGCTGGGTGTGGTGCTGGGGGTGGGCTTTTTGTTGCTGATGATCCCGGCCTGGCTGGGCCGCCCCCCGCAGATGCGCCTCATCCTGACGCTGGTCGTCCTGGGATTGATGGTGCTCAACCTGGCTTTTGTGATCAGCGATCTGTCCCACCATGAGCGCGACATCATCGCCGATGCCGGTTCGCAGATCAGCCGGGCGATCAACATCTGCTCGCTGGTGTTTCAAATTCTGGTGCCGCTGTACGTGATCTGGTACCTCAACCGCTACCCATCGCGCGCCTATTTCAGCCGCCAACAGGGCTGATCACCCTGTCCGCCACCAGAGGCCGGTGCATTCCGGCAGGACGCGGCGGTTCTCCCGCAGCAGCCCATCGGCCAGTTCGTCCCCGAAAAAAAAGCGCGTCAGGTCCGCCCCCTGCTGCGGCGACTCGAAACAGAAGTCCGTCCGAATACAGGACGACGCGAAACCGTATTCGTTCTCCAGCAGGGCATAAAAAGCCGCCAGCGCTCCGGTGGGGGGATGCGGCGTTTCCCGCCCGGTGCCCAGCGTCTCGATCACCAGGGCCGTGCCGCCGGGCCGCAGCAGGCGCATCATCTCGGCCAGGGCGCGCCGGACCTCATCCGGCCAGTTATCCGGGTGCCAGCCCGTCAGGTGACCGAAGCTCCAGCCTTCGAGGGCCAGGTCGGCGCAGGCGGCGGGGAATGGCATCTGCCGGCTATCCGCCACGGCGAGCCGCCAGCCGCGAGCGCCACTGACGGCCAGCCGGGAAGCCGCCACACCGAGCATGTGCGCCGAACGATCAACCGCCCAGATGCGCCTGACCAGCGGCGCTAGCAGGACCGTCAGCCGCCCGGTCCCCGCGCCGAACTCCACCACGTCCAGTCCGTCCAGCGGTCGGATGCGGGCCAGCGCCGGGAGCAGGTGCCCTTGATAATCCTCGTAGGCGATCATCCGCTGGTAAGCAGCGGCGTGCCGGGCATAAATCGTCTGGAAGTCAGGCATGATCGCCCCTACCCTCGCCGTCGGATCACGGGGCTGGATAATGGCGCTCATCGCGGGCCAGCAGCAGGATCGACAGACGGCCCGATGCGGCGCATGAGTCGAGCGGCGTGCCGTCCACACCCGACGGCGCAGCTGACCAGCGGTAGACGCCCGGCCCAAACAATGACCGGAAGGGCACCGTCGCCACCACCGTGCCCGGTCCAGGGAGACGGATCGTCCGGCGATATTCCGTCCCGGCGCGGGTGATCGTCAGCGTCACCCATCCGCCGGGCAGCGGGTAATCCCAGATGAAACTCACCGCGCGGTGGCGTGCCCAGACCAGCCGCGCGCCATCGGCAGGATGGCTGATCAGCGCCCATGCCGCGCAGTGATCGGCGTCGCTCAGCGTGGGCAGGGGGATGGCCGTGAGCGTGGGCGTGCGGGTGGCGGTCGGCGGCGCGGACGTGGCCGAGGGCGTGGGCGTCCAGGTTGGCGGCAGGGTAAACGGCTGTCGCGTGGGCGGGGGAGTCCCGGCGGCTGACGGAGCGACAGCCAGCGTCGGCTGACAGGCCGCTACCGCCAACAGCAACAGGAGCGCCAGGATCGGCGAGCGGCGGACGGCGGGCAGCGGACAAAAATCCAGGCGAGACACCATCATCTAGTCGGCATCCGGCAAGCGGCTAAGCATGGAGCCACAGGGCTGGCTGTCAATCGTGATTCTCGGCAGAAACGTCAAAAAAGGCCAGAGGTCGCACCTGCCTCTGGCCCCTATTCCCAGATTGGCGGCAACGGCTAGGCGCCCTCGCCCAGGCGGCGCTCCGTCCCAGCCAGCAGGCGCTGGATGTTATCCCGGTGGCGGTAGAAGACCATCACCAGCGCCGCGAGGGCATACAGCAGATAGATGTCCGTCGACTCGCCAGGCGCGGTTGCCAGGCCGTTGCGGGCAATGATCAGCATGATCACCGACACCGCCCCCAGCAACACCCCCGACAACACCGCCAGCGAGATGTAGCGCGTCAGCGCCACCACGCCCGCGAAAACCAGCGCGATCACGGCGATGAAGGGCGCTGGAACCAGCATCATAAATGTGCCCCACCATGTCGCCGCGCCTTTGCCACCCCGCACCCGACCGGTGAGCAGCGTGGCGAACAGCGACCAGTTGTGCCCGACCACGGCGAACAGCGCCCCCAGCGTATTGGCCCAGCCCAGGTGAGGGAGCAGGATTCCCCGTGCCAGCAGCACAGCCACGATCCCTTTGCAGATGTCAATGCCCCATACAAACAGGCCCCATTTCAGGCCCAGGATGCGGGTGACATTGGCGGTTCCCATGTTACCGCTGCCGACTTCAAAAATATTGACGCCGTGCAGACGACCGATGAGATACGCCGTGGGAAACGATCCGATCAGATAGGCGGTGACGACTGTCAGGAGAACCTTGTCGAGGCTCATGGGCAGCGATGTCCTTAAAAACAGAAGTATACATTGTCTATCCCTAGAAACACATTAAGGGTTTCCAGGTTGCGTGATTTTGACCACTGATTTACGAACAGTACCTTTGTCCCATGTCCCAGGGCGCTTTCCTGGGCCACTGTTGCCCCATCTGGATGGCTGAATACAATAGCAGGAAGCGACGTTGAGAGTAAAGGATCATATGATGCGTGCACTGTGGACAGAACACCGCCTGGGCCTGATGCTGATCGCCGCCGGCGCGCTGGCCCTGGTTCTGGGCAGCGCCCTGGCCCTCCGGCCGGCGGTGGCGCAGACCGGCTGCTCGTTTGAATGGTTCTTCGACGCCCGGACCCCGGCGGCCTGCCCATCCGGGCCGGCGGTCTCGACAGAAATCGTGATGCTCGAATTTGAGCGCGGGACCATGTACTGGATCAGCACCGAGCGGATGATCTACATCCTCTACCGGGACTGGCAGGCCCCTTACTGGGAGGCTTACCGGGATACCTGGCAGCCGGGCACCATCGAGCGCGATACGAGCATCGTCGGGCCGCTGGGACTCTGGCAACAGCCCCGACGCGGCTTCGGCAAGGTCTGGCGGGAAAGTCCCCAGGTCCGTGAGCGGCTGGGCTGGGCTTTGTACGAATGGGAAACTGTCTACACCACGTTATTCCAGCGCGCCGACCCGACCGATGGGCCGATTTATTTCACCGACCAGCACGACAAGGCCTTTCAGCTGCCAGCAGGCGGGGACGGCTGGGATAAGTTCTCCTGGCTTGGCTGAGCATCCGACCGCTGGTTGGCGGTCCCCATCACTGGGGATAACAACCTCTCCTGGGAAGAGGAACCATGCGTCAGGGATGGCGGCGGCACGTTAGCCGGTGGACCCTGCTGGGGATCGGGTTGGCGGCAGGCATGCTGACCGCGTGCAGCGGGTTTCGGCGGTCCGGGCCGGTGCTGGTCGAGGAAATAGACGCGGTGCCCACCGTGGCTGCCCTGCCGTCGATCACGCCCACGCTCAAGCCGACGGCCACCCAGCCCTCCACCCCGGTCGCCATCACGCCGGACACGGCGGCGGAGACGGCCCTGGCGCTGGTCACGCCGACGCTGCCACCCTCGCGGACACCCACGCCGACCGCCACCCCAACCGCCACGCCGACCGCCACCCGGACTCCGACCTGGACGCCACCGCCGACCCAGACGCCGTTCCCCTCGCCGACCGCGCCCCTGGCATTCATCCCTACCGCCCGCCCGCCTGGTCCGTCCCCCACCCAGAGCGGACTTCCACCGCCGGCCCCCCTCCCGGCCCAGGGCATTTTCCCGGATGCCATCGCCGCGCCGCCTGCTCCCCGCGACGCCAGCGGCAACTGCCAGCATGCCTGGTTCTTCAGCACGCGGCCCGTCTCCGCCTGTCCGATTGGGCCGTCCCTCGGCTCGGAAGCGGTGTACCTGGACTTTGAGCGCGGACAGATGGTCTGGGTCGCCGCCGAGGGCAAGATTTACGTGCTGTATGACGACGGCCAGCTGCCCGCCTGGGAGCGCTACCCCGATACCTGGCACGAGGGCCTGCCCGAACGCGATCCGGCCATCATCGGGCCAGGGGGCCTCTGGCAGCAGCCCCGCCGGGGATTCGGGCACCTGTGGCGCGCCAACAGCGCCGTTCGGGCGCGGCTGGGATGGGCGCTGGCCGAATGGGAGACACCCTTCACCGCCACCCTCCAGCAGGCAGGCGCGGAAGGCGGCAGCGCCATCTACCTGAGCGGGCGGGAAGGGCGCGCCTATGAACTGCCGGGCGATCAGCGCCAGTGGGCGACGTTCTCCCCCTGACTCCCGCGCCTGGCCCGGATAACCCCCGACGGTCCACCAGCGGGGAATTATCTTAAGGAAATATTTAGAAAAATTTTAGATCAGGCAGGGTCTATACAATTCAAAAATGTTTCATATTTACGGTATAATGAATCTACAGCACTCATCCGCTTATCCCAGAGGCTTCACCATGAACGACGATTTGAACCTGTCCCTGAAAGCGAAAAAAAGCTTCCAAACGCCGAAGAGAGCCGGGGAGGAATTCATCGCCGCCGTCCACGCCAAGATGAGCAAAATCGTCCAGGAGTTCGCCACCGGCGCGATCAACCGGACACAGTTCCATCATCTCTACGACCGCTACCAACGCCAGATCATGACGGTGGCCCAGATGATCACCGAATCCGATCCCGAAGCCTGGCGCGAGGCGGTCAGCGAGGGCGAGGATACCTACCACATCAAAAAGCGCCTGACGGCCAGGGCGCTTGGCATGAGCATCTACGACAGCGAGAGCAGCGTGCCCATCGAGACGCTAGGCGAATTTGCCGTGGATCCGGCCCTGATCGTGCCCATGCTCAGCAGCTACCGCTCGGCGACCGCCGAAATCTTCCGGGCCGGGATGCGGTCCACCGAGATGGAAAACGGCCAGTGGCTGTGTTTTGTGCCCGGCAATTACACCACCCTGATCGCGCTGTTCTCCCTGGAACCTTCCGACCATCAGCTCTCGATGATCGAGCGCATGCACCAGGACTTCGAACTGGCCAACCGGGCAGCGCTGGAGGCCAAAGCGATCGATCCGAAGGCGCTGGCTTATCCTTTCCTGTCCTTCCTGCGCAAGGTCAAGGGCGACAGCGCCAACGGCACTCAGGAAGCAGCGGAGCCAGCCCCTTCAGGGTAGCCGATCCTCCGGCATATCATCGGCTTAAATCAAACCGGGCCAGCGCGGTCTGGTCGGCTGCCCACTGCCATTCGCCGGGCCGGCCGCTCCCTCATGTTTCACGGCCCCTTCACGATTGCACCAGCACGCGCACGTCCACCGCCAGCGCGCCCTGACCCGCCGCCCGCACGATCACGGGGTTGATCTCGATCTCGGCGACCGACGGCAGGTCAAGGGCCAGCCGGGCCAGCCGGGCGATCACCTCCTCCATCGCCGCGCGGTCGCCGGGCGGCCCGCCCCGGTAGCCGCCCAGCAGCAACCCGGCCAGCGTCCGGTCCAACATGGCCCCAGCATCGGCGAGCGTCAGGGGAGCCAGCTCAAAAGCCACGTCCCGCCGCAGCTCAACCGCCGTGCCGCCGGTGCCCACCATCACCAGCGGACCGAACTGCGGATCGCGGGTGACGCCCACAATCAATTCCACCCCGTTCACCATCTGCTGCACGCACACGCCACGGAGCGCCGCCTCTGGCCGGGCGGCACGGACGCGCGCCAGCAACTCGGCGGTCGCGGCGCGCACCTCCTCGGCGCTGCCCAGGTTGACCGCCACCCCGCCCACATCGACCTTGTGCACGATGTCCGGCGAGACGATCTTGATCGCCACCGGGTAGCCGATGGCCTCGGCCAGCTGGGCGGCCTCGTCGGGTGTGGCGGCCAGCCCTTCGCGCGGCGTGGCGATGCCGTAGCAGCCGACCAGGGCGCTAGCCGCTTCAGGGGGCAGCAGGCCCGCCTGGCCGTCCAGGATGGCCCTAGCGGCGTCCACGTCGGCGGGCAGGTCCGGCGGCGGGCAGGCGGCGGCTTCCTGCTGCGCCTCCAGCCACTGCCGACGCCGCCACATGGCCGCCAGCGTGGAGCCCAGCTCCTCCGGGAAGGTATAGTTGGGGATGCGGCGGCGGTTGAGCACGCGAGCTGCCTCGCTCTCAGGATGCAGGCCCATCATGCAGGCCAGCACCGGCTTTTTGGCGTAGCTGGCGATCTCGCCCACCACTTCCGCCAGGCTGGGGGCGGAAAACCAGTCCGCCGGGGCCTGAATGACGCATACTACATCCACGTTGGGATCGCGCAGCAGGGCGTCCATCGCCAGGCCGTAGGTGGCCGATCCCGATCCCCCCAGCACGTCCACCGGATTATCGACGCTGGCAGCAGACGGGGTGCGCTCCCGCAAGAAGGCTTTTGTTTCCTCGGTGAGCGGGGCCAGCTTCAGCCCCGCCTTTTCAATGGCGTCGGTGGCCAGGATGCCCAGCCCGCCGGCGTTGGTCAGCACGCCCACGCGGTTGCCCCTGGGCAGCGGCTGCCAGGCCAAGGCCCGCGCCCAGTCGAACAGCTCCTCCAGCGTGTTGGCCCGCAGGATGCCCGCCCGGCGGAACGCCGCTGAATAGGCTTCGTCGCGCCCGGCCATGGCCCCGGTATGCGAGGAAACCGCCCGCGCGCCAGCCTCCCCTGCGCCGCCCTTGATGGCCACAATGGGCCGCCGGAGCGCCACCTGCCGCGTCGTCTCGATGAAGGTCAGGCCGTCGTCCATCCCTTCCAGATACATGGTGATCACCTGGGTCTGGGGGTCTTCGGCGAAGCTGACCAGCATGTCGGTCTGCGTCACGTCCATCTGGTTGCCCAGGCTGGCCAGGCGCGAGAAGCCGATGCCGGAGTGCCGCGCCCAGTTGATCACGGCGGCGCACAGCGCGCCGGAATGCGAGATAAAACCGATCTCGCCCGCGGGCGGCATGGCTTCCAGGAAGGTGGCGTTGAGCGGCGGCGAGTCCGTGTTGATCAGGCCCACGCAGTTGGGGCCGACCACGCGGATGGCCTGCCCCTGGATGAGCGCCTTAAGGTCCCGCTCCCGCGCCGCGCCTTCCGGGCCAATCTCACGGAAGCCGCCGCTGAGGATCACGGCTGCCGGGACGCCCCGCTCCAGGCAGTCGCACAGCGCACCCGCCACCACAGGCGCAGGGACGATGATCAAGGCCAGGTCGATGGGATCGGGCACGTCCTTCACGCTGGGATAGGCCGGCAGGCCCAGGATTTCCTCGGCTTTGGGGTTGACGGGGTAGATCGGGCCGGGAAACTTCGACTGGATCAGTTTGGTGACCACGTTATGGCCCAGCTTGTTGGGATCGCGCGAGGCCCCGATCACGGCCACCCCACGCGGCTTAAAAAAAGTCGAAAGATCGCTCATCAGAGAATCCTCCTCAATCACGAGTCCCGGTCCAGCGGCTGCACGTCCCGCTCAAAATACCGGTGGAAAGACCGGGGCAGAAGGCGATAGTCAACGGACGCGATGGCGTCGGAGAACACCCTGGCGTTCAGCGTGTTCCAGAACAGGACGACTTCATCCTTCAACGCCTGCCTCCCGGCATCATCGATGAGCGCGGCCAGGGCCTTGCCGGTATACGTGCCGTCCAGCTTCAGCCGCTCGCAGGCCCCCATACGCGCCACCGCCTGCATCCCGGCCTCGGTGAAGGAGGCGTAACCCGCCCCCAGGTACCCATCGACCATCTCGATTGTTTCGCCCGCCCAGTCGTGAACGGGGAACGAAGGGTCCAGGCCGCGCAGGAAGGCCGCCACTTCGGCGTAGAGGGCCGCCAGCCGGGGCGCGTTCATCGAGCTTTCGGCCACCACCCGCACTGCGACAAGGCGGCTCTTGAGGCCAGCCGCCCGCAGGCCGATCATCAGCCCCACTGCCGTGCCCCCCGTCCCCAGGGCCAGGTAAATCCGGTCGGGTTCGGGCATCTGCCCGACCATGACCTGTTCTTTCAGCTCAAAAGCGGCATTGACGAAGCCCATCACACCCAGGGGCGACGAGCCGCCCGTGGGGATGACCAGGGGATAACGGCCAATCAGCAGCCGGTGCCGCAGCAGTTGAAGGCGCGCCCCCAGCGCCCGCAGCCGCCCGTTGGGGTAGTGGTGGAGTTCCGCGCCGCAGTGAAAACTCATCAGCAGGTTGCGCTGGACGTACCGGGCATTCGGCTGGGGCGTCAGCAGGGAGATGCTCCTCAGCCCCACCTGCCGGGCGCAAACGGCTGTGGCCAGCGCATGGTTGGAGCCGGCCGCGCCGAAGGTCATCACTTCCTTCGCGCCGACCCGCAGGGCCTGGCCCAGGGTGAATTCCAGCTTCCGTATCTTGTTGCCGCCGAAGACCCTGCCGCTGAGTCCATCGTTTTTGACATAGAGCTGATCCAGGCCGATGTCCCGGCCCAGCCGCTCCAGCCTGATGATCGGCGTGGGGAATTCGCCCAGGGCGACGTAAGGGAGCCTGTCGGCCAGCGTCGGCCAGTTTTCGAACAGCGGGTTCATGCCATGCCTCATCATCCCCTCCGGCTGGCTATTCCCGTTGCCGGGAGACGAGATAGCGCAGGTAGGCCACGATGTCCCACAACTCGGCATCGCCCCAGTCGGCGCGTCCGCCGTAAGCGGGCATCGACATGCCGGTGAGGCTGGCCGGGTCGTCCGAGGAGCGTCCCACCATCAGGAAACGCAGCAAGTCCTCGTCCGCGATCGCCGCCAGGTACGCCGACTCGACCAGCGACACGCCCACGCCGCTGCCCTCGCCCGCGAACCCGTGGCAGCCGGCGCAGCCCTCGCGGTACCGTCGCCGTCCGGCGTCCACGTCGCCGGGCTGGCCGGTATCCACCGTGAAGGTAGGGAGCGGCGCTGGCGTGACGGTCGGGGGAAGGGTCGTCGGCGTGGTCGGGGCGGCAACCCCCGTCGGCGCGGGCAAAGGACCCTCCGCCAGCTCGCGCCCGGGGGCGGAAAAGGCGGCCCCGCTGATCAGGTAGATTTCCCCGGCGTTGAAGTGGCCGTTGTCCGCGCCGTCGCCGCCCATGGCATTTGGCGCGAGGTCGGCCAGGCCGTCGCCGTCCACGTCGGTGGCGGCCAGGGCGTAAGCCATCATATCGTTCTCGTCCGCGCCGACCACGTACCCCACGCGCAGCCCGTCCGGCGCGCCGGACGGCAGCACGATCGCGCCATCCATATTCGGCAGGCCGCCCGCCTGCCCGTAGAGTACGGCCAGCATCCCGGCACCGCTGCGGGGGACTCCATCATAGCCGGTGGCGTCGTAGTCCGGCGCGCCATAGAGCAGGTCGCCCAGCCCATCGCCGTCCACATCGGCCACGCGCACCGTGTCCCCGCCCTTGCTGAACGGCTGATCCGGGTAGATGATGACCACCGGGACGGTCGGGGCAGCCAGATCGATCATACGACCGGCGAAGCCCTCCCCGACGTCGATCACCCACGCCTCGCCGGAGTCTTCCAGCGTGTTATCCGGACCGTCGCCGATCAGCGTGCCGAGGATCAGCTCGTTCTGCCCGTCGCCGTTCAGATCGCCGACCGCGATCTCCTCGCCCAGCAGGTCGTTGGCCTCCGCGCCGTAGATGACGGCGACCGAGTCGTCCAGCGGCGCGCCCGATTCGCCTACCCGGAAGGCCAGATCGACCGTCTCCCCGCGCAGGTCCGGCCCGCCGAACACGACGTACACATCGCCGCTGTTGTAACGCGTATTCTCTGGGCCGTCCCCCCCGCCGAAGGACAGGCCGCCCACGCCCGCCGAGCCGCGCCACAGCGCCGCACTGACAATGGCGTCATCGACGCCGTCGCCGTTCAGGTCGCCGCCAGCCGCGCAGGAGCCGAGCAGATCGTCAAAATCCGCGCCGATGATCCGGGTGGCGTCGGCGGGCGGCTGCCGCATATCGATGACGGCCCCATAAGCGGCGATCAGGTCCTCCCGCCCGTAGATGATCCAGGCTTCGCCGGCGTTGATGCGCCGGTTTTCCTGGCCGTCGGCCTGGTTGGCGCTGATCAGCAGGTCGCCATAACCGTCGCCGTCGAAGTCGCCGCCCGCCACCCACAGGCCCAACCGATCGTCCGCTTCCGCGCCGTGGAGGGTCAGCACGTCGTCCGTCGGCTCCCGCAGGTCGATGTCAGGGTGGGCAGCGAAACCCGGCCCGCCAAAGACGACGTAGGCCGCTCCAGCGTTAGGGCGGCTCAGGTCAGGGCCGTCGGCGTTTTGCGCGCCCAGCAGCAGGTCATCATAGCCATCGCCGTTGAAGTCGGCGACATAGGTCTCCGTGCCCGCCATGTCGCCCGGATACGCGCCGAAGATGGTGAACAGGCCCTCATCCGGCGACGCCGGGGCCTCCTCCAGGGCGACCCGACCGGCGATGGGACAGCGGTTCATCAGGATGCGCACGTGCCCGACCACCCGCCGCCAGACGCCGCCCACGCTGTGGCTGGCGTTCTGGCCGGTGATGGCGATGTCGCCACAGCCGTCGCCGTCGAAGTCGCCGATGTCAAGCGGCTTGCCGGTCTGGGAAGCTTCCGCCGGCGTGTCGTAGAAGACAAAGACGCCCTCCAGGGGGAGCTTCCGCAGGTCGAGCGGCGCGCCGCCGGTTGGGACGCCCTGGCCTCCCTGGGCAACAGAGGGGATGTAGGTCATCAGCAAACTGAGCGCGATCAGCAGGATGGGCATCAGATAAGCGCCGTTCCGGGCGCGGGCGAACAGGCACATGACGGTTGTGGTCATCGGAGGTCAACTCCCATCAGCGAAGGTATCTATGAGTAACAGGATTGAGGTCTGGAAAGCGAGTGTATCCTGCCGTCCCCCATCCGCCAAACGCCTGGGGAAGGGCCTCCAGCGGTCACGGTCGGCCAGCCGTCGGCCGATCGTCAGGCAGGCGATGCTGACCTGTGTTCTAATCAGAAGCGAGAGCGTTGATCGGTGGACTGGCACAGGGGATGTAAACGATGTGGTTCAGACCTGATACTACCGACACCACCCAGTTCAGGCGCGCGGTGTGGGATATTGGCCGGTGGCTGATCCTCGGCCCGATGTTCGGCGCGCTGGGTCTGTTCGGCTTCGCCCTGCTGATCGGCGCCAGCGGCGAGGGCCTGCTCAATGCCCTGACCTGGGGCGCGGCGTTCGGCCTGGTCGGCGGCGTGATCGTGACCGGCTCCCGGTGGATGGCCCGCTGGAAGGTGTAAAGAAACCCGGTATCCCAGCGCTGGCTGTGGGGCGGTGGCGGTCGGGCCGCCCCGGTTACGGATGTTGCTTCCCCCGCCGGGAGCGCTTACACTGTGGCCAGGCAGAACCCGACACCGAGGAAAAATCATCTTGACCAGGCCCAGAGTTTTTGTGACGCGCCGCATCCCAGAGGCCGGCCTAACCATGCTGGCGGACGTCTGCGAGGTCCACCTGTGGGAAGGGGAACTGCCACCCCCGCGCGAGGTCCTGCTCCAAGAGATGGCGGATGCCGAAGGGCTGCTCTGCCTGCTCACCGACACCATCGACGCCGCGCTGATGGATGCCGCCCCCCGCCTGAAGGTGATCAGCAACTTCGCTGTCGGCTACGATAACATCGACGTGGCCGCCGCCACCCGGCGCGGCCTGCCGGTGGGCAACACGCCCGGCGTCCTGACGGAAACCACCGCCGATTGCGCCTTCGCCCTGCTGATGGCGGCGGCGCGCCGCATCGTAGAAGGGGTGGACTTCGTGCGGGCCGGGCGGTGGCAGACCTGGGGACCGATGCTGCTGATGGGCCAGGACGTGTACGGCGCGACGCTGGGCCTCGTCGGCCTGGGACGCATCGGTCAGGCGGTAGCCCGTCGCGCGCGGGGCTTTGACATGCGTATCCTTTACCACGACACCGCCGAGAGGGCCGAGGCGCAAACGCTTGGCGCGGCGTGGCGTCCATTGGACGACGTATTGGCGGAGGCCGACTTCCTCAGCCTGCACGTGCCCCTGACGACAGAAACCTACCACCTGATCGGCGCGCGGGAACTCCAGCGGATGAAGCCAACGGCGGCCCTGATCAACACGGCGCGGGGCGGGATAGTCGACCCGGCAGCGCTTTACCAGGCGCTGAAGGCGGGGGACATCGCCTGCGCCGCCCTGGACGTGACCGAGCCGGAGCCGATCCCGCCCGACCATCCGCTGCTCACCCTGCCGAACTGCCTGATCGTGCCGCACATCGCCAGCTCCAGCCACGCCACGCGGAGCAAAATGGCGGCCATGGCCGCGGCCAATCTGCTGGCCGGGCTGCGCGGCGAGCGGCTGCCGCATCCCGTCAACCCGGCGGTGTACGAGACATAAGCAGCAGAGGGCATGTTGCCCGGAGGCGTGCCCTCTGCTTCCCCAGGCTTGCCCGACCGACCCGCTGACCGCTAATTGCGCCCGGTGGCCCGGCGCAGCAGATCGAACCAGAAGGGCGCGCCCTGCATCACGGCGATGGTCGTCAGCAGCAGGCCGACCAGTTTCTCCACCAGCAGGCCGAACCATCCCGGATTGCCGCCGGGCAGGACGTTCCACAGGTTGCGGGTATCCCGGAGCGGATCCAACACGCTGAGGTCGGGTCCCGCCTCATCCACTGGCTGATGGTACCAGCCGATGGGCAGGCGCAGGTCGAGCAGGTTGTTCATCGTGTTCTGCGCCCGCTGTATCGATTCTTGCAGGTCCTGCGTTTCCGCCCCCGGATCGACCTGGCTGATGGTGGTGTTGGCGGCGTCGACGGTGGCCTGCCGCAACACCGGATCGTTCCACAGCGACTCCGCGATGTAAATGGTATCGACGTTGAGCAGGAGCACCAGCACCGCCCCACAGATGAACGAGAGCACCTGCATGTGACGTCCGTAGACTTCGCGCGCGCGGCTCAGGCCGATATCCAGCCACTGAGCCAGCTTCTCCTTGACGTCCGCCAGGTTGCGGGCCGTCTTGAGCACATCCCGGAGCTTGTCTTTCAGCGTCTGGTCCTCCACCGCCGCCACGATCTGCTCGACCAGCGGGGTATTGGTCAGGTTTTCCAGCATTTCCAGCGTCTCGCCGTTCCCGGCCAGCACGTCGATCAACACGTCAGCCAGGAGCTCCGCCGAGATGTTTCTGACGGCGGTGCCTTCATTGGCGCTGGTCAGCAGCGTCACCGCCGGGTTGGACAGGACGGCCTCCCGAACCCTGGGGTCTTGCAGCAGGCGCTCGATCTCCCGGCGGAAAAGGTCGCCGCGCATGTTCAAAGCGTTTTTGATAATGTTGTTGATCTGCGAAACCAGCACGCTCAATAACAGATAGACGAGCAACGACCCGATCCCCACTTCAATGATTGATGATCCCACAGGCTGGCCTCCTCCCCAGGCGACGGGCGCTCACGCCCGGCGTCCCTGATAACGGCGCTCATCGAACGGACGGGTGGACCTTCCTTCGTTAAGGTATAACACCGCTGGCGGCTGAAGGTCAAACCGGCCACCCCCGATCACCGTCCACCAGCGTCACCATCATTACTGATTCCAGCGCCAGATTTGTTAAAATGAGGGGGAGACAGCGAACGGAGCGAACGCCATGCCCCTCATCCCCGGTGTGCCGTCCTACAAACGGGAAACCGATTCCGGCAACATGGCCTTTCTGGCGGCCCAGGCTGCGCTGAGCGTCCTCGGCGTGGCGCGGGGCCTGCCCCAACTGGCCGGCGCGAGCGGCGACGCCTTCAAGTTTGTCTACGACCGCGCCCCGATTTTTGAGCCGCTGCGGGACCTGCGGCCCTGGGATTCGCTGGCGCGGGCCTGCGCCGCCTGTGGGCTGCGGGCCGAATGGGTGCCCGATGCCACGCTGGATCACGTGCGCGGCCAGGTGAGCGCGCATGCCGCCATCGGCCAGCCGGTCCTGACCAGCAACCTGCCCGGCGGGGATTATCACGGCTTTTTCCTGCTGGTGGGCTACGACGAGGATGACGACACCCTTCGTTACCAGCAGGCCCACGATACGCCAGCGTCGAATGCGCCCTACGGTTCGCTCAAACTGTCCGACTCGGTGAGGTGGGATGGCCCCGTGGCCGGCCCGCCGCACTGGGCCAGCTTCCCCCTGCTGGTCATCCGGGGACCGCTGTATGACCCGCCTGACGAGGCGGCGCAACGGCGGGAAGCCTTGCAGACCGCGCTGGACGTGCTCGACGGCGAGGCGGTCGCCTATGGGTCACATCCTGGGGCGCAGGCGTATGCGTCGGTCCCCCTGGCCGGGCGCGCGGCCCGCCAGGGATTGGTCGCCCTCGATCACCTGGCGCTGGACCTGGCCGAAGCGGACCTGAGCGACTTCGCCACCATCTGGCGGCTGGACGCGCAGTTGGGCCAGCTGGCCTGGGACCGCGAGCTGGCAGCGTTATACCTGGAATCGTGGGCTGGCGATGCCCCCGCCGACCTGATCGCCCAGTACCAGACCATCGCCCACACCGCCCGGACTCTCCTGGCGCGCAACTGGGAGCGCCGGAGCGCCTCCATAACCCGCCTACGTGATCTGCAAACGTTCATCGAGGGGACGGCGGCCTACGTCTATGCGCTGCCGTCCGACCCCCAGGTGCAGGAAGGGCTGCGCGACCAGGGGAAGCTGTTGCAGACGCCGTGGGGCGCGGCGCTGCTGGTGGAGACGCCCAAACGTCGGGAGGGGGCGGTTCGACTGGCCCGACGGCTGCTCGATCGCGAACGCGACGCCGGGCCATTGCTGAAGCGCGCCCGGCAGGCGTTATAATAGGCGATATCGGTTATCGCCATCATTAAATAGCGCTTATGGGTTGCCGTCACAGGAGAGGAGAGCGTTATGTCACGACCTTTTAAGAAGCTGTTCGGATTCGGCCCCTGGCGCAAGGGAGAGGAACTCGTTTTTGTCATCCAGGACAGGGGCATCAACGCCTTCAATAACGCCCGCGCCAAAAGCCCACAGTGGAAGCCGGACTTCGGCAGAGCCAGCCTGAAAGGGCTTGATCTGAGCGTGGCCAACGTCAAAGCCGCCAACATGGTCCACGCCAATCTGGACGGCGTCATCGTCGACAACCTGGAACTGGACGACGAGCGGGCGCGCAAGGCGCTGGCCCGGCGCGGCGCGATTGTCGAATAGGCGCTGCCCGCTCGTTTTCGCGGCCTGATTCTGGCCGGCTCACCAGCGCTCCCGGCATGGCCGAGACCGGACGATGGCCCCTCTCCCCAGCGTTGGCCGCCTCCCGCCAACAAAACCGCCGGAGACCGACCCCCGGCGATTGAAAAGTTGGTGACTCTCCGGCGCAGATTTACTTGATCTCGACCGTCGCGCCTTCGGCCTCGAGTTTGCCCTTGGCGTCCTCGGCGGCTTCCTTGCTGACCCCTTCCAGCACGGTGGCCGGTGCGCTGTCCACCAGTTCCTTGGCCTCCCTCAGACCCAGGGTGGTGAAGGAACGGACGGCCTTGATGACGTTGATCTTCTTGGGGCCAACGTCCTTGAGCACGACCGTGAACTCGGTCTTTTCTTCCTCTTCTTCGGCGGCTGCGGCGGCTGCGGCCGTTGCGGCCTGGGGCATGGCCCCCATCATCATCGGCGCGCCAGCGACGGCGGTGACGCCCCACTTCTCTTCCAGCATTTCCTTGAGCTGGGCGGCTTCCATGACGGTCAGCTTGCTGAGTTGCTCGGCGAGCTTTTCCAGGTCGGCCATTGTAAGTGTTCCCTTTCTGGTACTGCACCGGCTGGGTGCGTTTATGAAGGCTTCTTCAGGACGGACAATGTCAGATCAGGGCCTAGGCGGCCTGCTCTTTGGCAGCGTAGGCTGCCACCACGTTCAGAATTTGGGTCGCCCCACCGTTGAGGACACCCACCAGTTCCCGCGGCACCGTGCCCACCAGCGACACCAGGTTGGCGGTGGGGGCGATGATCAGGCCCAGCAGGCTGCCGCGCAGTTCGTCCAGCGTCGGCAACTTGGACAGCGCATCAACCCCGGCCTCGTCGTAGACCCGCTCACCGGCCAGCGCGCCCTTGACCAGGAACAGCTCCACGTCCCGATGGAAATCCAGGACAGCCTTGGCCGTCGCCCCCAGGTCCTGGTGAGCAAAGGCCACCGCCACCGGCCCGTCGATCAGGTCGTCGGCCAGTGACATGCCAGCCCGGTCCAGCGCCAGCCGCAGCAGGGTGTTCTTAACGACCATATAGGTGCTGCCCACCTCCCGCATCCTGGCGCGCAAGGCGTCAAAGTTGGCCATCGTCAGGCCCCGGTACTCGGTGACGATGATGCCCTGGGAGTTGTTCAGCAGGTCAACGTATTGGGCGACCAGTTCCTCTTTCTTTTGTCGGGAGATAGGCAAGAGTCCGGCCTCCTTTACTCGTCGGAAACGGCCTGCGATCCTCGGACAAACAAATCGGCCTTTGCAGACCGTACCCGCAAAGGCCGACGCTTTTCACGCCGCCGGGCGGCGTGGAAATCGCGTGGGTTCGCATACCCTGGCCTCGGCAGGAGATTAAGCCCTGGGGAAGACGCCGTCTTCCGGGCACCTGCTGTCTGCGGCAAAGTCCGATTGTTTGCCTGAATTGGGGGGATTATAGACAGGGGGCCGGACGGAGTCAAGGGTCAGGCGGAACGGAAAAACGGAGGGTCATGAGGGGGCAAGGCCCAAAGCGCCAGGCGGAGAACCCCACCCCCTTGCGACTCCTGCCCTATGAACGCTCTTGCAGCCTGCGCCTGGCCCTGGCCGTGGTAAAGTGACGGGTCTCCGTCACCGGCACCACAAACAACACCCCGCTGTTGTCGTGGCCTTCCTCGTCCAGCGTTCGGAAGACCTCCTCGGTCGCCGCGATCACCGCCTGAGCCTGCGCTTCGTCCTCCACCACCGTGAAGATGGTGCGGTGATGCTCCTCCCGGCCCCGCATCATCTCAAACAGACTGGGCATCAAGGGCACATCGTCGCGCATGCCCGCGCCGCGCAGGCGGATCAGCCCGGTGCTTTCCAGGATGGTGATGCCGGGCGCGCCAGCGGCTTCCCAGGCTTCCAGCAAGGTCATGCAGTGGTCCGGGTTGTTTAAGACCATCATCACCATTTGTCTCATGATGTCTCTCCTACGGTTGCTTCTGTGGCCGGTCTGGCTGAGGATTCTGGTGTGGTATTGGCAAACAAGCTGCGCAGCAACGGCGGTGTGAGAAAGGTCGTCAGGATCACCACGCCGACGATTGCCGCAAAAATGTCCGAGCCGATAATCCCGTTATCGATTCCGACCGTCACGACAATCAACCCGACTTCGCCGCGCGACATCATCCCGACGCCCAGCTGCAACGCTTCCCGATTGGTGAGGCCGCCCAGCCGCCCGCCCAGGCCCGCTCCCACGATCTTGCTGACAATGGCAATCGCCGTCATCGCCAGCATGAATAACAGGCTTTCCCCGCCTAGCGAGCGGACATTAGCGGACAGCCCGATATTGACGAAAAAAAATGGGCACGAACAACCCATAGGCGAGGGTGGACATGCCCATCTCGATGCGATCTTTGAGCGGGCTGCGCCCGAAGATCAGCCCTGCCAGGAAAGCCCCCGTGATGGCCGCCATATTGCCCAACACTTCCGCCGACCAGCTATACACCAGCATCATGGTGAACACAAAGGCGATCAGGCCCTGGCTGATGGGGAGTTTATCCACCCAGCGACTTAACCGCGTCGGCAGCAGCCAGAAACCTAACAGCGACGCCACCACCAGAAAAGCGGCCATTTGCAGGATGATGCCGGCGATTCCGCCCAGGTCAGCCGTCCCCCCGATCACCAGGGCGACAAAAACCGACAGCCCCAGCACGACCAGGATGTCGTCAAATACCGCTGACCCCAACAGGCTGACCCCCACCCGGCTGCGCAACGCATGCAGTTCGATCAACGTCTGCGCCGAGATGCTGACGCTGGTCGCCGACAGGATCAGGCCGATGAAGATCGCGCCGTCGCTGTCCACGCCGAACAGGCGCGCCAGGCCAAAGCCCATCAGCAGCGGCGTCACCACGCCCAGCACCCCCGCCAACACCGAGACCTTGCCGGATTTGGCCAGATCGGAGAGGTGCAGCTCCAGCCCGGCGATGAACATCAGCAGCAGCACGCCGAACTCAGCCAGCTCGCGGACGGTTTCGCTCAGGTGAGCGTCGGTGAAAAAGGGTAAGTGGAGCACGTCCAGCAGCGACGGCCCTAACAACAGACCGACCAGCAGCTCACCCAACACCGACGGTTGTCCCAGCCGATAGCTGAGATAGCCGCCAAGCTTGGCAGCGATAATAATCACGACCAGGGAAAGGGCAAGTTGCAAGAATGGTGACATCTATCTTCCTCCCATAACTGTCCTGGACAACTCAGGCCCACGCCGGGCCTGTCGCCAGCAGCAGGTCAGGCGCATTCAACCCTCACACCACCTCCGTCGCCGTCCCAACGATCGCTCACACCCGACGCGCAAATGTACATATTTTGTCCACTATAATTGATCTTTGTCCCGGCGTACAGGGCTGCCAGAAGATTCTAACGCCTCCCTAATAATCCCTTCGCCGAGTGGGACACCCAGGGGACGCGCCGCTTATTCCACCGACAGGTAGATCGGATTGCTGAAAATCCAGCCCCGCTCGCGGCCCCGATAGGGCTTCCAGACCTCCACCCGATAAGCGCCGGGGCGCTCCGGCACATAGGTGAGCGCTTGCCCGATTGCCTCGGCAACGGTCGCGCCGTCCCGGACCAGGCGCAGACGCGCCTCTGCGGGGGCCGTCACGCGCAGCCTGACGACCGCCCTCAGCGCCACGACATCGCCCATGGCGGCGACCGGCGTTGGGCCGGTCCTGAGCGAGCCGGGGCCGCTCGCGCGAAGCTGCGCCTCAAAGCGAAAGCCACGGGGGTCGCCCGGCAGGCCATAACCCACAAAAGCCCTTCCCCCGGCGATGGCCCGGTACAGGGCAGCTCCGTCGGCCTCCCAGTCGCCCGTCAGCGGCCCGTCGAGCAACACATGCGTGTGGACGCAGCGGAAGAGAAACGTGTAGGGAAAGATCGTCTTCCGCAACGGCCCTCTCCCCACCACCGCCCCATGCGCGTCTGAATTCCCGATCACGGCGACGCGCAGCCCCTGGCGGAGCAGGCCATCCCACAGGGCCAGCGTCTCCGGCTCCGGCCCGACCATCGCGCCCGCCGGATCAACAATGGTCCGCACGCCCGCCGCCGGATGGGACATCAACGTCTTGATGGAAGACATATAATTCCACAGTTCCAGTCCCCGGTAGCCGAAGATATCCCAGTCCTCCCAGGCGTAGGCGTCCTCGCCCGCCCAGGGGACCGCCCGGTCGGTGGGATGGGCGAGAAAGGCCCAGCCACCGGCCTGGTTCACGGCGTCGAGCGCGTCCTGAGGATGCCGCCCCTGGGCCTGGGGGGCCATCTCGTCCGCCCCATACACCAGCAGATGGTTGCCCGGCGACGGCCGCACCATGTCGTTGACCTCTTCTCCCGTCAACAGCAGCACTTCCCGTCTGTTCTGATGTCGGTAATACCCTTCAACGCCCCCGACCCGAACGTTGTGATCGGTGGTGACCACAAAATCCAGCCCGGCGCGGATGGCCGCCGCCGCGATGACATCGTGCGGTTGTGAGCCGTCGGAGTAGGTGGTATGCAGGTGAAAATCGCCGACGTATTCGTACACCAGCCGCGCTCCAGTCCGGTTTTCCCCATATAAAGTACGACCCGCGAGCTGTTATAATACCCGACCAGGTCCGAGGGGAGCAAAAAGGCAGCGGCAGAACCAGTGCCCACAGGATGGCCGCCGCAGAGGAAGGCCCGTGAACAGCAAACAGACCCGGTTATGGGCGTTGGACCGCCAGGCCCGGCGGCTGGAAAAGCGACTGACGGCGCTCCGCCGCCTCAGCGACCGTTATTCGACGGTCCGGTTGTTGCTGTTTTTTATCGGCGCGCCGATCTTGTGGGCCGTGTACTTCTGGGCCGGGACGGGGCCGGGCCTGATCCTGACGGGAGGGCTGGTGGGGACGTTCGGCCTCGTGGTGCGGGGCCATCGACGGGTCGCCCGGAGCATCCAGGCTCATGAGGTCTGGCTGGGCATCAAACGGACGCATATGGCCCGCCTCACCCTCGACTGGGATGGCCTACCCAGGGGGCGCGCCGCTCTCCCGCCCGACGATCACCCGTTCGCCCGCGATCTCGATCTGGTCGGCGAGCGGTCCATCCATCGCCTGCTCGATACCGCCATCAGCCGCGAGGGCAGTCAGCGGCTGCGGGACTGGTTGCTGGACACCAGACCTGATCAGGAGACCATCGAACGCCGACAGGCGCTCGTCCGCGAGTTGACGCCCCTGACGGGCTTCCGCGACCGGCTGACGCTGGCGGCGGCGCTGGCCTCGACGGACATCAACGAGGAGTGGGAAGGCCGACGGCTGCTGACCTGGCTGGAAAGCCGTCTCCCGCCCGCCACCCTGCGGCCCTGGCTGATCGTCCTGCTGCTGCTGGCGGCGGCCAACATCGCCCTGTTTGCGCTGCACACGGCCCGCGCACTGCCACCGCTGTGGCCCGTGACCTTGCTGTTTTATGCGGCGGTTTTTGGGTCGCAGCGGCGGGCCTTCGCGAACCTGTTTCAGGACACGCTGTACCTGGCCGACGCCCTGCGTAAGTTGCGCGCCGTGCTCGGCTTCCTGGAACGTTATCCCTACACCAGGCACGAGCGGTTGAAGGCGTTGTGCGCCCCGCTGGGCGGCGAGGCCCGTCCCGGCACGGCCCTGCGGCGGATCAACCGGGTGGCCGCGGCAGCCAGCGTGCAGGGCAACCCGTTCCTGTGGCTGGCCGTCAACGTCGTCATGCCCTGGGACCTGATCGTCGCCTACCGCCTCAACCAGCTCAAGGCTGATGTGGCCGAGCGCCTGCCCGCCTGGCTGGATGTGTGGTTTGAGCTGGAGGCGCTCAACTCGCTGGCCAACTTCGCCTATCTGAACCCGGAATATACCCTCCCGGAGGTGACCGCCGAGGGGGGCGAAACGGCCTTACGCGGGCGCGATCTGGGCCACCCGCTGATCCCTTATCCTCAAAAGGTGTGCAACGACTTCACCCTGAAGCGGGGCGAGGTGGCGATCATCACCGGCTCCAACATGGCCGGCAAAAGCTCCTTCCTGCGGACGGTCGGGGTGAACCTGCGGCTGGCCTATGCTGGCGGGCCGGTCAACGCCGGCTGGCTGCACGTGTCGCTCTTCCGGCTGTTCACGGCCATTCAGGTCACCGATTCGGTCACGGACGGCATCTCGTACTTTTACGCGGAAGTCAAGCGGCTCAAAGCCCTGCTGGAAGCCCTGACAGCGGATGATGCCCTTCCTCTGCTGTTCCTGATCGACGAGATCTTCCAGGGCACCAACAACCGCGAGCGACTTATTGGAAGCCGGGCGTACCTCCGGGCGCTGGCCGAGGGCGGCGGGACCGGCCTGCTGGCCACCCACGACCTGGAACTGGTGAACCTGGCGGAGGACATCCCGCAGTTATCGAACTATCACTTCAAGGAGACGGTGGCGGAGGGACGGATGCAGTTCGACTACCGGCTGCGGCCCGGCCCCTGCCCAACCACCAATGCGCTGATCATTATGCGAATGGAAGGGCTGCCGGTCGAATAGGTGGAAAGGCGGGCGCATTTTTAGGGATAAGAAGAGGTCCGTACCTGAAAATGGCTTTTACCTCACCCCTCACTCCCCTCTCCGCAAGCAGAGAGGGGACTTTTGCGCCTGCCGACTCCCTTCCCCCGTTCTGGGGGAAGGGCCGGGGTTGGAGGCGTTCTGGGAGTGAGGACTTACGCACCAATCCGCCCCTACGATGAAATGCGCCGGAAAAGGCGGCGCTCTTGACAGACACCCCCTGGCAGACTACAATTTGGTACACCTCGCCGAAGTGGCGGAATTGGCAGACGCGCTACGTTCAGGGCGTAGTCCCCATTCCGGGGGTGTGGGTTCGACTCCCACCTTCGGCATACCCAAAACACCCGACCTTGACCGGGTGTTTTTGTTTGGGGAGCGCCCCCCACCCGCCATCATAGTTTGCGCAGGCTAACCGCCAGCCCCCTCGGTCGGCTCCGCCGTCATGTCGGCTGCTGGCTCAGCGGTGGTCGCTTCCCCAGGTTCCGCCGCTGGCTCCTCCATCGACGAGCCGTCCATCGACGGCGTGATCGTCGGCGGCACGGGCACGGTGGAGCGCGGGGCGTAGACCACGGTCACGTTGGGCACGGCGACATAAACGGCATAAGCCAGGTCGCGCTGGTAAAACAGCACCGTCGGGCGGCTTTGACCGCCGTGGATATGCCCCCAGGCGAAGCGCAGCGTTTCCAGGGCCGCCTCCGGCGTTTCCTCGCCCTCCTCGACGGCCTCTTCGCCGACCCACAGCGGCGACACCAGGTCTTCCAGCGAAACATAGTCGCCCGGCCAGGGCACCAGCGCATACGTCGTATCATCCTCGAAGCGCGTCACCGGGCCGACCTCTTCCGCCCACAGTTGCCCCTCCTCCGGCACGAACGGCGCGAAGGCCGTCAGGGTGGCGCAGGGGTTACGGGCGTTGCTGGCATATGATGTGTTCAGCGGGTAGATGCGGGTCGCTTCGCGGCCATCGTTCAGGGTGATGGTCACCTCCTGCACGATGATATCGGCTGGCGGGGCCTGGCGCGGATCGGGCGTGGGGGCGGGATCAAAGAACCCGGTGTTGATCCAGCCGGTCATGAATCCGGTCAACTGGCGCGCTGACAGGTGGCCAACCCTGACCTCGCCGATGGGCTGCTCACTGACGATGACACGCCCGTCGCCGAAAATGGTGCAGGCATCGACCGCGTTGGCCCCAATGTGGCGATGCGGCGTGGGCAGGCCGCCGGTGAACCGGGCGAAAAAAATGCGGGCCATCGGATCGGTGGACCACGGCGACGAGGGCGGCAGCGGCTCCTGGAGGTCCCTGGGGCGGCGGGGCGTATCCGGCGAAATGCCCGGCACCCTGACCACCACCCGGAACACCTCGCCGCCGCTGGCGAAGGTCGCCCGCGCGCCGTGATCGCGCCCCGCGATCCAGACCTGACTCACGGCCTCGCCGTCCAGCCAGCGAGGCTGATCCACGAAGCTCTGCAAATCGGGCGCGTCGTCCGGCCAGGCCGTGTGAAACTCGCCGGGCGTCCGTTGGGGGAAGGCGTATATCCAGCCGCCAGTGGGGATGACTTCCTGCGCCTCGTCGGGCCTGCGCAGGGACTCGCACAGGCCATACAGCGCCTCAAACGCCTCCGGCGCGGCGACCGAGTCGGATACCCGGACGGTGTGCTCGCCCAGGCCCTCCAGCCGGATGGTGAGTTCGCGCAGAGGGCCGGTATCGGGGCCGTAGAGCGGCTCCAGACCAAAAAAACCGGAGGCAGCCACCAGCTGCGCCAGGGAGTCAAGCCGCGCGCCATCCACCGGGCTTTCCAGCAGGCGGCCCACCGCGCCCTGGGCAGCTTCCTCCTCGCCCGGCGGCTCGACCCAGCGGGCGCGCCGGTCGCCGAAGACGGTGCACCGGGGCACCGGGGCCGCGAATTCCGGGTCGGGGAGCGGCTCCACCAGCCAGTCGGCGCGGATGAGGGCGATGGCTGCCCGCTCGTCCCAGTGAACGGGCCACGGGGTGGGGAGCGGCGTGGCCGCGCTCGGCGGCCCCTGGCAGGCGGCGAGCAGCCCCATCACCAGCGCCAGGCCCGCCGCCAGGCGAACGCGACCGGCGCGGTCATGCGTCCCGCCCATGGCGCGTCAGGACCCTCCCCCGGTGGCCGCCTCAGCCGGCGGGGGAGGGGCATACGGCTGTATGCCCGGCACCTGCACCACCAGCCGGTAGGCTGCGTCGCCATCGATGACCTGCATGCGCCCGGCACGCGCGATCTCCCAGGCCACCCGCGCCAGGTCGCCAGTCGCCCAGCGTGGATTGTCCAGCGTCATGGTGGCCAGGTCAACTTCCGGGAAACTGGCGGCGAAAATCTCCCAGGGCATGCTGGGGATATCGCTGCGCCGCTCCACCGGGACGGCGCTGACCCAGGCCCCCGGCGGGATATAGAGCACCGGGGCCGTGCTCAGGCGCTGGCAGCGCTCCAGGATGTTGGAAAAGGCATCCGGCGGCCAGTTGGAGAAGGCATTCAGGACCCGCGTTTCGCCGTACAGCGTCACCGTGATGCGCTCGACAATCGGCCCTTCTTCCGGCTCCTCCGTGGGGGGAACGTAAATGCCGCTCTCCTGATCCCAGCTGTAAAAGCCGGTCCCGATCACGTATTCCAGGAAGGAACGGAAGGTTTCGTCATCGAGGCGGTCTTCCAGCACCTGCTCCGGGTCCGCATAGGGGTCCACCC
>DAOTXK010000039.1:0-8265 GCA_034435395.1 Anaerolineae bacterium | reverse complement strand
GAACAAGCGGCTGGGGCTGATCATCCGCAACGAAAACGTCGATCCCTTTTACACCACCAGCTTCATCGCCTCGCTGTTTGAGAAGGAGGGCGGCGACCTGTTCGATGTGCGCCAGTCCATCCTGGGGCACGTGCAGCAGGGCGGCGATCCCTCGCCGTTTGACCGCATCCAGGCCACCCGGCTGGCGGCGCGGTGCATCGAGTTCCTGGAGCAGGAGGCCGGTCGCATCTCGCCCGCCGGGGCGTTCATCGGCCTGCAAGCGGGGCGGGTGACGCTCACCAGCCTGGGGGACCTGCCGCGCCTGATCGATCAGGAGTATGGACGGCCCAAAGAGCAGTGGTGGCTCAAGCTGCTGCCCATCGCCAGCACCATGGCCCAGCCGAACGATGAATAGCGGCCGCGTTTATCGCACCGTAAAATCCGCCCGCGCCAGCACCTGCCCGTTGACCTGAATCTCCACCGCGTGCTCCCCCGGATAATACTTGCGCGTGGTGACCGGCTTAAAACTGTGTTTCTTGCGGAGGTGCACCGTCTCGCCGGGGGCGATGGTCCTGGTGGTGAGCTTAAACACTTTCGGCGTCTGCCGGCCGTTGGCCCGCATCAGGTGCACCACGTAGTCGATCATCAGGTCCTGGGGCGACTGGCCCGTCGACTCCAGGTCAAACGAGAACGTCACCTCCCCGCCCAGCGCGACCGCCGCCGGCTCAACGGTCAGGCCCCGAACGGCGACCGCGCACTCACTGGCGTAGCCGAGCAGCTCCAGCGCTTCTGGATGGCCCGCTTTAACCAGCGTGCGCAGGGCACGGTGGATGAGCGGGCGCATGTCCTCGCCGTCGTCATCCCGCCAGCGCCGCAGCATGTTAATCACCACCTGCGGGTGATCCTTGGAAATGTCGTTGAGGTTGTTGGCGACGCTGCGCCGCACGTCCTCGGAAGGGTCGTGTTTGAGCCGCTCCAGGATGGGCAGGATGGGCGAGGGGTCGGCTTTCAGCGGCGGCAGGGCGATGGCCCACGGCAGGCGCGGGCGGCAGCCTTCGCTGGCCAGGCGGCGGAGGGCCGGACTCTCGTGCCCGGCCCAGGCCAGCAACTGGGCCATCATACGCGCCTGGTCTTTGAGGATGAACGGGCGCACGGCGAACTCGGCGCTGGCCGCCTGGGTGAACTGCTCCAGGGCGGGGAGGGACGCCTCCCAGTCGTCGAGGCCGTACCGCTCCACGAAGTCCGGGAAGATCATCTTCTCGAAGCCGTGGCGGTCAAGCCGGGGGGCGATCTGGCGGAGCACGGCCAGGGCGGCGCGGTAGTCGGGCGGCAGCAGGTCGTGCAGGGTGATGGTCGTGTGGCGCATTCGATCTTTTAATTCGCGCCCCTCCCACTGATCGTCGAAGATGCGTCTCAGCAGCGCCTCGGCGTCGAAGGCGGGATAAACGGTTTTGATCGCGGCGGCCAGATCGTCAAAAAAAGGCCGACCGAAAAACAGGTCTTTGAGCGGTTCGGGCATGGCACATCCCCCCATAATGGACGGCAACGAAACGATTCTCGCCGGTAATTAGAACCTATGTTCTTAATCCGCGCAAGTGAGGGAAAATCACCAGCGACGAGCCACGGCGGGGCGCGCCGGGATGCCTTAAATCTTTCTGCGCCTGGCGCTCTGAAGGATGCCTCCCCGCTTCTCCCCATGTCCGGCGGTGCGCCGCCCGGCGGCGTAGTGATCGGCTGGCCGATGGTGTATGATGGTGTATGATAAGGAAGAAGGCTGGCCCTTCGACGGCGCTGGAATGGCTGTCGTTGACGCCAGCGCAGGGGGAGAGCTGCGCCGCCGGAAGCAGCGGGACAACCATGGACCGCGCCTATTTTCGTTTTTACGACGACCTCACCGACTTCCTGCCCTATGCCCGGCGGGGCGGGGCGTTCACCCATGAGTTTGAGGGCCGCGTCTCGATCAAAGACATGATCGAATCGTTGGGTGTGCCACACACCGAGGTTGACCTGATCCTGGTGAACGGCGAATCGGTGGACTTCACCTACCTGGTGGCCGACGGCGACCGCATCAGCGTTTACCCCATCTTCGAGACGCTGGACATCACCTCGGTGAGCCGCGTCCGGCCCGCGCCGCTCGACGAATACCGGTTTGTCCTGGACGTGCACCTGGGCAAGCTGGCGGCTTACCTGCGCCTGCTGGGCTTCGACGCGCTGCTGCCGGACGATCACGATGACGCCAACCTGGCCCGCATCGCCAGGGACGAGGGCCGCATCCTGCTCACACGGGATCGCGGCCTGCTCAAGCGGAGCATGGTCACGCACGGCTACTGCCCGCGCTCCACCGATTCCCGCCAGCAGTTGGTGGAGGTGCTGCGCCGCTTCGACCTGTTCGGCAAGATCGATCCCTTCCGGCGCTGCCTGCGCTGCAACGGCCTGCTGGAGCCGGTGGACAAAGACGCCGTGGCCGACCGGCTGCCGCCCCGCACACGGGAGCACTACGACGAGTTCCGCCGGTGCCGATCCTGCGGCCAGGTCTACTGGCAGGGCGCGCACTACGAGCGGCTGCGCCGGTTTGTGGAGGAAGCCCGTCAGAGCGCCAACGGCGGCGGCCCGCCGACCTGAGGGGCAGGATCAGCGGCTTATTTTGGTCTCTGGCAGGTGCTCTGGTTTTGTCCAGGATAGGGGAGCGTGGCTGGGCTTACGGGCCGTTTCGCTTCCGGGCGTCCTGGCGCTCAAACAGCGCGCCGAGGGCCGCGCCACCGGCGATACCCAGCGCCATGCCCGCCCCGATGTTATCCAACAGGGCACCCAGGATCAGGCCCAGGGTGAGGCCCAGGCACAGGCCCCGGCACCAGGCGTCGTCCCAGATGTGATGATTGGCTGTGCTGCCCATCGCCGACCCTCCTGCGGGTCTTTTTGGGCAGTATACAGCCCTTCGGGAGAGCCAGGTCCCCCAATGATTGGGAGAAGGCCCTGGCGCTTATGATCCCTGGTCTTCTCCCTGCCGACCGCGTTCGTAGCCCAGGCCGAAGGCCGCGCCGAGCACCGCCCCGACCAGCAGCCCGGCCAGCAGATTCTGCACCAGCAGGCCGAAGAGCGCGCCCAGCGCCAAGCCCAGGCTGATGCTCCCGCCGAGCGTCCGCAGGCGTTGACTGTCCATCGTCGTCTTCCCCGGCCCGGACGGAGGCCGCCGCTCAGGCTTCGCCCTCGGGTTTGGCGAAGTACATCTTGCCCGCCTCGCGGCTGATCAGGCGGGTGATCTCAACGCGGATGGTGCGGTCCAGGTACTGCTTGCCGTTTTCCACCACCACCATCGTCCCGTCCGGCAGGTAGCCGACGCCCTGGTCCGGCTCCTTGCCCTCCTGGATGATCTTAAGCGCGATCACTTCGCCGGGGATGTATTCGGCGCGCACGGCGTTGGCCAGCATGTTGATGTTGAGCACGGCCACGCCCTGCAGCTTGGCGATCTGGTTGAGGTTAAAATCGTGGGTCATGATCGGCACGTCGAGCTTGCGGGCCAGCATCACCAGCTTGTGATCCACTTCGGTGATGTCCGACACGTCATCGTCGATGAACTCGATGGTCACCCGCTCCATCCGCTTCAACTCCCGCAGGATTTCCAGGCCGCGCTTGCCACGGTTGCGCCGCAGGATATCCGCCGAATCGGCGATGTGCTGCAACTCCTCCAGCACAAAACGCGGCACCAGCAGCGTCCAGTTGAGGAAGCCCACTTCGGCGATGTCCCGGATGCGGCCGTCGATGATCACGCTGGTATCCAGCAGGATTCGGTCGTAGTGGGCGCCGCCGCCGGTCAGCGAGCGGCCCCCGCGCAGCAGATTTTTGAACAGTTCGAGCACATCGTCAGCCCGCAGCGCGAACAGCGTCATACCCAGGTAACCGGTCATGACGGCCACGACGGTCGGCACCAGCGGCCCGAACGGCTCCGGGAGTTGAGAGAGCGGGTAGGCCAGCAGGGCCGCCGGGATCAGCCCCAGAATCAGCCCCAGGAAGGCCAGGATCACGGTTTGGGTGGAGGTGGACAGCAGCAGCCGGCGGGCGGCGCGGGCCGGGCGCGTGGTCAGCCAGGGGGTGATGATCAGGCCCATCAGCGCCCCCACCAGCGAAAAAATCAGGCCGGTGGCCTCGGCATCCAGCTGGAGCGAGACGCTGGCTTCCGCGCCCAGGCGCGCGCCCAGGATGCCAAAAATCACCATCCCAATCAGGCGTAGGACAAATTCAAAACTCATCGGATAATATCTCCCTGTCTGCGCCGGCCCCTTGCGGAGCACACAGATAAAGACGGCGCGCCGGGTGATCCCCGCCGGGGGTATGAGGTGATCCTGAGCCGACGGAGGGCGCCAGGGGTGAGGCGCAGAACATGCTATAAGAGCCGGTCATTCATTGCAAGTGGCGTCGGCATCCGCCACCGTTATCGGCCCGCCGGATAACTGGAGGCGGGCTTGAGGGTGTGGTGCGTGGCCGCCGCAACCGGGTTCAACCCATGGATAAGAGGCATAAGCGGCGGACGTGCCCAGAGTTCCCCTGGAATTTCTGTAATTACGGTGATAACTGTAGCATGCTTGGGCAGGCGCGTCAATGAATTCTCCGCCATTGTTCCCTTTTGAGCCGTCCGCACCCCGTCCGACCCGCCATTGCCCGGCCCTGGGCGGTCAGGTATAATGCCCGGGCCTGGGTCTGAGGATGGGAATGATGCCTGGAAAACGTCTGGTGGTGTGGAGTCTGTGGCTGCTGGTCGGGCTGGCCGCGATCGCGCCCGCCGCCGCCCAGGAAACGGGCGGGCGAATCTGCGTGACCGCCTACCATGATTCCAACCAGAACGGGATGCGGGATACCATCGAGCCGCTGCTGGCGGACGTGGTGGTCAGCCTGCTCAACGAGCAGAATATCGTCATCGCCAGCTATGTGACCGACGGCCAGACCGAGCCGCACTGCTTCTCCGACCTGGGGGCGGGGACGTACCTGGTGAACTTCGCCGGCGGGCTGGCCGAGCCGACCCGCGAGGAGACCTTCGTGCTGACGCTGGTCAGCGGGCAGGTGGTCCCGGCGCAGGCGCAGTACGGGGCGGTGCCCGTCGATCCGGCGGCGCTTGCGGCTGGTGGGATCGCGCCAGCCACCGCCCAGGGTCCGGTGGACTTCACGACGGCCCGCCTGGTCCTGGCTTTGGGCGGCGCGGCCATGGCCGTGATGGTGATGGCGGCGCTGGGTTTTATCGTGTATCAGTTCCGCTATCGGCGGTAGGGCGCGCTGGCCCTCATATTAACAAACCATCCGACCTCCGGGTGCCGCGAGCGCCCCGGAGGTCGTTTGATCGGCCAACCTGGACAGTCCTTCTGCGCCTGACCCCCATCCCCGACCCTTCCCTCGCCCGCAGGGGAAGAGAGACGGCCAGCCTGAGCAAGTCCCTTCTTGTCGGCGAGGAGGGATTTGGGGAGAGGCCGATGCGCACCCACCTCCCCAATCCTGGGTTGACGGTCTGGCCAGCCCCCTACCAGCGGTATTGGGGCGGCTGGAAGTCGATCATCTTGCCGGTGTAGTAGGGGACGATGGCGGCCTCCGGCGGCGCGACGGCGTCCAGCCGCGCCCGGTCTTCGTCGGTGATCGTCACCGCCACCGCGCCGAGGTTGTCTTCCAGCTGGGCCATGGTGCGCGGGCCGATGATCGGGCTGGTGATGCCCGGCTGACGCATCACCCAGGCCAGCGCGACCTGGGCCGGGGTGCAGCCTTTCTCCTTCGCCAGCGCTTCCACCACCGCCAGCACGCCGAAGGCCAGGTCGCTGAAGTGCTGCCCGGTGCGCTGGCGGAAGGTCTCGCTCTGGCTCTGGCTGTCCTGCTCCAGGCGGGAGCCGGCGGGTATCTCCTCCCCGCGCCGGTATTTGCCGGTGAGGAAGCCGCGCGCCAGCGGCGACCAGGGCAGAATCCCCAGGCCGTAGGTCTGGGCCAGGGGGACCAGCTCCCGCTCGATGCTCCGGTCCAACAAATGGTAGGGCGGCTGCTCGGTCACGAACCGGTTGAGGCCCAGCTCCTTGGCGACCCACAGCGACTCCATCACCTGCCAGGCGGGGAAGCTGCTGGTGCCGATGTAGCGCACTTTGCCCGCCCGGATCAGGTCGTCCAGCGCCCGCAGCGTTTCGTCGATGGGCGTATCGGACTGGGGGCGGTGAATCTGGTAGAGGTCGATGGTGTCGGTTTGCAGCCGCCTGAGCGAAGCCTCGCACTGGGCGATGATGTGGCGGCGGTTGTTGCCGGCAGCCAGGATATCCTCATCGTCCATGCGGCCATGCACCTTGGTGGCCAGCACGATCCGGTCCCGCTGGCCGTTGGCCCGGAGGGCTTTACCCACGATCTGCTCGCTCACCCCCCGCGAATAGACGTTGGCCGTGTCCAGGAAGTTGATCCCGCTGGCAATGGCGTGATCGATCATCCGGATCGACTCGTCTTCCGGCGTGGGGCCGCCGAAGTTCATGCAGCCCAGGCACAAGGCGCTCACCTTAACGCCCGTCCGTCCAAGATTACGGTATTCCATCCGGTTGCTCCTTCATCAGCATCCATGAATAGTAAGATGGGGGGCAGGTGGCCGAAGTCACGTCCCCGGCAACTATTGTACCCGATGCCGCTCACCGCTGGCGGCGCATCAGGTTGTCCATTTCATCCATCAGTTGCAGCAGGTCCACGCCATACTGCCCCAGCAGGCGACCGCCGCGCCGGTCGTGGGCCAGCGTCAGCACGAGGTGGTCGGTGCCGGTGTAGTGGTTGCCCAGGCGCTCGGCGGCGAGCACGGCTTCATCGAGCACGTCTTCCATCGCCTCGCTGTTGAAGGGGCGCGGTTGGGCGGCCTCGGCCCGCAGGCGCTCGGTGTCCAGCCCGCACTGGCGCAGAATTCGCCCGGCCGGGCTGCGCTGCTCATCGGCCAGGGCCAGGATCAGGTGCATCAGGTCGATTTCGGGGTGTTCCATATCCCCGGCGATCAGGGACGCCCGGCTGAGCACCCGGCGGGAGAGCTCGCTCAGCCGGGCCATACGCTTGTCATGTTCCAGCCCGATCTCGGTTTCCCCGGAGAGCAGCAGCCGCCGCACCTGCCGCCGCAACTGGTCCAGGCTGATGGTGTAGGTGTGGAGCAGGGGTTGGGCCGAGCCGCCGCCGCCCCGCGCCAGCCCCAGCAGCAGGTGCTCGGTCCCGATGTAATGGTGGCCCAGGGCCTGCGATTCCTCGACGGCGAAGGTCAGGGTGTTGCGCAGCGCCAGGCTGGTCAGGACATCGCTGGACGTTTCGTGGCGCTGCTTGTGGAGGGTGGCGGTGCGCAGTTCGGCGGTAGTCAGGTCCATGTTCAGGGCGGTCAGGACGCGGTAGCCGATGCTGCCCTCGGTCCGCAGGATGCCCACCAGCAGGTGGCTGGTGTCCACCATGCTGTGACCTTTTTCGTGGGCAAAGAGGCGCGCCTGCATCATGGCCCGGCGAGCATGCTGACTGTAGCGGCCACTGATTTTCATGAGGCTGGACTCCGCTGAGCCGTAAGACGCCGCTTCACGACTGCGCCGTTTCATTGTCATTATATAGCCCGCCCGTGATGAGGGACAAGCGGCCTTAAGTCCTGGCCAAGGAGTGAGCCTGCTGTGTCCTGGCTGGAGGGATACATGTCACTTGAGGGGCGCGGGGGCCTCGCCAGCGGCTCAAAGCCGCCGGCTGAGCCGTCAAGCCCGCTAAAGGGGCTGGGATCGGCGCGAAAGCCCCGTCAGTGGGCTTACCTTGAAGGGGATCAGCATGGGGTTTTGGACCCTGTGCCTGGACGCTGGCGACCGGCATCCGCCGCCACACCTTCTCATGATTGTATCGATAAATCCTCACCACGCGGCCACGTAGACGGGTCGCAGGAAGAGCAGGGTGTCCTCGTCCACGCCGGGGGCGGGGATGCGGGTATTATCCCACCATTGGTAAACCACCAGGTACAGCCGCAGCGTCTGCCGGGCGAGCGGGTAGGGCAGGGGCAGCATCCGCTCCTCGACGTAGTAGCGGCCCGGCTCCCAGCGGCTGGTCTCCCCCGGCCCGTCGCTGACCTGTGGCCCGCTGTCGGACTGGGCGATCAGGCGGCCCGCCTGGTTGAGCAGGTGGACCCCCACGCTGTAGTCGGCAGCGGGCGGCTCATCCGCCGACCACCACAGCCGCAGCCGCACCGCCTCGCCCTCGTGCCGGACGGTGAACGGCCCGGTATCGTCCGGGAATTCAGCGCCGTGGAAGCGCATGCCATTGGCGAAGGGGATGCCCACCGGG
>DAOTXK010000038.1:0-5403 GCA_034435395.1 Anaerolineae bacterium | reverse complement strand
GCGTTGGTCGGCGTGCGCTCCGTTGAGCGTGCGCTCCGTTGAGCGTGCACTCCATGGAGCGCGCGCTCAATCCTGGGTGGGGGGCTGGGCTGCTCCCAGGCGGGCCGCTTCCTGGCGGATTTCGGCGATGCCGGCCAGCAACTCCGGGGGAGGCGGCTCCGGCTCGTAAAGCGCTTTCTGCAACTCCGCCGTCTGGTAGCAGGCGCGGAGGTATTTTTGGTGTTCGGCCACCATGGCCCGCGCCTGGCGGGTGGGGTCTTGCAGCAGGCCGGTATCCAGCCGGGGAACCAGCCGCCCCCCGCGACGCAGCAGGCCGGTCCGGGCGGTGAGCCGCTCCACGATGAGGGCCGCCGAGAGCAAGGCCCGCTCGCGGACGGCCTGGCGCAGGCGGGTGAGCGAGGCCATAAACAGCGTTTCGTACAGCAGGGCGTGGTAGTATTCCGGCAGGCGGGTCACCCCGGTGGCGAGGTGGGCCAGATGGCGGATGCCGGCGATGACCTGGAAGGTTTTGTACAGCCCCGGCTGCTGCAAGACCTCCCAGGCCGGGAGGAGCATCGCGCCGAGCGTCTGGCCGGTCAGCAGCGATCGCTCCAGCGCCGCCAGGGCGGGCAGGTCGTCGGTCGGGTACTGGGCCAGGCGGAGTTTGATATCGGCTTCCAGCTCCACAAAATCGCGCAGGGCGTGGGCCGGGCCAGTGTGCTCGAAGTCGATCAGCCAGGTCATGTCTCCCTTGTCCACGAAGAAGTTGTCCCCGTGGAGGTCGCCGTGGACGATGCAGGTGGTCACCCCCTCGAAGACGGTCTCCCGCCCCTCGCGGATGGCCCACAGGGCCGGGTTGGGCAGGTCTTCCGGGAGGCCCTCGAAGGCCAGGCGATAGTGCTCCCGGTCCAGGCGGTTCAGGTGGTTATCCAGGTCCAGCGCCTCGTTGTACAGATCGTAGAGCCGGGTCTGGGGCAGGGTATGGCGCTCGTCGTGGTACCAGGCGTGGCAGGTGTCGGTGAACAGGCGGCGCAGCACAGCCAGCACCTGGGGCGGCGTGCGCTGCGTGTAATACTGCCGGAAGGAGTCCAGTTCGCCCGGCGACGTGCCCAGGAAGGCATAGGCAATGGCCCCCAGGTGCCACACCAGGGCATGCCCCTCCAGCCGCGCCTGCCGCTCCTGGCGCAGCCGGCCCTCGACGTAACGCTTGTAGTTGACCACCTCACGCTCGATGTGATCTTTGGTGCCGATCTTAACCACCTTGGGCGTGAACAGCGTGTTGGTCAGGGGCCGGTGTTCCTGGGCCCACAGGATCACGGCGCGGCGGACCGGGGTGGCCGCCAGCGCGGCGGTTTCCAGGGAGGGCAGCGGCTTGAGCACCAGCCGGATCGCCTCCGGGAAGGTCCGCCCCAGCAGGTCCTGGAGGTGATCGGTCGTGACCTGCCTCTCCTTGATCTTCAGGGCTTCGGCCACGTGCCGGTGAAAATCCGTCACCGGCCACTCGATCCGAATCTGGCGGTGCTGCGCCTGCTGGACGACGGCCTCGATCAGCCGCTCAATGGGGTGGCCCTGCCGGTAGTAGCCCATGTGCATCAGCCCGGCGCGGTAGGCGATCTCGTCGTCGGTGTCGGGGGCGAAGATCACCACGCCCGCCGGGGCGAGTTGCTGGCCCAGGCCCAGGCCGGAGAAATCCTCCGGATCGGCGGGGTTGAGCAGGCGCGGCGTGACCACCGCCACCTGGCAGAAGTTTTCCATCACTTTATGCCGGGCGTCGGCCAGCAATGCCTGGCCTTCTCCCTGGGCGACGAACAAGGTGAAATCGTGTTGGGACAGGTTATGCACCAACTGCTCGCGCCGCCGTGGGTTGTTATCGACGATCAGCACCCGTAGCCCGCCGTGGTTGACCTTAACTTGTGGTTCGCTCATCACTCCCGCATTCCATCGCCCGCCGCCATCCGCCAGGCAGGTGGGAAACCCGTCGGCATGGCCGCCCCCCGACCAGCAGGTCCCCCCGCTCTTACCGGCCCCGGCCCGACCGATGCGCCCGGCAGTTCCAGACGCTCATGGGCATCCCCCTACGGAGACCGCTGCTAGCTGCCCTAAGTATACCAACGGGCCGGGCGGCCACGCCGGGCGGCTGATCGGCGATTGGCCGACGGACCGCCAGCCCCATCCCCACGCCCCCCTGACGGTCGTCTGGCCGGGGGCGGAATGGCTCGCGCCCGCCTGGGGGTGGCGCTGGAGGATCAACCGTCAGGCGTCCGGCGGGGCAGGACCTTCGTCCCTGGCGGTTTTATATCCGAAAAACGCAGTTGGAGTGTCCGGCAATGGCGGTGCGTCGCAGAGGACTGGCTACCAACGTCCATCCGCGCCGATTACAGGTGGCTTCCACTACACCACTTCCCCCAACAAACCTTCCCCAAACAGAATTATAACATATCTAAGTGAACCGTAATCTATGGTCCGTATCTCCTATTCTCCCGGAGAGGCGGCGGCCCACTCGTAGCGTCGCGATTCATCGCGCCGCTACGTTGATTGAGCGCGTGTAGCGTCGGACTGAGGTCCGACGGAGCGTCGGACTGTAGCGGCGGACTGCGGTCCGATGGGGGGCGTCGCGATTCATCGCGCCGCTACACTATCGGCCAGACGTAGCGGCGGCATGGATGCCGACGCCATTCCTGCCAACCACACGTGTCTCACCCGCCGCGAAAGGGCGTCGCGATTCATCGCGCCGCTACGTTGATTGAGCGCGTGTAGCGTCGGACTGAGGTCCGACGGAGCGTCGGACTGTAACGGCGGACTGCGGTCCGATGGGGGGCGTCGCGAGCCAACGCGCCGCTACACTATCGGCCAGACGTAGCGGCGGCATGAATGCCGACGCCATTCCTGCCAACCACACTGTCTTACCCGCCGCGAAAGGGCGTCGCGATTCATCGCTACAGTGGAGGCGGCGGTCCGGCGACGATTTGCGTTGTGGGAACGCTGGGGTATCCTACAAGGGGTGCGCGGGCGCGGCGGGGCGTGGCCTGCCGCGTCACCCCGGCCTCAGGCGACTAGTCGAACCGTCGGCCCCAGGGAGCCGGCGCGAGGGACAAAACGGCCTATGATCACCCGACGAGTGGCCCGCAGCCTGACCGACCGCGTCTTCGGCGGTGTGTGCGGCGGCCTGAGCGCCTACCTGGGCATCAACGCCTGGTGGGCGCGGCTGGCCCTGATCCTGTTGACGCCGCTCTCCGGCGGCGTGGTGGCGCTGCTGTACCTGGTCCTGTGGTGGACGATGCCGCTGAACCTGGAGCCGGATGTCCCCCATGTTGGGCGTGACCTGGGGGCATTGCTGCTGGTCGGCCTGGCGATCATCCTGACGGGCGCGATCGTGCTGGCGCGGGGGATGGGGCTGCTCACCGGGCCGGGCGGCGCTGACCTGTTCTGGCCGGCCGTGGCGGTGGCCGTCGGCGGGGCGCTGCTGTGGCGGCAGTGGCGCGGCGGGTAGGGGGGTGGGAGAAGCCACGCCTGGCGGTTGAGGCGTTGTGGCGTGCCCATAAAGGCTTATGAATCGATGAGCCGTTCCATTCACCATTCAAAACTCAGAACGCAAGGCTGCTTCTGGCCGCTGCTGATCCTGGGCGTGGGGCTGGTGGCGCTGCTGACGGCGCTGGAGGTCTTCCCCCCAGCCATCGCCGACCTGATCCACCGCGCCTGGCCGGTCCCGTTGGTGCTGGTCGGCCTGGCGCTGCTGCTGGACCAGATCGGGCCGCTGCGGCGGGTCGCGCCGCTGATCACGGTGGCCGTGGCGGGCCTGCTGCTGGGCGGGATCATCGCCGCCGCCTACGGTTCCCGCGCCGCCACCGAGCGGGACGACCAGGTGGTGGACTTCCAGCAGGCGGTGGAAGGGGAAGTCGAGCGCCTGCGGGTGACCGTCGAGGGCCTGGCAACGGCGGTGGAGATCTCGCCCTCGGTGGGGGAGGAGCCGACCATCACCGCCGGGTTCGTCGGCAGCCGCGAAAGCCAGGTGACAGTTGACTACACCGTCGAAGGCGAGGTGGGCGTCTTCACCATGCGGGAGGCGCGTTCCAGCGCCATCCCTCTGCTGGAGGCCGTCGGGCGGGGGCGGATGAGGGTTGAGCTGCCGCTGGGCATGCCGGTCGAGCTGGACTTCCACAACGCCGATGGCACGGCCAGCCTGAACCTGTTGGGGCTGCGGGTGAGTCGCCTCAACGTGGTGATCGATCGGGGCGACCTGCTGCTCAGCCTGCCCGCCGAAGGGTTGGAGCGGCGGGGGGATGTCCTCCTGTCCAGCGGGAACGTGACGGTTTTCGTGCCGGAGGGGCTGGGCCTGCACCTGTTCACCGGCGGGCGGACGCCCCGCTTTTCCGACGGCGACTACCTGCAAGACCCGCAGGACGGCTCCTACCTGTCGCGCCGCTACGACGACTTCGCCGAGCAGACCGAGCTTACCCTCAACGTCTTCAGCGGGACGATCCAGGTGGAGTGAGGGGTCAGAGGCCGGTCAGTCGCGGTCCCCGTAGCGGCGCGAAACGTCGCGACAAGATTTCCCCGGACCGCCCCCTCACCCCAGCCGGACGCGCCCGTCCGGTTGTTCGATCCCTTCCTGCGTGACCGGCAGGCGGTCCAGCGACGGCCAGCGGTACATCCCGACGTAAAGCGCATAGGGGCCAGCCGAGTCGGTGGGCGGCGTCAGCGTATGACTGGTCACGTAGCGGTCGCCCGCCCGCCACGTCCCGGTGGGGAACTGCCCGCCCAGCGGCGGGGCGTCGTCCTGCGCGGCCATCTGACCGTCGGCGTCGGTCAGGTGCAGGAACAGCGTGTAGTCGGCGGGCGGATCGGCCAGCGCCTGCCAGTAGAGCGTGACGGTCAGCGGCTCGCCGGGAGCCAGGTCGCCGGGCGGCGGGTCCAGGACGGCGTGGGTCAGGCGGATGAGGCCGCCCAGGTCAGCGTGGATGGGCCAGGCTCCGGCGGGCGGAGAGGGAAAATCCGGCAGGCCGGCAACCGCGCGCCCGACCAGCAGCCGCCCGTCCGGCGGGGAAGCGCCCGCTGCGTCCGTGACCGCGACGCGGACCGTCCCCGGCTCGGTGGTCACGCCGACCAGGTAACGGTAGCCGCCCGCCGGGGCATCCGCGTAGACCTGGAGCCAGCGCGCCTCGGCCACCACCTGGCCCGGCTCCCACATCGGCGTGGGGTACAGGTGACGGAAGATTCATTCGTGGCTGACGCCCCGGCTCTCCCCGGTCCAGTCGAAGGGCTGGACGAAGGCGAAGTAGTCGATGCCAGTCGGCTCGCGCAGCCGCCAGTAGAGCGTGACCGGGACCCACTCACCGGCCTGAAACTCGCGCGGCGCGTCCAGGGCGACCAGTTCCAGGCAGCCATCAAAGATGCCGAGCGGCTCGCCATCCCCCATCTCTACCC
>DAOTXK010000037.1:0-37858 GCA_034435395.1 Anaerolineae bacterium | reverse complement strand
ATCATGCGCCACAGGAAGAAGCCGAGGATGATTGTCGGCAGCAGAAAGAGGATCAGGTTCGGCAGGATGGAAAAGATGCTGTCGCCGGACTGGACAGCGACCTCCACCGGCCCGCCGATGCGGATCAACTCCGGATTAACGCCCAGGTTGATTAAGGTTTCGACCACCGTTCCCGCCTGTTCCTTGCGGCTGACCAGCACGGTGCCATCCTGAGTTTCGGCCAGAATCTCGGTCTCGCCGCGCACGACCAGGCGTCTGACCTCGCCGTTATTGATCGCCTGGGCCAGGTCGGTCAGGGGAATCTCATTGCCCAGGGAGACGCCGCCAGCGAAGAACTGAAACACCAGGAGCAGCAGCAATCCCACACCCAGGTAAATCCAGATGCGGGAGGACATGAAGGAGCCGCCGCCCGGCTGAGGATCGTTTGGATTCTGGTTCACGGCAATGTCCTTCCCAACAAGTTTGCATTTTCCTACTATTTCACCGCATCATACCTGCTAACTATACCCCTATTTCCGTAAAATATCTGTAGGATAATCGTGAAAGGCCGGTGAGAAATCCTGTCGCCCGTTTGATCGTATGGACGGTAGCGGCGCGGCGGTTGCCCGCTTGCGCCGCGCCATGTTGAAAATGGCGTAAATGCTATAATAGGGCGGGAACGTGGCATCCCTTGAACGTTAACCCGGGTTAAGGAGTGGTACCGTGGCTTCTAGAGTGCGTCTGATGGTCGCCGTGCTGGTCGGGAGCCTGCTGTTGGCGGGGGGAGGATCGGTCCTGGCCGACCCACCGGCGCAAGCCAGTGTGGAGTGGATGCTGGTGGCGGCGCGCACGGACCTGGAATCGCTGGCGAACGAACTGATCGGGGCTGGGTTGCGTCCGCCGGGCTGGACCAACACCTTTGACGTGTCCGCGGACGGGTTCATCATCGACCTGCGGCTGGACCTGGAGACGCTGGCCGGGAACGTGATCGCCCCGGACCAGCGCCCTGATGGCTGGTTTGGGGCGGTGCGGGGGACTCCCTGGGCGGTGGCCCGTGACATCCGCCATGACCTCGAACTGCTGGCTGATACCCAGTTGGGCCAGGGAGTGCGGCCGGTGGCCTGGATTGGAGGGGAACCGCTTATGCGGTGCAGCCGGGCGCTCCAGGCGACGGTGACGTGGTTGGAGCGCACCAATCCCGCCTTCTCACTGAGCGCACCGGTGGAGGGGCTGGATTACTGCCAGCAGAGCGCGCAGGAGGTGGACATCTTCGTGGAAGTTCTGCTGCCCCCGATGATGCCGGCGGGGGACGCCCGTGCCGACTTAAACGCGCTTTATCAGGCTGTGCTGGGGGCGCAATCGTTCCCCGCCGAATGGTCGGGCAGCGGTGACGCCAACGGCGTCCGCCAGGACCTGGAGTACATGCGTCAGGCCACGGCGGCGGTCGGCATCCCGATTACTCCTGCAAACTGGTTTGGGCCGACGTTTGGGACCGAATGGGTGGTGGCGCGGGCCAATCGCCACGATCTGGAAGTGCTGGCCGACGCCAAGATTGGTTTCAGCCAACGGCCCGGCGGCTGGACGTACAGCGGCAGCGCGCTGGTGCGCTGCCCGCGTGGCGTGCAGAACCTGCTCAGCCTGCTGCAAACCGGGGCCGGTTTTGCCTATGATCCTGGCGCGTCCGACCCCGGTTTTTGCCAGCAGTTGGAGGTCGCGGCCAGCGGATTTGTGGAAAGCGGGGCGGCTGGCCCCGGCAGTGGCGGCGGTGGGGTGGAGGTCACCGAAGGCGGCGCGCCTGGAGGAGGTATCACCGCGCCGGTGAGCGCGGGGACGGCTGTCGGCGGCATCCCCGGACACGCCACCACCCCCAACGCCTATCTGGACGCTCGCGCTCAGGTCCAGATCGGCGTGATCCCGCGCGGCACGCCCCTCACCGCCCTGGCCCGGAGCAGCGCCGAGAATTCGCGCATGATGTACGTCCAGGGGGAGGGCTTTCATGTGTGGGTGGCCTGGCCCTGGACGACCCTGACCGAGCAACAGTACCTCAGCCTGCCGTATGCCGAGGATGTGCGCGGCCAACTGCCGCAATTGTTGTGTTACGCCAACTGGTGCACCCAGCTGGTCCGCAATGGCAGCCCTTTCGCCACAGCGGCAGAACTGGCCAGCGCCGGGGTGGGTCCCGGTTACGCGGGTGTGGGCGTGCCGGGGTCCAATCTGCGGGAAGTCTACGATGCGAACGTGCGGCTGTTTTTTGACGTGGACAACATCAACGAGTACTGGGCCGAGTTCCGGGCGGAGCTGTGTGGGACTCCCCGGGAATACTACACCTGCGAGCCGGGGTTGCGCCTGTATGAGTTCGGCCAGTTGGTCCAGCCCGTCCGGGTGGTGAACGGATACCCGGTATGGCGCTTGCGCTACAACCTGCATGAGACGGCGCGTCTGGAGAGCCGGAGTTACGTCAAAATACAGCTGTGGGTGAGCCATCCCTACGACCCCCGATGATCGGGCTGCCGCGCTGTGACCAGTAGAGGCGCGGTCGGCATGACGGTACAAGGAGCGGACTGGTGCGTAGACTGTGGTTGATGGGGGCCGCTGCCCTGGTCGGGCTGGCGGCCTGTGCCGGCTCGCCGCCGGGGCCTCCGCCAACGGCCACGCCGCAGCCCTGGCGACCACCGGCGGCAGCGATCACGCTGGACAATGTCACCGACCTGGCGCTGTTGGGCGTGAATCGGGCGCCGGCCGGTACGACCTACCATATGGACTTCAGCCAGAATGGTCGTCTGTTGCTCACCGTTTCCGGCGATGACACGGTGCGCCTGTGGGACGTGGGGGACGGCCAGGTGACGTGGTCGCTGGACAGGGCCAATGCCAGCCGGGCGTTTTTCGCGGTTGACGATGCCCAGATCGTGCTGGTGGGCCGTGACCGGCAGATCAGCGTTTACCGGCTTGAGGATCGGAGTCTGGTCAGGGCGTTTGAGGGAATTCCCGGCAACATCGGTCCGGCGGCGGTGTCGCCGGATGGCCGTTTGCTGGCGCTGGGCGCGGAAGATGGGACCGTGGCGGTGTGGGACCTGGCAGGGGAACGCCGGGCGTTTGTGCTCGCGGCGCATATCTTTCCCGTGCGCGGCGTGTACTTCAGCCCGGACAGCACGTTGCTGGCGACGGTCAGCGCAGAGCGCGCCGTCCGACTGTGGGACATGGCCACCGGGGAAACACGCGCCATCCTGGCTGACTTCGATCAACGCCCGTATGTGGCGGCTTTCAGCCCAGACAGCGGCCAGGTGGCTGTCAGCCTGACCGACCAGATACGGACCTGGGCGACGGCGGACGGCGCGCCGTTGCGGACGATCACCGCCGCCTCCCGCGCCGCCATCCGTCAGCTGGCCTACACCGCGGATGGACGATTGCTGGGCGGCGGCGAACAGGATGTCGTATCCATCTGGGATGCGGTCACCGGAGAGCAGCTGGCGGGATTGCCTGATCACGGGCCAGATTTTCATGCCATGGCGTTGAACCCGGCCAGCGATCTGCTGGTGACAGTGGCCCGACCCGGTCGGACCTTTTTATGGGACATGAGTAACCCCAACCAGCGGGTGCAGTTGAGCGCCGAGGCGGACGAAATCTCGCTGGCCGGCTGGACGGCGGATGGCCGCGCGCTGATCCTGGCGGCGGCGGACGGCGCGTTGCACTTCTGGGGCATCCCCGGCGAGCCACTGACGGTGGATCACTGAGCGGAGGGGGAAAAGAAGCGGAGGGTCTAATCGTGAGGCGGCAGTGGAGGCGCGTTTTATTGGCGATCGTCGTGGCGGTGGGCAGCGCCGGGCTGGCAGGGGCGCAGGGCGACCCGGAGCCGGACTTCACCGTTGACTGGTGTGTGATCGTCAACGGTCAGTTGGCGCTGGAAGGCGCGCTGGCCGAATTGCCCGGTGTCCCGGCGGATCGGGTGGCGGCTATCCTGCGCCAGGATATACCGGAGCCGGGTTACTACGACGTGACGATCCCGGTGCTGGTCGGCGGCGTCAGCAGCTTTGCCGATCTGTTGCGGATGGGGCCGGATGACTGGCGTGCGCTCCAGTTTGAGGAGCGGACGTTCGTCATTCGCGTGGAGGACCGGGGCATCGATTGCGCGACCGGCGATCCATACGGGGTGGTCCGGCTGTGGGACGACCGGGTCACCATGGTCATCTATCGCAACGCCAATTATGACCTGGCCTTTTACCGGACCAACGGGCGGCATATCCACACCACGCCGTTCTGGATGCTGGTCGGGCCTTTTGAGCAGGGGCAGCTCATCGACGAGCATGAAACGATCGGCGGCACGTTACGCCTGTACTACCTGCATGATGATTATTTTCAAATGAACTGGATTGGGCCGGACGGGGCGCTGGCGCTGGAAATCCCGTTTACCTATCCGGAGCCATGCGTGGAAGCTCCGCCCAGAGAGGTCCGCGTGTGTGACCGCTGGTGAGGAGGGGGCCGCCCGGCCCTCCTGGGGCAGAAACACCAGGCCATCAGCATCCGGCTTTAAGGGGGCGCTGATGGCTGTCTGGGTTCTGGCGGACGGTTTGCCGGGTTATGCCTCGTCATCCTCCGCCAGGTCGTCTTCTATCTCGTCCTCGTCGTAGTCGTAGTCATCCGCGTCCAGCTCGATGTCTTCGTCGGAGTAGCCGACCACTTTGCGGGGCTTGCTGCCGCTGGTCGGTGGGCCGACGACGCCCCGCTCCTCCATCACGTCGATCAGGCGGGCGGCGCGGGTATAGCCGATACGAAGCTGGCGTTGTAACAGGGACACCGAGGCTTTTTTCAGCCGGCGGACGACGGCTACCGCTTCGTCATACAGCTCGTCCACGTCGTCGGATGAGGAGCGGCTCCGGTCAACTTTGGGGGCCACGTCATCCCAGAAGTTCATCCCCTCGCGCCGCCCGGCGACCGGCCCGTATTTTTCAGTCCGGCTGCGGATCGGGTCGATGCCGAACGACGAGCGCCCGCCGCCCACGCTGGGACCGGTGTCCGGGCGGAAAGGAGACACCGTCACGGGCGGCGCTTTGCGGTCCACCACCCGCGTGCCCTTCCAGTGGCTGACCAGGCGCTCAAGCTCGGCATCGGAGACGAACACCCCTTGCAGGCGCACCGGCGCGGCGGCGTCGGGTGCCTGGAAGAGCATGTCGCCGCGCCCCAGCAGACGTTCCGCGCCTGGCTGGTCGAGGATCACGCGGCTGTCCACCGATGAAGCCACGGCGAAGGCGATGCGGGCCGGGAAGTTGGCTTTGATCAGGCCGGTGATGATATCCACCGACGGGCGCTGCGTGCTGATGATCAGATGGATGCCGGTGGCGCGGGACATCTGGGCCAGGCGGGTGAGCACCCGCTCGGTTTCGTCCGGGGCGAGCATCATCAGGTCGGCCAGTTCGTCAACAACCACCACATAGTAGGGCAGGGGCTTCTCGTCTGGCCCCAGGATGTTGTTGTAGTGGGCGATGTTGCGGGCGCCGCGCTCGTTAAACTTCTTATAACGGTCGTCCATCTCCCGTGTCACCCACTTCAGCACGCCGACGATGCGCTCCAGGTCGACCACGACCGGTGCGAGGAGATGGGGGATGCCGTTATAGCCGGTCAGTTCCACCCGTTTGGGATCGACCATGATAAATTGCAGGGTTTCCGGCGTGTTCTGGAGCAGCAGGCAGGCGATGAGCGAGTTGACGCACACCGATTTGCCCGACCCGGTGGTCCCGGCGATGAGCAGGTGGGGCATCGCTGTCAGGTCGGCGACGACTGGCGTGCCATCCACGCTCTGCCCCAGGCCGATCCGCAGCCGGGAGTCGATCCGCTCATATTCTGGACTCTCCATGATGTCGCGCAGGCTGACCAGCGCCGCCTCGGCATTGGGCACCTCGACGCCGACGAAGCCCTTGCCGGGGACCGGCGCTTCAATACGGATCGAGCGGGCGGCCAGGGAGAGCGCCAGATCATCAGCCAGACGAGCGATGGCCTGCACCTTGACGCGGGTGCGCTTACCAGCACGACCTTCGATGTAATCCGGCTCGACGCCAAACTGGGTGATCACCGGGCCGGGGTTGACCTCAACGACTTTGCCAGGCGCGCCAAAGCTGGCGAGCGTATCCTCGATGATGCGGGCGCGGTCCAACAGGATGTCGTCGTTGATGTTCTGCTCGGTGGCGGGGTCCAGGATTTCCCGGAAGTCAGGGATGATCCACTGCTGGGGTTCGGTGGAGGCCGACAGGGACGGGCCGGCCATCGGTTCAGGCGTCACCACCGGTGATGCCGGTTTGACGGGGCGCGGCGCTGGCTCATAGCTGTAGGATCGCACCGGCGGCGCTTCCACGACCGGCGGTTCCGGCGCGGGAGACGGCGGGCTGTAGTCGGCCCGGCTGAATGTCCTGATGGGCGGCTGGAAGACCTCCTCTTCGAAGTCGTCCTGGTCGGAATCGTCGTCGCCGGTTTCCTCTTCTTCTTCGGTTTCATCCTCATCCAGGGTGTCGGCATCGTCAATCTCCACCACCGGAATATCGTCCACAGGGGCTTCCGCGTCTGGCAGTGGCTCATAGACCGGCTCGTCCGCCAGGGCTTTTTCATCGAGATCGTCATCGAGTTCGTCGCGATGGTCGGTCCCGGTTTCCGCTTCCGGCTCGTCCGGCTCCGGCTCCGCCGCTGGCCGGGCGAAGCTGCCGAACAGGGCGGCACGCTCGGCAGGAGACAGGCCGGCCCCTCGCTGGCGCGCCAGCATGATCTGGCGGGCGCGTTCCGGGTTCCGGGGCGTGGCCGGTTGCATGGCGGCAGGCTCTTCCTTGACAGGTGGAGGCTCGTTGTCTGGTTTCTCTGGTGATGACGGCGCTGGTTCAGCGACCCCAACCGGTTCAGGCCCTCCCGTCAGGCCCGTTCTGATCTGGGCCGGGGTGCGGGTGCGCACGCCGCCAAAAAGAATCTCATTGGAGGGCGCGACCGTTTCGTCGTCCAATTCGTCCTCAGGAACAGGCGCGCCAGTTTTCGGGAATCCTGGCACGGCTTCTGGAACGGCCTTGTCTTCAACTGCCGTCGCCACAGTCGGCTCGGCTGGCGCTTCATCGTACTGGGGACGCCGCACCCGCATCAGGCCGGGTTTGATGGGTATCGGCCCTTCCGCTGTCTGGTCGCCTGAGGCGGCGGGGCTGGTCGGCGCGGGGGTGTATCGCGCGCCGGTCCCGCCCATGGTGGAAGGTCTGCCAGTTGCGGTGAGGTCGCTGGCGGCGACTTCCCGGACGGGCGAATGGCTCGCCGGGGCGGCATCGTCGCGGGACGCCGCCGCCTCTGCCGCCTCCGCATATTCGCGCTGGCGACGACGGATGAACGGCGTCTGATCGTCGGGCGTTTGCCCGGCGGGGATCGCATCCGGCTCCGGCAACTTGAGCGGACTGGCCGCCGGGCGGTTCAGCGGGGCGGCTGACTGTCGTTCCGGTAACTCCCCGCGTGCCGGCTCGGCTGGGGCCAAGGCCCGCTTGGCGGCGGCGCGTTCGGTTCGCCTGACCCTGTATCCGGTGATCAGGCGCTTATTGACCCGGCGCAGAAGGCCAACCAGCTGGGCAATGCTGAGGTCGGTGGCCAGCAGGATGCCGATACCCAGCCAGCCTAACAGGGCGAAAAACGTGCCGATGTCGCCGAGGCTACGCATCAACGTCATGTAGTTCAGGCCGCCTACCCAGCCGCCGCCCTGTCCAAGCTCAACGGCCTGGTCGGAGAACGCCTGGAGCTGGTCCAGGGTCTGGACGGGCGTGGAGAGCAGGTGGATGAACTGGGCGCTGCCCAGCGCACCCAGATAGGTGACGATCCAGCCGATGATGTGCACGTAGTCGGCCTCAGGGGCGCGATCGCCGAAATGCCGCCAGATCAGCCAGATGCCCGTCCCCCCCAGGGCCACCGGCACCGCCACCCAGCCAACCCCGACAAGCTGGTAGATCAATTGCAGCAGGGTGCGGCTGAGATCGCCCTGGTTGCTGCTGATAGCGCCAAAGAAGATGATAACCGCCAGGACGACCATCCCCCATCCGGCGATGTCCAGCTTCAGGTCCAGCGAGAGACCTTCGTTTTTGATGCGTGGGCGTCTGGCAGACCTGGGCAGCGGCTTGGCGCGTTTGATGTCCCGTGGGGCGGACGGCGGGCTTTTCGGCTGGCGTTCTTGGCCCTCCCCGCGCCGGAAAGGCAGGGAAATCCGGAAGCGGGACCGGCCTGCTTTGCGTTCTGGTTCGCGGCCTGGCAGCCGGCTGTGGTCTCTGTCGCGTTGCCCCAGGCTGGTGGTTTGGCTGGCCCGGCTTCCATAGCTGGGCATGCCGCTGCCGCCTGCCGTGGCGCGCGGGCGTTCGCCAGAGCCGCCGGGCAGGCGCTTCCGCAGCGCGCTCAGGCCGCCGCCTAAGCGCCCGCCCAGGCCCGGTCCTGGTTTCTTTTCGGGCTTGGGGCGGTCTGACGCGCCGCTCTGGGGCCGGAAGCTGGGCTGTGGGATGCGGCCCCCCTCGCGGGAGGTGGCTGGCGTGGTCGGACGGGGGCTGCCCCTGCTGCGCCCAAGAACCGGGTCGGCGTCCCTGGCTTTGTCGTCGGTGCTGCGCAAGCCGTACCGGTCATAGAGGCTGGGGCGGCTGCTGCTCGCGCCACTGCTGCTGCGATAGCTCCGATCGATGGGGGCCTTGTCCTCATCCTCGTCCTCGTCGTCATCGTAGCCGTAGAACGGCCCGGTCCGACCTTGGTAGGAGGACTCGGTCACGTCGTCCTCATCGTCGGGTTCCGACGAACGGATGTTCCAGAAGGGGGTATGTCTGTCAGTCATGATGTCGGGTTATCATCTTCATCCAACGGACTTGTTGATCTGCGGGCCGTTATCTTCGGGAAAAGCACCTGGTCGAGAGCGGACGATACACTAAGACCTGCCCAACCCGCCGTATACACGCCTGTTCAGTCTCCATAACTATATATACCACAGCCCCGATCCTTTTCATAGTCCGTAATCGGGCTGAGTATCAGGCGCGGGGCGGCGGTGGCGCGCCGTCGATGAGGTATACGAGCGAGGGCGCTATCCGGTTTCCCGCAGGCGGAAGTGATGGAGTTGGCTCAGCGCGCGGACCTGCTGGGCGGCGTGGTAAGAGGAGCGCACCAGCGGCCCGCTCTCCACCCACTTAAAACCCAGCTCCAGGCCGATCCGTTTGAGTTCGTCAAACGCTTCCGGCGGGTAATAGCGCGCGATGGGCAGGTGTCTTTTACTGGGCTGGAGGTACTGGCCGATGGTCAGGATGTCGACCTCGAGGGCCGCCAGATCGCGCATGACCGCCACAACCTCGTCGAAAGTCTCGCCCAGGCCGACCATGATGCCGCTATTGGTGAGCACCAGCGGGTCCATCCGTTTGGCGTTGCCCAGGGTAGCCAGCGCCCATTCGTAACGGTCCTGGGGCTGAACTTTGCGGAACAGACGGGGCACCGTCTCAACGTTGTGATTGAGGATTTCCGGCTGGGCCTCCATGACGATCTTCAGGGCTTCCGGGCGACCCTTGAAGTCCGGTATCAACACTTCGATGCTGCACCCCGGCTGCAACTGGCGGATGCGGCGGATGACCATGGCGAAGATCGGCGCGCCGCCGTCCTGGCGTTCGTCGCGGTTGACGCTGGTGATGACGACGTGGTGCAGATTCATGGCCCGCACGGCTTCCGCCACGCGATTAGGCTCCTGCCAGTCTATCGGGCCAGGCCGGCCGGTTTTGATGTCGCAGAAGCCGCAGGAGCGGGTGCAGGTATTGCCCAGCATCAGAAAGGTGGACGTGCCAGCGCCCCAGCACTCGCCGATGTTGGGGCACATAGCCTCTTCACACACCGTGTTGAGGCGCTTGCTGCGCATCAGGCCCCGTACCATCTCGTAAGTCGCGCCGGACGGGGCGCGAACCTTGATCCAGGGAGGGCGACGCGCCGGCCGGGACGGTTCGTCGGTCGGGGTAACAGCTATGTCATCGATGTTGATGGTGTCGGACACGCCAGAACTCCGTTAATGATCTAATGGTCCGCCGGGCCGCTGTTGGCGGTGGATTCAAGCCGCTCCAACCAGCCCGGCAGGTACTTCCGGGCGATGGCGAACCCGATCATCAGGGTGCCGATTGTGCCAAAGGTGGCGATAGTAACTATGACATCCAGGGTTTGTTTGACAACGTTGGAGATGATGCCAGCGCCGAGCGCCGCGCCGACCATCACGCTCGGCACGCGCATGGTCGCCAGCAGGCCCATGGTAAACACAAGCGGTGTTGGGGCGGCTCCGGCCACAAAGTAGGCCACATCCCCGGTGAGCATATTCACCGCGATCAGGGACCAGGGCTGCCGCTTGATGATCTTAACCAGCCGCCAGGGTGACTCCAGCAGTCCGGGGAAGCGCTCCACAATGATGTCCAGGCTGATCCGTCTGACCGCCAGATAGATAACCAGGCCGCACCCGGAAGCGGATAGAGTCGAGAGAAATACAGTTTCCCAGAAGCCAAAAGTCGCGCCACCAATGATGTCCAGCGGCGCGCCGGGCAACCAGGGGACAAACATTTGCGCGGAATAGAGCGCCAGATAAGCGAAAATGCCCCAAAACCCTGCCGCTTCCAGGTGGCTTTTCAGCTGCTCCTGGTCGGCGATGGCGGGGGCCAGGACGAAATACAGGCCGACCGAGAGCACAATATAGAGCGCGATGGCGATCAAACGACCCCGGACGTTCTCCCTGGGCGTTTCCTGTTCAGCGGTCGGCGGTGTGTGTTCCATCGGTTTCAACGATTGGGTGTCCTGGTTAGTTGGCGGCTGCCGAAATCACAGGCTGCGGTGGGTATTGTCGCAGTAGGGCGGGGTGTGGGTGTGTTTGCAGCGGCAGAGCTTCACCCGCTTCCGGCGGTCGATGGTGAATTCGACCGGACTGAAGAGACCCTCCCGGCGGTGGGATTTGTCGCAGAAGGGTTGATTTTGAGAAAGGCCGCAGGCGCACCACCAGTAAGTGCCCGGTTCCAGCTCAAGCGTCACCGGAGTCTTAAAGGGGATGTGGGGTTCAGCCATGGGTTTTCCTCTTTCTCAATAAATTCCCTTGCGGGTAGAACGCCCGGAAGCGCCTGAATAATCGTAGGCTAGAATACCATAATTGGGGGCCCGGTGCATGGTATTGGGGGCCGGGTCCGGGGTATTCTCATCACCGGCTCATATGGAACTGAGCGGCCTGATTTTCCCCCCCCTTGGCGGCACAAGCCCGTATGTTGCTATCGTGTTGCCCCGCCCGGTACAATCCAGCCGGGCGGTAATCCGGGGCCATCCCGGCCCAGGCTGCCGGATCAAACCTTTATGATAAACTTCGTCCCTGAATTGTTGAACTGGTTCCGCGTCCACCGCGCCGATTTGCCCTGGCGGCAGGACCGCGACCCCTACCGCGTGTGGCTGGCCGAGATCATGTTGCAGCAGACGCAGGTGGGGACGGTGATCGGCTATTACGAGCGCTTCCTGGCCCGTTTTCCAACGGTGGAAGCGCTGGCTGCCGCATCGCTGGACGAGGTGCTCAAGCTGTGGGAGGGGCTGGGGTATTACAGCCGGGCGCGTTACCTGCACCGTGCCGCCCGGATGATCGCCAGCGAATACGGCGGTCAGTGGCCAGCGACAGCGGAAGCCTTGATGCGGCTGCCGGGCATTGGCCGTTATACCGCGGGCGCGATTGCCAGCCTGGCCTTTGGGCAGGATGTGCCGGTGCTCGATGGCAATGTGATTCGCATCCTGACCCGGCTGTATGACATCCCGGACGATGTGGGCCAGCCGGCGACCCGTCAGCGGTTATGGGCGCTGGCCGAATCCCTGGTGCCCCGGGGGCAGGCAGGCCCGTACAACGAGGCGCTGATGGAGTTGGGACGCCTGATCTGTAAACCGCGCCGCCCGCTGTGCCAGCAGTGCCCGGTGAGCGCTCACTGCCGGGCGTTTCGGGCGGGGGCCCAGGAGCAGCGTCCGGTCAAACGTCGGCGCGCGCCCGCGCCACATCAGCACGTGGCGGCGGGCGTTGTCCACGGGAAAGGCGAGTATGAAGGTCGCATCCTGATCGCGCAGCGTCCGGCGGAGGGATTGCTGGGCGGGTTGTGGGAGTTCCCCGGCGGCAAGCAGGAAGATGGCGAAACCCTGCCGGAAACGCTGGCCCGCGAGCTTAAGGAAGAACTGGGCATCACGGTGGCCGTGGGTGAATTCCTGGTGAAGATCAGGCATGCCTTCACTCACTTCCGCATTACACTGCACGCTTACCAGTGCCAGCACATCGGAGGCCAACCGGCTCCGCTGGGCGTGGCCGGGTTCGCCTGGGTCACGCTGGACGAGATGGATCACTACGCGTTCGGCAAGGCTGATCAGGGGATCATCACCGCGTTGCGGGAACAGCCTCGGCGGCTGCTGTGAGTCGGCCTCTGAGCGAAAAATCGGGCTTTGGTATACGATTGGGGTATGACGATGCATGACGCGCCGACTCTCATCCTGTTTGACGTGGATGGCACGCTGCTGTTATCGGATGGCTGCGGCCGCCGGGCGTTGGCCGCGACGCTGGATGAGGTGTTTGGCCGGTGTGACGGGATCGATGGTGTCGCCTTCGCCGGGCAGACCGACTTACAAATCCTGCTGGACATCCTGATGCCGCTGGGGTATGCCCGGGAAGCTGTGATGGAACACCTGCCGGTGATCAGCGAGGCGATGGCTCGCCATTTGCGGGCGCTCATCCCCCAGTTTAACGTGCGTCCGCTGCCCGGCGCGCGGGAACTGGTCCGCGACCTGGGGAGTGATCCACGCGCGTGTCTGGGGCTGGTCACCGGCAACCTGAAGCAGACGACGCCTATCAAGTTGCAGGCGGCAGGTTTTGATCCGGCCAGTTTTCCGGTGGGCGCGTTCGGTGATGAGGCGGTCAGTCGCAGCGCGCTGCCGCCGCTGGCCTTGCAGCGAGCCGCCGCTTACTGGCGGACGAGCTTTCCGCCGGAGCGAATCGTCATAGTAGGGGATACGCCCAATGACATCATCTGTGCGCGGGCGGTGAGCGCGCGGGCGGTTGCCGTGCGGACCGGGCCACCAGCCTTGCGGGAGGCCCTCGCTGCCGAAGCGCCCTATGCCATCCTGGATGACCTGACCGACCGCGCCATGGTTGAAGCCGTGTTGTTTGTAGAGACCCAAAATGGTTGATGAAGCCCGGAAGCAAGAGGCGGCCCAGTGGGTGGCCAGGGGTGCTGCCGCACTCAATGCCAACAAGGTTAAGATCGCGCGGAAGTGCCTGCTCAAGGCGCGTGAGCTGGACCCGGAGAATGTGGATGCGTTGCTGTGGTTGACCAGGACCACGGCTGATCCGGGGAAGCGGGCCGCCATCCTGAGGCAGGTACTGAAGATCGAGCCGGGACATCCGGGGGCGCGTCGGGCGCTGGCCAGGCTGCGCCAGCAACTGGCTGAACGCCGGTCAGAAGCCGGGCCGGCGGCGGACATCCCGCGCTTCATCGAAGAAGAGGAGCAGGAGCCGGGCGCGCCGTCGACCGGGCCATCGGTCGCGCCCCCGGCGGTCGAGCCGCCGCCGGTCGAACCGGTTCTGAAAGCGCCAGCCGAGGAAACGCCGGTCGGGGCCGAGGAGATGGCCCCGGAAGCCTGGGAAGCGGAGGCGGTTGAGGTATCCGCTGCTGGTGAAGCGCCGCTGTCGTCCGCAGCGCCCCCCGTCGGCGAGGTCGCAGGCGCGGAAGAAGCGACAGAGGTCGAACAGCCCCCCCTGTCACTGCCGGATGTCGAAGAACTGGCCCCCATGCCTGCGGCGGAAGCTGTGACCGAGGCGGGCGAAGGTGCCACGGAGGCCGCGGCTGCCGCCGAAGTTACGGCCACCGAGGAAGACCTGGTTGATGCCATGCTCGCTGAACTGGCGACGACCGGCACTGGCGAGCTGGTGCCCTCCGCCGTAGCGGAAGCGCCGCCGCCGATCAAACAGGAGCGCTGTCCCCGTTGTAATGCCGTGATGCGCACCAACGAGCGGACCGGTTCAGCTTACTGTGTATTCTGTGGTTATGGCATGGTGGGCGATCAGCCAGCGGTGTTGGCGGCGCGCAAGCGCCCGGAACAGCCCTGGCCGGATATCCAGCAGGCCCGGCATTGCCTGACCTGCGACACGATCAGCATCGCCCCGGTTGAGCGCCCGTCGCATGAAACGCCGTGCCCGCTGTGCCAGCAGTCCGTGTTCGAGGGTGCGCCGTCGATGCCGCTGCCCGACTCGTACCTGCCGTTTAAGATCAGTGAGGCTCAGGCAGCGATTGCGCTGGAAGATATCGGCACAGGGGCGCTGCAACGGCTCTTCGGCGGTCGCCGCGATCTGTCGCGTCCCCGCCGGGCGTACCTGGCGATCTGGCGGTTCAGTGGCGTCGGGCAGGTGGCATACGAGTTTCCCGGCTATGAGGACCTGGGCGGCGTTTACACCGAGAACTATCCGGCGGTCGTCATACACGGCTTGCGCCAGATTGATGGTGAACTGCTGCGCGTGGCCTCCAACGTGGACCTGGATGATGCCTCGCCCTACCAGGCGGAGGTCGGGCGGGAGTCGTTTGTCCTGCTGTCGAATATGTCCCTGCATACCGCGCTGCACGAGGCGCGCGGCCTGATGCTCAATGACACACGCCAGAGGGCGCGCGAGCGGATTCGGCCGTCGGTCCGTAAAGGCGACAAACGGGCGGGCGCTCTGGACAGTCCGCTGGCGGCCTCGGCCAGTCGGGGAGACGCCGCCATGACGATCGTGAGCAGCGATGTGCAGGACATGGTTTACGAGGTGATGTTGCTGCCGGTCTGGATCAATGAGGTGCGCGAGGGAAACCGGCTGCGCATGGGTCTGGTGAACGGTTACACCGGGCAGGCGGCAGTTGGTCAGTTAGTCCGCCGCCAGCGTCCGTGATGTGACATTCGGCTCAGTGCGACGGTTATGCGGGTGAGCCAGACGAACGTGGAGGCCGAGTCTGGTCAGCTCTCCCGGCGGGGAGGCCGCGCGGCGCGACGCCGGCCTGATCCTGAGGGCTGGGGCGCATGAACCTTGTCCATCTGCTCCCGTACTATGCGCCAGCCTGGGGATTCGGCGGTGTGGTTCGGGCGGCGCACGGCCTGGCGGCGGCATTGGCCGCGCGCGGCCATGACGTGACCGTGATCACGACGGACGCGGGCGACGGCGGGGCACGTCTCTCGCCCGCCGAGGCGGTGATCGACGGCGTGCGGGTGATCCGTTGTCGGAATGCATGGCCCGCTTTGCGCCGCTGGAACCTTTCCTCACCGCTGGGCATGCGTGACGTTTTGGAGGCGGCCCTGCGCCGCGCCGACAGGTTGCATGTGCACGAGTTCCGGACCGTGGAGAACCTGATCGCTCTGCCGCTGGCCCAGCGGAGCCGGGTGCCGGTCGTCCTCAGCCCGCATGGGACGCTGCCGTATGCGGCCGGACGGGGGGCCGTCAAACGGGGCTGGGATGCGGTCCTGGGACGGTGGGCCGCCCGCCGCATCGACCAGCTGGTGGCGTTGACCGCCGACGAAGCGGATGACGCCCGTCGTCTGTGGGAGCGCCTGGGCGTGCCGCTGTCGGCGGGACGAATCAGCGTTGTGCCCAACGGCGTCGATCCCGATGAGTTTGCCGTATTGCCGCCGCCGGAGACGTTCCGGGCGCGCTGGGGCATCCCGGTCCGCGCGCCGCTGGTGTTATTTCTGGGGCGGCTGCACGAGCGGAAAGGCGTCCATCATCTGCTGGCCGCTTTGCCCCTGTTGCCGGAGGTCTGGCTGGCCGTCGCCGGACCGGATGAGGGCCAGGAGGCGGCGCTCCGGGCGCAGGCGGGGCGACTGGGGGTGGAGGATCGGGTCGTGTTCACCGGGCTGCTGACGGGAGCGGACAGGCTGGCGGCCTTTTCCGGGGCGGACGCCCTGGCGCTGCCGGCGGTGGGCGAAGGTCTGCCGGTGGTGGCTCTGGAAGCGATGGCGGCGGGGCTGCCGGTGGCCCTGAGCGATGGCTGCCATCTGCCGGAGGTGATGGAGGCGGGGGCTGGTGTGCGGCTGGAACCGTTGACCGGCGAGGGAATTGCGGCAGCGCTGGGACCGGTGCTGGTCGATCCGGCCCGCCGGGGGGCCATGGCGGCGCGGGGCAGGGCGCTGGTCGCTGAACGTTTTACCTGGGCGGCGGTGGCAGGACAGATGCTGGAGGTTTATGCCGGGATCGGTCTTTGAGGCGGGCGCGCAACGCACAGCCTCCCTTGGGCAGGGCGGCGCGGCCGGTTGCCGCTGTGGGGGCGTTTGTTGCGATTTTCTAACAACAATCGCTGGAGTCGCGCCTCGAAAGTTGTGTTATAATAAGCAAAGGCTTGTGGGTGTCAGTCCTTATGGAGAATTCTCCGGGGAGAGGTTGTATGTCTCAGCTCAGACGCTTACTTTTGCGCCACCCGACCAGGTTAGCCATTATACTGACGGCTGTGGTAGCAGTGACGGTTATCTTCATGAGTGCAGGGCTGATTCCGAAGGTGCAGGCGATCATTGGCCTGGCGAACCCCCAGCCCTGGACGGTGGAGCAGGTCGGCACCACCTGTACGGTCCGCCTGACGACGTTTGTCAACGACTGGATAGGGGTAGGTGGCTCGCTGGTCAACCAGACGGTGACCATTACCATCCCCTCGTCTGGCGACTCGTTAACGTTGACATGTATAGACGGTCCGGGGGGGACGGCCAATACCGACCCTTCCAATGACGGCCCGACTGACATCTGCCAGACGAACGGCAACAAGTCGTTTGACATGGCCTATACCGGTACTGGCGGGGCCATCACCGTCAACATCCCGGTGAACACAGTCAACCCGTACACCCCTTCCATCACCTATGTGCCCAATCCGCTGGTCATGCCCAACTGCGCTCCTCCTCCTCCTCCTCCTCCTCCGACGGCAGCGGCGGAACCGCCTCCTCCCCCACCGCCACCGCTGGATCCGCCGGGAGCGCCGCCCCGCGTGTGGGGGGGCTACGACCAGCTTGCCTCGCCGCTGGTGGTCTATGACACCGCCTATGGGTACCAGTTTTACCACTATACCGGTCGGGTGTTGGGACTGCTGGACTTCAACAGCGTCGGCATCCCCGGTCCATTGCAGCTGATCACGTCGATGAGCAGCGAAATCTGGCGGGTGGATGTCTACTACATGCATGATGACATCGTGCAGGCCAACCTCTATGAGAACGGCGCTCTGATCGAAGAAGCTGAGCTGAACATCCCCGGCCTCGGCGGACGGGCGGGCGAAGTGCAGGGGCAGCCGGCCCCGATGCCTGGCGCGCCAGCGGGAGTTCAGGTCGTATCTGCGCCCGCCCAACCCAGCGCCGGACAGGTGCAGTTGACCTGCCGCCAGAACCTGCGTCAGCAGGCCAGCATTGAGACGGCAGTGCTGACGGTGATGGACACCGGCCATGTGGTCAACGTTGTCGGGCGTAGCAATGATGGCTCCTGGCTGGAGGTCATCACTGGCGATGGGATTCGCGGCTGGGCCTTCAATGGCCGCTGCCTGAACATCCCCTTGCAGAGCATCCAGCAAGCGCCCGTGGAGGTGGTCTTTGAGAGCCAGCCGACGGTCAACCCCAGCGACGCGCTGACCCAGCAACCCGGCGCGCCGACGGTGACCGCGGTGGCGGCTCCGGCCAGCACCGGCCCGGTGGTGGGCATTGTCTGCCGCCAGAATATGCGCACCGGCCCTGGTACCGGCTTCACCGTCGATCGCGTGCTGGAGCCGGGGACCAACCTGACTGTGGTTGGGCGCAGCAATGACGGCACCTGGCTGCAAGTCACCGCTGGCGACGCGAGCGGCTGGACCTACTTCGGCCAGTGCGTGCTGCCGCAGGCGGGTGATGTGACGGCTGCGCCGGTGACGGTGGCTTTCGGCGGCTAGACCCTCGTCCCTACACCGTCTGTTTCACCGCCCTGTCTCCCCTGGCAGGGCGGTTTGTTTTATAATGAGGTCGCTGTTCAGGCCGTCGATGCCCCAGGCAGGGGGTTGATGCCGCACGTTGACTGGCTGGGGGCGCGGGTGTGGTATGCCGAGCGCCGCGATTCTTCTTCGCCCTATCCGTCGCTGGTGCTGATCCATGGGGCCGGAGGGTCACACCTGGACTGGCCTGCCGAATTGGCTCGCCTGCCAGGCGTGACCGTCCTCGCGCTGGACCTGCCGGGGCATGGTCGCAGCCCTGGACCGGGGCGGCAGTCGATCGACGGTTATGCGGTGACGTGATCGGCCTGATGGACGCCCTCGACCTGAAGCAGGCCATTGTCGGTGGGCACAGCATGGGGGGTGCCATCGCGCAGATGATGGCCATCAACTACCCGGAGCGCATCGCCGGGCTGATTCTGATCAGCACGGGGGCCAGGTTGCGCGTTCACCCCGACATTTTGAGTCATGTGTTGTCCGATCCGTCGCCGGTCTACGAGCAGCTCAGGGCATGGATGTGGGCCGGGCCAACGCCGGAACAGGCCCTGCGTCGGTGGCAGGCGCGCATGGCCGCCCATGAGCCGGGGGTGATGCGTGGGGATTATGTGGCCTGCAACGCTTTTGACGTGATGGACCGGGTGAGTGAGATCGCGGCCCCGACGTTGATCCTCGTCGGCACGGCGGACCGGATGACGCCGCCCAAGTTCAGCGCCTATCTGGCGGGGCACATCCCAGGCGCTCAACTGGTGACGGTGGAGGGCGGGGGGCATATGGTGGTGCTTGAGCAGCCGCTGGTGGTGGCGCGGGCCATCGCTGGCTGGCTGGCGGGCGTTGACTTTGGAGTCTGAGGTTCCCTTAAGTCCGCCAATGGCCTGGCCTGCCGGGCGGTGAGCGGTCCGCGCGCGTCCATAGCTCAGGAAGTGGCTCGCCTATGTACCGTAGACTGGCGTTTTTCCTCGACGCCGTGGCGACTCTCCGTGCCCTGCCCGGCATCGCGCGGCAGCGACGGGTGGTGGCCTACGAAGTGAGGGGGCCAACCACGGTTTATGTGCGCGCCAGTCACTGCCGGGTGACTGTCCGACGCACGGGGATGCAGCAGGTCCAGATCGAGGGTGAATTGCGGCAGGCGTTTGGCTGGCAGTGGGTCACCGAGCGCGACGACGCTGGCGTCTACGTGATCCTCAAACGGAAGCCGCTGGTGGGGGCGCTGTCCTATGCCGAGCTTTCGCTCACGGTGCCCCTTGATGCGTATCTGGTGTTTCATCTGACGCCCGGCAACGTTCATCTCCAGGATTTCAGCGGGCGGTTATCCATCGCCCCGCTGGGAGGCGCGGCTCTCAAGGAGGCCGTCGAGCGGGGGGATTCGAGGGTGGGGACCGCTGGATAGCCAGGCGGGCCGGGACGCCTGCCGCCGGAGGCATTTGACAGTCCTGTGTTATAATCGGGTCTGGTGCCGGTGACTCTCCCTTCTGGACAAACACAATGGCGCGAAAAGTGGTGGTGGCGAACCAAAAAGGCGGCGTGGGCAAGACGGCCACGGTCCTGAACCTCGGCGCGGCGCTGGCAGAACTGAACTACCGCGTGCTGCTGATCGACCTTGATTCTCAGGGTGGCCTGACGGCTTCGCTGGGCGTCGATCCGCATACCATCCGGCCAAGCGTCTATTCGCTGCTGATGTACGATCAGGTGCCGCTGGCGCGGGTCATCGTTCACGTGGGGGGAACGATGGCTCTAGCGCCAGCCAGCATCGACCTGGCTTCGGCGGAGGTCATGCTGAACCCCAACCGCCAGGCGGCCTCCCGCCTGCGGGAAGCGCTGAACCGCAGCCGTATCCCCTTTGATTTCATCCTGATCGATACGCCACCCAGTTTGAGTGTTCTGACGGCCAACAGCCTGGTCGCCGCTGACGAACTGCTCATCCCGCTGCAATGCCAGTATCTGGCCATGCGTGGCGTGCGCACGTTGTTGGAGACAGCCGTCCGGGTGAAGGAAACGCTGAACCCCGATCTGACATTGCTGGGCGTTTTGTGCACGATGTACCGCGCCGGTTCCCTGCACGCGCAGGAAGTGGTGGATGAGGTGCGGAGCGTTTTTAAGCAGCAGACCTTCCGCACCGTGATCGAGGACAGCGAAGCTCTGGCCGAAGCGCCAGTGGCCCGGCAGTCCGTGTTGCAGTATGCGCCCCATGACCCGGCGGCCCAGGCCTATCGCGCGTTAGCACAGGAGATCATCCATGAACGAAACCCCGCATGAACCACGTGAACGCGCGTCGTTGCGCGGCAAAGGGTGGGAGATATTACGCGGCTCGGAGCCGTCGGGCGCGCCACTGCCGGAAGATATGTTCGTGCGGCCCCAGGCGGATGAGGCTCAGCCCGCCAAAGATGAAGCAGTGCTCGACCGGATGGCCGCCCCGGAGCGGGCCAAACTGACGGCCAGTCCCCCGCCGCCAGCGGAAGGTCACATGGCTGACAGGCCCGCTGGCACAGAGGAGTTGCCGGTGAAGCCCAGCGCGCCGGTCACGGGGGAAGAGTTTGAGGCGCAGCCCCGCCTGGAAGCGGTTGCGGCAGATCGGCCTCAGGCCATCCTGAGCTACACCCCCCGTCCAGAGGTGGAATCGCTGGCGCCGGATTCCCCGGAAGCCATGGGGGAAGAAGCTGAAGCGCCGATTGAGGAGGCCGAGGCAAGTGGCGACGTGGCCGCCGGTTTCAGCGTCGTCAGCCAGCCAGCCACCGGCGCGCTCGAAAAGGAGAAGGCCATCATCCGGCCCCAGGATGTGCGCATCGACGCCGGACGTCTGACGCCGGTGAGCGGACCGCGCGCCCCGGCCAGAGAGCTGTTTGCCGAGGCCAGAGCGGTGGCTCCCAGCGAGGAGTTGCTGGAGAAATTTGTGACCGACGAGCGGCTGGAGAAACTGTGGAGCGACATCGAAGCCTTGCAGGAGCAGATCGTCCGCAAAGTGCAGGGCCGGCGTGATCTGACCGATGCCTACCAGAAAGAGCTGCTGGAGGCCAGCGCCCTGTTGCTCCAGGACCGGGCCAATTACGACGATGTGCGGGCCATTCTCTACCGGGTGCGGGCGGACCTGGCGCGGGAGGAAAAGGTGCAGGCGGACATCGCAAAGTACAAACCGCCGCTCATCCGTTACCTGCTGCTGGCCTTCATCCTGTGGCTGGCGCTGATGGCGGTCGAACCGCTGTTCCGCCAGTTTATGATCGATTCCGGTCTGGATGCTCTGAGCATCATCTACCACCCGACGCTGTTCGGCATGCTGGGCGCGATCGTTTACGCCTACTTCACGCTGAACAAACACGCCATCCAGTTGCGGGACTTCGATCCGGCGCACATGTCGTGGTACCTGATGAACCCTGTGATCGGTCTCATCATGGGGCTGTTGATGACCCTGGTCTTCACCACCGGGATCGTGTCCACTATCGGCGTGGGGCTGCTGGACCAGGCCAGCGAGACCTCGATGCTCGGCCAGTATCCCTTCTTGCTGTGGGTGCTGTGTTTCCTGGCGGGCTATAACCAGAACGTGGTGCTGCGGCTGCTGTATCGCACCTTCGGCTTCCTGCGCGGCAGGGATTCTGAAGAAGGGAGAGATCAGCCTCCCCCTTCTCCAACTTCATCGGTCAGGTGACGCGGGGCCGTGAGATGTTCCAGGGGGCGGGTCGTGTGATCTGCCTCTTTTTGGGGCAGGGGCATTCTCCTGTGAACGCTCGGTCGCTGGCGTCTTGTCTCTCCTCTACAGCCAGCGGTCGATGATCGCCTCCACCGTGCCATCGGCCAACAGCCTGGTCAGCGCGGCGTTGATGGCCTCCCAAAGTTTGCCGTTGCCGACCTGCACGGCGACGGCATAGGGATCGCTGGTGACGTATTCAGGCGCGACCGCCAGCCCTTCGTGCTCGCCCAGCCAGATGCGGGCCGAGATGGCATCCACCAGGGCAGCGTCGGCCTGCCCGGCCAGGACGGCCTCCAGCGCCTGGGCGGCGACCTCAAAAGAGGCGATATGGAGCACGCGCAGCCGCCGCTGCCAGCGCCGCGCTTCCAGGTCGCCTTCCGCCCCGAACTCGACCGCCAGCGTCCGCCCTTCCAGGTCCTGCATGGTGTCGATGCCCGAATCCGGCGGGCGGACCAACACCTGCCCGGCGTCGAAGTAGGGGACAGTGTAGCGGGCGTCATTCATGCGCAGCGGGTCAACGCGCAGGGCGGAGAAGAGCGCGTCGGCCTGGTCGGCGCGCAGGGAGTCGTACAGTCCGTCGTAGCCCATGTTGATGAAGCGCAGCGGCACGCCCATTTCCTCCGCTACAGCGCGGGCCAAGTCCACGTCCAGCCCGATCAACTCGCCGCCCAGGTCAACGCCAAAGGGCGGGTAGCTGGCGTCGATGCCCACCCGTAACTCGCCGTAGGGCAGCATCGGCGGCTCCGGGCGGGGGCGGAAGTACGTCCGCCACACCCAGCGGGCGAAGTCGTAGCCCAATGGCAGGCCGATGATGGTGGCCACGATGGCGATGATCAGCCACTGGCGGCGCGTCAGCCTCCTGAGACGGTTCATCAGGGCGGGGATCATGGCAGGTCAATCTCCAGGCCACGGGCATACGCCTGTAGATAGGTGTAAACCGGGCGCGGGCGGAAGTCCGGCGTCAGAAACGTGAAGTTATCCGGGTAACTGCGCGTCGGCGCGGGGTAACGCAGCGCCCACTGGCATAACTTCTCCACGTAGGGCATGTGCGCTTCGGTCCACTCGTAGCTGTCGATGGTGTAGCGGATACGCTGCACGGGGCGCACGGCCTTGGTCCAGCGCGGGTGGTCGTTCCAGCCGGTCTCGGTGACGTAGATCGGCTTGTCGCCATCGCCGTGCTCAGCCATGATGGCGTGGATCAACTCGATGCGTCGGAAGTTAAGCACATCCCAGCCCGGCTCGCTTTCCGGCGGGAAGGTGAAACCATAGGTATGCACGGCCATGGCGTCGAAGTAGCCCGCCGCACCCGCCTGGTACATCCGCTCGATGAACAACAGGTCGTTCAAGCCCCAGGGGCTGCCCTCCGGCTCCAGCGTGGGGGCCATCGGCGCGGCCAGGACGATCACGTCCGGGTTGGTGGCTTTGGCCGCCTGGTAAGACTGGCGCAGCAGCTCCACATAATCGGCAGGGTTGACCATACGGTAGCCCCATTCAAACGTCAGGTTGGGTTCGTTCCAGATGATGAGGTGATTCACCGTTCCGGCGTAACGCCCGGCGAAGGCGGCCACATAACGGGCAAAATCGGGGAAACGATCTTCTTCCAGGTAATTGAGCGTGGTGTCCTGGCCGCGCCCGGCGTCTACCGCGCTCAAACTGTCAGGATCGGCTTCGGGCCTGGCCCAGGCCGGGACCATGCCCAGCCGGGCGATGACGCTCAGGCCCTGATTGCGGGCATGGCGGATGATCCGGTCGAAGCCGGTCCAGTTGTAGACGCCTTCCTCCTGTTCCACGTAGGCCCAGGGGAAAAACTCCACGATGGTATCCGCGCCCAGCTCGCGCACCATTTGCAGCGACCGCTGAATCTTCCACTCCTCCACTTCGTCGATCAGACGGGTGTGCATGCACAGCAGCGGCTGGGTGGTGACAACGGTCTGCGGCGGGCCCATGATGGCGCGGGGCGGGGCCGGGCGCAAGTACATCAGCAGCAGCGCCACCAGCGCCAGCCGGATCGACCAGTCCCGCCAGGCCCGCCAGGAGAGGCCAAGCAGCCGGGACTCGGACCAGGTGCGCGGGGAGAAGATCATGATGGGGCGTGGCTCCTGCAGAAGGCTGTTCCTGAGCTGACGACTATCATAACCGAGGCGGGGGCCGAAAACCGGGCGTTTGCCTGATGGAAGCCTGCGCTTCCCTCACCAACGGAAAATCGGGCGCACCGGAGGCAACGCCCGATTGACGGGGTGTGGCCGGGCAGGGGATGATCAGCCCTTAGCGCCCAATTCCGCGATCTGGCGGATCAGGTTCAGCAGGGAGAGCGTCAGTTTCATCGCGTCACCGGTGCCGATCTTCTGCGGCGTTTTCCCGGAGCTGTTCTCTTCGGCAGCGCGCACAAACAGATAGGCCGAAAGCAGGCCCAGTCCCAGGCCGAGAATGATGCCGATAAGGTACGCCCTGGTTTTCCAGTTCGCACCGGGTGAGGCTGGCGCTACCCCTGGCGGGGAAGTCGGATCAATGGCCATGTGTCTGCTCCTCATGCGGAGATGACCGAACCGATCGTGAGCGGCGGCCCGTCAACAGGTGCTCCCAATACCTCAGCCGACCTTGCAGCCAGATGACCGGCGCAGCCCCACGGGGCACCTGGGTGCGAACGCTGGCTAAGGACCGGAGGACGATCCCCCGCCCCCGGGCCGCCGGGGGGGCCATGAGCGCGTTCAGCTTCCAGAGGCCGATGGCGCTCGCCATCAGTATTACGGTGGGGATCAGGCAGATCAGAACGGCTGGGCACAGGACAAAGACCGTCGCCAGGGCGTCGGCCACCAGGCCGAATTGCTCTCTGTTCAGGTTAAGCGCCGCCAGCACCACGGCCAGCACCGTCAGGACGAGGAGTCCCCATACCGGCAGCATGATCGCGAGTCGAACCTCACGTCTGTGCTGCTGCTCCGGCGTGCGCTGTCTGGTCCCTGACGCCATGATCGCTGTCCCCCGGTCGTTTCTCCGCGCATTCTACCACAGATCGCCGCCGGCTTAAATTGTCTGCGGCGGCCATCCCCCGGCGTTTCTCCGGCCCTGCTTCAGCAGGCCCTCGCTTCCGGCAAGTCCTCGCTTCCGGAAGGCCCTCGCTGCCAGCGCTACGGGGTTTTGTAATGGACATCCGGCAGCGCCCGCAGCCGCTCCGCCGCCTGTTCCGCCGTCAGGTCGCGCTGCGCTTCAGCCAGCATCTCATAGCCGACCATGAACTTTTTGACGGTGGCGGAGCGCAGCAGCGGCGGGTAAAAGTGGGCGTGAAGTTGCCAGTGGCCGTTGTCATCGCCGCCGGTCGGCGCGCCGTGCCAGCCCATCGAATAGGGAAACGAGACCTCAAACAGGTTGTCATACCGGGTCAGCAGGCGCTTGAGGATGGCGGCCAGGGCCTCGCGCTCGCCATCGCTCAGGTCCGGCAGGCGGGAGACGGGGCGGCGCGGCATCAACAGCGTCTCAAACGGCCAGATGGCCCAGTACGGGACGACGGCCAGCCAGTGCTCGTTCGCCACCACCAGGCGGCTCTCCCGTTCCGCTTCAAGCGCCGCGTAGTCTACCAGCAGCGGACGGCCAGTCTCCCGGAAGTAGAGCCGCTGCTGGCGGTCCTCTTTGGCTGGTTCATTGGGCAGCGCGTCCCCCGCCCAAATCTGCCCGTGGGGGTGCGGGTCGGAGCAGCCCATGATCGCGCCCTTGTTTTCGAAGACCTGCACCCAGCGGTACGCCCGTCCCAGTTCGGCGACCTGTTCGGCCCATACGTCCACCACCCGGCGGATGTCCGGGAGGGCCATTTCCGGCAGGGTGAGGTCGTGGCGTGGGGTGAAGCAGATCACCCGGCAGGTGCCGCGCACGGTTTCGGCCCGCAGCAGCGGATGACGGCTTTCAGCGGCTGGAGGCGTGTCCGGCAGCAGGGCGGCGAAGTCATTGGTGAAGACGAAGGTGCTGGTGTAGGGGGGGTTCTGGGCATCGCCGGCCCGCCGGTTGCCAGGACACAGGTAGCAGTGGGGGTCGTAAGACGGGCGCTTTTCCTGGGGCGGTTTTTCGACCTGCCCTCGCCAGGGTCGTTTGGTCCGGTGCGGCGAAACCAGCACCCACTCGTCGGTCAGCGGATTGTAGCGGCGGTGGGGGTGCTCGGTCGGATCAAACATGATTTCAGGCACGGTAGCTTTCTCCCCCCAGGCAGATGGTGGTACGGTAGCCAGGGCGCTGGTTGCCCGGCCCCTGCGGACCTTCTCCCCCAATCCATGTCAGTGAAACGCCGGCAGCCAGTCGCCGTGGGCCTCGATCAGGTCATCCACCAGCGACCAGATTTGATCGAGGTCCAGCTCGGCGGCGGTGTGCGGATCGAGCATGGCGGCATGGTAGATGTGGGCGCGCTGGCCGGTGAGCGCCGCTTCCACGGTCAGCGCCTGGACGTTGACGTTGGTCTGGATCAGCGCGGCCAGGTGCGGCGGCAGACTGCCGATGCGGGTCGGCTGTACGCCGTTTCTGTTCACCAGGCAGGGCACCTCGACGCAGCACGCCGCTGGCAGATTGTCGATCAGGCCGTTGTTGGTCACGTTACCATAGACCACGCGGGGCACGTCGGTTTCCAGGCTGTGGATGATCAGGGAGCCGTACTCGTGCGAACGTTCGACCACCAGCGGTTCGTCGCCCTTGATGAGCGCGTCGCGCAGCCCTTCCCAACCGGCGATCTGGGCTTCGCAGCGGGCGATGTACTCATCTAACGGGATGTTCAGGCGCTCGATCAGGTCGGGCCGGTCTCGCTTGATGAACCACGGCACATATTCGCTGAAGTGCTCGCTGGATTCGGTCACGAAGTAGCCCAGTCGCTTAAATACTTCGTAGCGCACGCGGTTCCAACTGGGGACGCGGCCCTCGGCGATGACCTGCCGGAGCAGCGGGTAGAGGTCCTCCACACGGCCATCGGGGAGCTTGCGCTCAAACTTCAGGTAGAAGGCCATGTGATTGATCCCGGCGCTGATGTAGTTGATCGTCTCGTAGGGCACGCCGATGTCCCTGGCGAGCTGCATGGCCGTCCCCTGGACGCTGTGGCACAGGCCGACCGTCTTGATAGCAGTGGCCCTGTTGATGGCCCAGCAGTTCATGGCCATGGGGTTGACGTAGTTCAGGTGCCACACATCCGGGCATAACGTTTCCATCTCGCGGCACATATCCAGGAAGACCGGGATGGTCCGCAGGGCGCGCATGATGCCGCCGATGCCCAGCGTGTCGGCGATGGTCTGGCGAAGGCCGTACTTTTTGGGCACCTCGAAGTCGATCACCGTGCCAGGCCTGTAGCCGCCAACCTGGAACATGGAGATGACGTAATCAGCGCCGTCCAGCGCGCGCCGCCGGTCGGTGGTCGCCTCGATGGTGGGGTGGGCATTCAGCGCGCTGGCAACCTGCTGGGCGACGATGGCTGAAGTATCCAGGCGGTCCTGGTCGATGTCAAACAGGGCGATGGTCGACTCGGCCAGCTCAGGAAAGCTGAGAATGTCTCCCAGCAGATTCTTGGCGAATACCGTGCTGCCAGCACCCACGAACGTGATCTTGGGCATGGGAGAACTCCACTGAAGCACAAGTCCAGGCGAAGGCCACCCGCGTAATGTTACTGCTGCGCTGGCGTCCGGTGGGTGTGTTTTATCCCACAATTTGCAGACGGAAGTAGTATGTTGCCGTGCCCTCCGGCCATACCGTGTCAATCACCAGCACGTAATTGCCCGGATTGCCGACGATGGTATACAGCGAGATGTTGCTCCCCGGCAGTTCCACGCGCTGGAACTCCTGTGACCGGTCGCTGCTGCTGAGGGTGATGGTCATGCTGAACGGGCCGGTCCCCTCGGCGTCGAGGCGGATCGTGTCGCCACTGGCCACCAGGATACGTTCGCTCTCAGGAGAGGCCGGTGCGTCCACACAGACCTCCCGACCGCTGGCGTCCCGATAGCAGTACTGGGTGCCGGAGGGAAGGAAGCGGCGTCCGCCGTTCACAACGACCATGGCCGGCGGGTTCTGCGCGAAGTCCACGCCAGGCGCTGGCGCGCTGGTGGGCACCGCCGACGGCGGCACGGTGATGGGCGTCGGCAGGGCGGCGGTGGGCGGCGGCTCGGTGGCCGGCATCTGCGTTGGGACTTCGGTCGGAACTTCGGTCGGAGCTTCCGTCGGCAGCACTGGCGTGGGAATGGTTGTGGGCACCTCAGTCGGGGCCTTGGGGGACGGGGCCAGCACTTCGGTGGCGGTCACGGTGACGCCCGGTGCCGCAGTCGGCGGCGTGGTGGCCGTCGGGCGCGGTGTGGGCACGGCGGCGACGGCGGTCGGGACTTCAATGGCAAAGATGGTGGTCACGAAGCTGTTGTCACCGCCGACATCCGGGTATTCCGCCACCACGCTGAACCGGTGCACGCCAGGGTCGAGGGCAATGGTGTAGTCGGCGCTGGCCGTCGCGCCGAAATCGACGACAACCGGATCGCCGTCGGCATCCCTGTCGTCGAGCAGGGTGGCATAAAACGATCCCGGCAGGCCGGAATCGCTCTGGATGGTGAAGGTGAGGACATCGCCGCGCTCAACGGCAACGGTGGTATCCGGCTGCAGGTCGAGGGGGTCTGGTTCGCAGCGGATGTCATTTGCCGCCTGGAGCCAGCAATAGGCTCCCAGCAACCCGTCGTGTTCTTCGCCCAACGCGCTCATCCGAATGATCGGGCGGGCGGGGATCGGCCCGGCAGTGGTGGCGGGCGTCTGCGCGGAGGGCTGAGCTGCTGGCCCTGCCTCCCCCCCACAGGCGGCCAGGCTGATCACGACGGCGCTGAGGATCACAACCAGCGATCTTTTCATCTCTTTACTCCCCCCGTCTTCGGGCCAACCAACAGGTCGACAGGTGTCAACGGTTATCGAAACTTGTTTGCTGGCGATTAGCCTGCATCCAGGCGACAGCAAAATCGACCAGGGGGCGCTGCTGCATCAGGAGGGCCTCGCCGTAGCCGACCGTGCCGCGCCGGACATGAGCCACCTGGGCGAAGGCTGCCCCAATCTCCGGGAAATCTTCGTTTCTCAGGTCGATATCCTCGATGGTTACCCAGCGTCGCTCGCCGTTTGCCCTGACCGGCGCGCCCTGAGCGATCACGCTTTTGCCGGGGTACTCGGCCCGATACTCGGCCAGATGGAGCGAGGTGTTGTGTTCGTGCCCCACGCCCAGGAGCAAAACCCAGCCATCCAGATCGTAGAGGCGGGCCAGCGGCGAGCCCTCGCCCAGCGAAAAATCGCGGGCGTGGTTCTGGGTGATGGTTGCCGCATGTCGGCCCCAGGCGGCAAACGATACCTGGGGATGATCGCTGCGCTGTACACCTGGCTGGCGGCGGAAACACTCCGCGATCACGCCCATCCCCCGCGTGGGCGTCAGGTCCGGGTCGAAGGCGGGCATGGTCCGGCGGATGGTATTCCACCAGGATGTGGGCACCGGCGGGTTCTGCCACCGTGCCGGATCAGAGAGATCGTCGGAGTGGGTCGGCATCACCAGCGTGCCCCCTGGACGCAGAACCTGTTCCAATGCCTGGATGACGGCGACCGGTCCGCCGCATACCCATCCCAGCGCGCTCAACGAGGCGTGCACCAGCACGGTCATGCCGGGCGCCAGTCCCAGCGCGCGCAGGTCGGCGGCCAGCGAGTCGGCGGTCACCGGACCGTTCACATTTTTCCGGATGGCGTCAGCTTCGCTCACTGGTGGCCATCTCCCGGAAGCGGGCTTCGCTCAAACCAGGCCGGGCGGCGAAAGGGGGCCAGAGCCAGCTGCAGGATATGGGCATAGGCGCTCTGCCGGGATTCCAGCCCGTCCGTCAGGATGCCAATCGCACCCAGGTGGTGCTTGGTGTGCCGCTGGCCGGTCAGCGCGTCCATCACGGCCCCCAGCTCCTCGCCGCTTTCCAGCCGGGCGGTGGCCGCTGGCGGCAACATGGTATGCGAGCCGCCACCCACCCCCAGCCGCCCATCGGCAGCCACCACCGCGCACCACGCGCAGGTCATCAACCCGATCTCGGTGCGGATGAGGCCGCCCTCAAACCCGACGGCCAGATCAGCCCCGCTCGCCTCCAGCGCCGCGCAGGCCCGGTTGATGGCCCCGGTCCGCGTTTCGGCGTCGCCCCAGGGCTGCGCGGGCACGCCGGAGGGCGCATCCACCATCAGGAACTCCGCCCCGGGAAACAGCGGCTTCAGGACGCTGGTGGCCGCCCGTTGTTTGACCGGATTGAGTGACCCGATGGCAATACGCATGCGGTTACTCCGACGATATGGGGCATTGTAGCATTGCGCCGAATGTGATGCCAATCGCCAGGTTCTGCGGTATGTTACGCCTGTCTTCACAGGGGAGCGGGGAAGATGTACTTTGATGTGTTTACGATCAGCGCTGTGGTCGACGAGCTAAAGGCGCGGGCGGTCGGCGGGCGTGTGCAGGACGTGATTGACCTGAACGAAACGGCCCTCGGACTGGAGGTCTACGCCGCCCGCCAGCGGCACTATCTGGTGCTGGACGCCGACCCCCAGCGTCCGCGCGTGCATTTTGTGGAGGGTAAGCTGCGACGCGGCCTGGACAGGCCGACTCAGCTGGGCCTGCTGATGCGTCGCTATGTGGAGGGGGCATTCATCGCCGGGGTGAGCCAGCCATCCTGGGAGCGGGTGATCACGCTGCATATCGATGGCGTGTCTGGCGTGAGCGACCTCATCGTGGAGGCCATAGAACGGCGGGCCAATGTCCTGCTGGTGCAGGAGGGCCTGATCCTGGACTGCATCCGCCGGGTGGGGCGGTCCGAGAACCGGGTGCGGGTCAGCCTGCCAGGCCACGACTATGTACCACCGCCGCCGCCGCGCGACAAACTCGCCCCAGACGCGATCAGGCTGGAAGATATCGAGCGGATGCTGGACTCCGATCCGGGGACGGGGGCCTGGCGAGCGTTAACGCGCGGCCTGCTGGGCATGAGTCCGGCCCTGGCGCGCGAGATCGTCTTTCAGGCCACGGGAGATGCCAACCTCCGGGCGGCGGATACCAGCCCCCTGGCCCTGCATGATGCGCTGCAAGAGGTCCTCTCGCCACTGCTGCGCCGGGCATGGCAGCCGGGTGTGGTTCGCGGCCCGGATGGCAGCGTGTCCGCGTTTGCCGTTTATCCGCTGTCGCACCTGCCGGGGTGGGAGCCGGTCGAGTCGGTCAGCGCGGCGCTGGCTGCTTATTACGGCGCGCCGGTGGGGGTGGACGCCTACCACCAGGCGAAAGCGCCGGTCCGCGAGCAGCTCCAGGAGGCCATCGCGCGGGTGGGGCACAAGGCTGCCTCGCTGCGAGAGTCGCTCAAAAGCCGGGAGGAGCTGACCCATTGGCGGCAGGCGGGGGAGCTGCTGCTGGCTTACCAGTACCAGATTAAGCCGGGCGCGGCGGAGTTCTCCGCCCAGTACGAGCCTGATCAGCCGCCGATCGCCATCAAACTGGACCCGGCGCTCTCCGCGCTGGACAACGCCAAACAGTACTTCGCCAGGTACGAGAAGGCCAAGCGCGCCCAGGCAGGCGTTCCGGAGCTGCTGGAGGCCGCGGAGCAGGAACTGGCCTACCTGCGCCAGCTTGAAAGCGATCTGACGCTGGCCACCAACTGGCCGGAGATCGAGGAGGTCCGCGAGGCGCTGGAGCGAGACGGCTACTGGCGCGGGCCGCAGTCGAGGCGTCCCCAAACGGGCAGGTCGGCGCCGCTCAAGGTGACGACTCCCGACGGTTTTGTGATCTGGGTCGGGCGCAACTCGCGGCAGAACGATCTGGTAACCTTCAGCAAGGGCAGCCCGGACGATTGGTGGCTCCATGCGCGGGGCGTGCCGGGCGCGCACGTGATCATCAAAAGTGACCGGCGTGAGGTACCCGAGGCGGTGATCCGGCGGGCGGCGGAACTGGCGGCTTATTACAGCCCGGCGCGGGAAGAGGCGCGCGTCCTGGTGGATGTGACTCGTCGTAAGTACGTGCGCAAGGTGAAAGGCAGCAAGCCGGGCATGGTCACCTACCGCCATGAGGAACCCCTTGAGGTCCAGCCGCGTGGGCCGGATGACCAATAATGCTGGCGCGCACGCCGGGTGGGCGGCAGGGGGCCGGCGCGTCTCTATTCAGGGATGACGTAGGATTCAATATCTGGCACCGGATCGGGATACCGCAGATCGAGCTTCTCCAGCGTGTCGACCAGCACCTGAGAGACGGCCAGGTTACGATACCACTTGTGGTTCGCCGGGATGACGTACCAGGGCGCGTAGGCGGTGTGGCATGCCGTCAGCGCGTCTTCGAAGGCGGCCATGTAGGCGTCCCACCGCCGGCGCTCTTCCAGATCACCCGGCGAAAACTTCCATTGTTTATCCGGCGTCTGCTGCCGCTGGCGCAGGCGCTCTGCCTGTTCTTCTTTGCCGATATGGAGGAAGAGCTTGACGATGGTCACGCCGCTGTCGGCCAGCAGGCGTTCGAAGTTGTTGATGTGGGCGTAACGCTCCCGCCAGACCTCCTCCGGCACCAGCTCTTTGACGCGGACGATCAGCACGTCTTCGTAGTGGGAGCGGTTAAAGATGCTGATCATGCCCCGGCGCGGCGTATGCCGGTGCACGCGCCACAAAAAGTCGTGGGCCAGCTCTTCCTCGGTGGGCACTTTGAACGGCGTGACGATCACGCCCTGCGGGTTGAAGGCCCCCATCACGTGCTCGATGGTCCCGTCTTTGCCGCCCGCGTCCATGGCCTGTAACACAATCAGCAGGGCGTGTTTCCCCTGGGCATAGAGCATCTCCTGTAGCTGGCGCAGGCGATCCAGGTTCTGCTCGGTCTGGGCTTTGGCCGACTTTTTGTTGTGGTAGCTGCCGGTATATGCCGGGTCGAAGTCTTTCAGGTTAAACCGTTGGCCGGGAGGGAGGGTCAAGGGTTGCGCCATAACTCGCTTCCTGTGGTGGCGATTCGCTCAGCCGGGGAGAATCCATGGCGGGGTCGTGGTTCCACGATCGCGCCGTCGTACCTGGCTATTTTTTCATTCGCCGCTTGCGCCCGACGTTGGCGGCCCGCAGGATGGCGCTGATGTCATCCTGCGGCGGTGGCGCAGCGGACGCCTCCCCCGGCGGGGCCGACGGGGCCGGAGCGGATGCCGGCGTCTGGAGCGTCTTGCCCATGGCCTGTGCCCGCCGCTGCATCTCCTGAGCCAGCGAGCCATCCTGCTCCATGTGCCAGTAAACGGTGCTCCAGTACAGGAACTTGCCCGCGCGCTGCGCCGCTTCGCGCACCTTGGCAGACGGATCGGAGACAAAGGCGGTTGCCAGGTGGGGCAGCGCCGCCGGGTTTTTCAGGCTGGCCAGCTCCACGGCGGCGGTCACCCGGGTGCCAGGGTCGGGGTCTTCCTGCAACCGCCGCGCCCAGAGGGAGATGTCGGCCTGGGAGGGGATGGTCGCCGGGGTGCGCTGCCTGGTGAGCTGGGGGCGTTCGCCCAGATTGGAGGAGGCCACTTCCGCGCCGGGCTTGAGCGCCGATCCCATCATCCCCATGCCCATCGACATGCCGCCCATCATCGCCCCGGCCAGCCCCGCGGCGGCGGCCATGCCGACCTTTTTCCGGCCAGCGCTGGCCTGCATCCGCAGCAAATCACGGTCGAGGTTCGCTTGCAGTTTCTTGAGCAGCTCCGCCTCTGTTTCGGATTCCGTGTTTTCCAGTTCGTTATCCACGCCGAAGTAGCGGAAGATTTCGTCAATGGTGGAGTAGCCGGCCTGACGTGCCCCGTAGAGCCGTTGACCCGCCCAGGCGAGCGCCTCGCGCACGGCAGGATCGGCCTCAACCTTGTAACGCTGACCAACCGCCTTCAGGGCACGGGTTTCGTCCACCATGCCAAGGACACGGGCGACCTCCAGCCGGACCTGGGGTTGGGGATTGTTCAGATTCGCCAGCAGGTTTTCCAGTATCATGGCCTTCACCACACGCACACAGGCTTTTTTGCCACTGACCTCAATGTAGCCTTAATTCATTGTAGCATAGGTTGGCAACTGGCGATGGCCCAACTGGTGGGAAGTTCGTCCCATATGAGGAAGGCGGTCAGGTATTCCGGGTCACCCGTTGCGCAGCGGCGATCACGGCTTCCGGGGTGATGTCGCGGACACATGGGTGGTTGGCCGGGTCGTCATCCGACCAATCCACGATGCGGCAGGGGCGGCAGGCGATGGCGGCGGCCACCACGGCATGACGCTCCGGATCGCCCCAGGGGCCAAACTCCGCCGGGTCAGCGGGGCCAAATAGATGCACGGTGGGCGTTCCGACGGCGACAGCGAGGTGCAGCGGGCCACTGTCCGGGCCCAGGACGAGGCGCGCCCCTTCGTAAAGTGCCGCCAGTTGGGGGACGGTAGTTTCCCCGGCCAGGGTGATGGCTGGGGAGGCCATCTGTGCCGTGATGATCCCGATCAGGCGGGTTTCGTGGTCGCCGCCGGTGAAGATCACTGGCGCGCCCCAGGTGCGAGCCAGATGATCGGCCACTCTGGCCCAGTTCGCTGGCGACCACTGTTTGGTCGTGGTGCCGGAGCCGGGATGAACGATCAGGCGCGGCGCGCCCGCCGGGAACTGCCATTCCTGAAGCCGGGCCTGGATGTACAACTGGTCGGCGGTTTCCACCGGATAGTGGACGCGCACCTCGCTTAACGGGATCGGGCCTGTCCAGGGGCGGACGAGGGCCATGTTGTGCGCAACCGCGTGGCCGGGTTCGTAGGGGATGGCCTGGTTGAGAAACGGCGCGGTGTCCGGCAGATCGAAGCCCACCCGGTGGGGGACGCCGGCCAGCCAGGCCAGCAGTGCGCCCCACCAGTGATCGGGCCGGAAAATGATGGCGCTATCGGCCCGCAGCTGGCGCAGTTGGCGCGCCCAGCGCCACGCCAGCCAGTAGGGCTGGGCCGAAGGACGGTTCGGGTGACGGGCGAAGCCGGGAAAGGGAAGAGTCAGGGTCATCTCGACTTCGGGATAGGCGCTGATCACGCCGGCCGACCAGGGACCGACCAGCGCCATCAGCCGTGCTTCCGGCCTGGCTCTGGCCAGCGCCAGGATGGCCGGCGCAGTCAGCAGCACATCGCCCAGGTGATCGGGCCGGATGAGCAGGATGGTCTGCCCGTCACTGCGGCGGGCGGGCAGGGGCAGGCGCGCGATCAGGCGCAGCAGCAACCCGCGCATGTTCTCCCTGGGTGTCCGGGCGTGCTTGTGCGCGGCCAATTCCCGGTTGCGCCGGTCCAGTTCAGCGTGGTCAGGCAACACCTAACTCCTTATACACGGCCAACAGGCGGGGCAGCAAGACAGACCAGTCAAAATTGGCCCGGACAAACTGGCGGGCATGCTGGCCGAGGGTGTGAGCCAGATGACGATCCTGGAGGAGACGACTGGCCGCCGCCGCAAATTCCTCAGCGGTATCCGCCAGCAGCAACTCCCGCCCGTCGGTCACCTTCAGGCCCTGCGCGCCGGTCCGGGTGGACACGATCGGACATCCGGTGGCCATGGCTTCCAGGATTTTCAGGCGGGTGCCGCTGCCCATCCGCAAGGGGACGATAAACACGCTGGCTGCCCGCAGATAGGGCGTGACATCCGGGACAAGTCCCGTCAGGGTGATTCCCGGCTGTCCCCGCAGCACATCCAGCCGGGCGTGCGGCGACTGTCCGACCACGTAGAAGTGCGCGTTGGGCAGTCTCTGGCGCACCAGCGGCAGGATGTCTTCGGCGAACCACAGGGCAGCATCGACGTTAGGGCGGTAGTCCATCTTGCCGGTGAAGACCAGGGCTGTCTCTTCCAGGTCGACCGGTTCGGCGGTGGAGGTTTCATAGAGCGCGGTGGAGATGCCGTTGGGCACAACGGCAATGGGCGTGGTGCAGCCCAGCTGGCCCAGCAGGTCGGCGTCCGCCTCCGAGACGGCGATCACGTAGTCGACCGCCTGGCAAATCTGTCGTTCCAGTTCGCGAATGCGCCGGGCCTGGATGAAGGAGTAGACCGCGCCGGGAATCTGCCCCGGCGAGCGGCGCTCTGTTTCGTAGATGCGTTCCTGGAGCGCGTACTCAGCATTGTGGGCATCGTAGACGACCGGCGTGTCCGGCTGGTATTTTTTGATCACGGGCAGATAGATCGCCATCTCCAGATTTTCGATCTGGATCAGGTCAAACCGTTGCGTCGTGAGCCAGTCGGCCAGCTGCTGGGCAAAAGCCGCCGACCGATAGCGCCCGGCAATGTCCGCCTGTTGCGTCAACACCAGGTCACGCAGCCGGTCTTGCAGGGTGCGGCGCGGACGGGGAATCGCCTTGATCCGGGTGCAGAATTGGTCCAGTGGCGTTTCTGTATTGCTAAGCGGATAGAGTCCGGCGAACGACAGCAGCCAGATGTGATGCCCGGCCAGTCCTTCGATCAGTCCGAAGTTACGCAGCGGCGCTCCGGCAAAGGGCGGATAAGGGAACTCCGAAGTCAAGAATAAGATGTCCACCCCCCCAACCTTCCTGAATCACGTAGCCAGGCGTTGATAGACCGCATGGATGACCACGGCAGCCTGATGCCAGGTGAAGCGTTTGACCCGTTCCAGCCCGGCGGCTCTCAATTGGGCCTGCAATACCGGGTCGACCAGCAGGCGGCGCAGGCCCGCCGCGATGTCCTCTGGATCGTCGGGATCGACCAGCGCTCCCGCGTCGCCGACGACTTCCGGTAGCGCGCCCCGGTTGGCGACGACCGTCGGCAGGCCACAGGCCATGGCCTCCAGCGCTGGCAGCCCGAAGCCCTCATAGAACGACGGCATGGCCAGCAGGCTGGCGGCGTTGTACAGCGCGGGCATGAGGGCCTGGGGGGGATTCTCCCGCCAGTGGACGTGCGGCCCCAGGCCCAGTTCCATCACCCGCCTTTCCAGGTCGTCCGCCAGCCAGCCCCGCCGACCGGCCAGGACCAGCGGCGGCGCATCAGGCAGCCCGGCTCGCAGGCACTGGTAAGCGGTTAGCAGGCCGGGGATGTTTTTGCGCGGCTCAAACGTGCCGACAAAAAGGATGTATCCACGGGGCAGGGCCAGCTTCTGGAGGGCGGCGTCCACCGCTTCATCTGGCAGCGGCCTGAACGCTGGTTCAACCCCTTCCACATGCACCGTAATTTTGTCCGGTGGTACGTCGAGCAGTGCCACCAGATCGTTCCGGGTGGCCTCGGAGACGGCCAGGATGTGGTCCGCCTGGCGCACCGCCCACCTGATCTGGCCGTTGTAATAACGGCGGCTCTCCGCCGTCAGGAACTGCGGGTAATACAGGAAGTTCAGGTCGTGCACCGTGATCACGTGCCGCTTCGCGCCCCCCAGCGGCGGGATGAAGTCCGGGCTGTGCAGCACGTTCAGCCGCAGCGGCAAAATCTCAGCGGCGAGCGCCCACTTCTCCAGCCGGTGATGGCAGGGCGTCCACAGCCGGGCGGGCTGGAAATTAGGGCCGGGTGTCAGGGCATGGCGGTCCCGGCGGCTGTGCAGTACGCGGAAGTCCGACTCGCGGTCGATAGCTGCCAGGGCCTTCAACACCTGGCGGATATAGACCGCAATGCCGCCCTCTCGATAGTAGAGTAGACGGGCGTCGATTCCGATGCGCATGTCTGGAGTATAACGCAGATGAAGGTTGGGTGAGAATCACTGGCGGCCTGGGCTGCTGGGCGACGCCGGGATGCGTTATAATGCGGGAAAGATTTCGGGGTGCAGATGCCCCTCAATCCCGTCGGCGGCGGTGGAGGGTAGGACTATGGACCTGAATCAGGTCGCACGGATGATCGAGTGGTTGGATGAAGAGCGGCGGCGTGACAAGGCGGTGATCGCCGCGCTTGAGGAGCGGGTTCAACAACAACAGGAAACCATTACCCAGCTCACCCGGCGGCTCGGCGGCCTGGAGAGTGACCAGTCGACCATGCGCAGCGCGTTTGTGCCGGCCGGTCGGGATGTCGAGTTGATGGATCAGGTGCGGCGCGAAATGCAGCAGATGCTTGAACAGCATGAGGCCAAGCGGCTGGCTGCCGAGCGGGAGGCCGAGCGGCGCGCGGCCCTTTCGCGGGATAGCATTGTCCGCCCTATCCGCGAGTCGGGCGAGCGCCTGGAAAAGATTGAGCGCACCCTGGAACAACTGCCCGCCATCCGGGCTGAGCAGGACCGCCTGGCTGGCGCGATGCCAGCGCTTCAGCAGCGCCTGGACGACCTCGCCAAAAAACTGGAGGAGCCGGACCGGCGGTTGGCATTTTTGGAGGAGC
>DAOTXK010000036.1:0-13101 GCA_034435395.1 Anaerolineae bacterium | reverse complement strand
GGGCAGGTCCAGGGCAGCAGCGCCATACAGCGCGTTGGCGTGGCGGCTGGTCGTCTGGGCGGCGATCAACAACTGGGCGTCCACGAAAAGCCGCAGGCGCTGCGGCGCGCCGTGTAAGTGGGCAGCCACGGTCCGGAAGGCATCGGCCAATAGCGACGGAGAGCGCCGCCGGATGTCCGCGCCCAGCCAGCGCAACCCTATCCCAGCCAGCGAAGCCAGGTCGGCGGAAGTCTGCGGTGGCCAGGGCGGCATCCGCAGCGCCAGGTCCCACAGCGCGACCGCCGTCGCCTCCTGCCAGCGCCAGAACGACTCGCCCGCCGGGCCGAAAGCGTCCCGTCGCTCCCACCACTGCCGATCATCGGCCCAGCGGGTGATGGCGGATCCATCCGGCAGGTGAACGACCATCGCCGGATCGGCCGGACGGGCGGGCCAGGACTCGATGCCAGCAGCCTGGGCGACCAGGCCCATCGACCCGCCGGGATAAAAGCCACCCGCCAGCGTCGCCCCTGCTTCGAAACGATAGCCTTGATGAAAAAACGTCCCCGCACAACCGCCGGGATAGATGTGGGCTTCCAGCACGGTCACGTCCAGGCCCGCCCGCGCCAGGATCGCGCCAGCCGTCAGCCCTCCCACTCCCGCCCCGATAATGACCACCCGTCGCACCAAATCCACTTTCATTCCCGCCAGCCCCGCGCCACCGTTTACCCTGCCTGTATCCGGCTGAGACTATCGTTCCAACATCCGCCTGGTTTTCCAGCCGCGGTAGGCAAACAGGATCGGCAGCCCCAGCCACATCCCCAGGCTGACCACCTTTCTACGCAGTCCTTCGCCCGGTTCCGCGTCGATCTCGTCCCGGACCTCCGTCCAATGATCGTCGATTGTGGCAAAGGAATGGGTGTGTTCCCAGCGCCGGAAGGGGCCGCGCACCTGGCGATCAACGAAGCTCTCCGGCGTGACGTGCTCAATATGGGCCACCCAGTGGATGGGCACTGGCCCCAGCCACAACGTAAAGTCCATCTCGTCGCCTTCGCCCAACGTCGGTGGGGCGGCGTGAAGCTGCACGATGATCGGCGGCGGGGTGATGGCCCGCAGCGCCTCCGACCGGCGGTGGAACGCCGCCACCGCTGCCTGAGGGGCGTGCACGCGGAAGATATGCCGGTATCTCATCGCCGGTTCGCCAGGACATCGCGCAGCGCGGCTTCGATCTCCGTATGCTGAAACGCGAAGCCTATGTCCAACAGATGCCTGGGGACGGCCCGCTGCCCTTCCAGCAGGACCGTAGACGCCTCCCCGAAAGCCAGCCGGAAGACAAAAGCGGGCACCGGCAAAAAGGAGGGGCGATGCATGGCGCGGCCCAATGCCCTGGCAAAGGCGGCGTTGGTCACCGGGTTGGGCGCGGCCAGGTTAAAAGCGCCAGCGGCCTCCTCGTGCTTGATCAGAAAACGAATGGCGGCTATCTCATCGTCGATGTGAATCCAGGAATACCACTGTTGGCCGCTGCCAATCGGCCCACCCGCAAAAAAGCGGAAGGGCAACATCAGGCGCGGCAGCGCGCCCCCTCTGGTGCTGAGGACCAGGGCGGTCCGGATCACCGCCCGGCGCACGCCCAGCCGCTCCACCGGGGCCGTGGAGTCTTCCCACTCCACACACAGGCGGGCCAGGAAGTCGTTGCCCGGTCCGGTGTCTTCGGCGACCGGTGTGTCGCCATGCCGGATCCCGTAATAGTTCACCCCCGACGACTGGATCACCACGGCCGGCCGCTCGCCGGCGGCCCTGACGGCCTCCACCACGGCCTGGCCAGCGTTCAGGCGGCTCTCATAAATGCGGCGTCGGCGGGCCGGGGTCCAGCGAACCGTGAGCAGGCTGTCCCCGGCCAGGTTCTCGCCCGCCAGGTTCACCACCGCCGCCGCGCCCTCGACCAGCTCGCCCCAGCCCTCCGGCGTGCGAGCGTCCCAGTAGACGGCGCGCACGCCCGCCGGCAGGTTGACCGCATTGCCCGGACTGCGGCTCAGCAAGAAAACTTCATATCCATCCGCGGCCAGGCTGCCCGCCAGCCTTCGCCCGATCAACCCTGTCCCGCCCGTAATCACCACGCGCATGATCACCCTCCTGCCACAGCACGTCTGAGTATCACACCAAATGTATACGAAATATCGGGGAGTCTCAAATCCTCAGGCACTTGCAGGGATTAGCGCCCCCGTTTCTGCCGACCGGAAGCCGCCACCAACCGTTCAAGCATAACACCCTGATCATCTACTGTCAATATATTGAGTCCGTTTCTGTCCAAATTATATTGACACAATGATGGTTTGGCGCTACACTTGCCTAAACGCCTGAGGCATAAGTCTATGACGACATCTATGGATGCTTACGACATCTCCCATGCCAGCGACGAACCCCTGTACAACATCGGCGTGGTCGCCCGGATGACCGGTATCCCGGTCGCCACCCTGCGGGTCTGGGAGCGGCGCTACGGCTTTCCGGACTCGGCGCGCACGGCGGGCGGTCATCGCCTGTACTCGGAAAAAGAGGTTATTCGCCTGCGCTGGGTCAAAGACCGCATCGACGAAGGGATGCAAACGGGTCGGGCCATCCGGGCGCTGCAACACCTGGAACAGGAAAACCGCCTGACGGACGCCGCCCTGAGCGCCCTGTCCAGACCCACCCAGGCCGCGCCCACTTTCCCGCTACCGGCCCGGCGGCAAGCAGGAAAAGACACCGCCCTGGCCGCCACCCAGCGCCGCCTCACCGAAGCGCTGGTGGCCCACAACCTCCCCGGGGCCGAACAGACTCTGGCCGAAGCCCTGGCCCTCCATCCGCTGGAAAACCTGATTCTGGACGTGATCCAGCCGACGCTGGCCGACATCGGTCAGTTGTGGGCGGACGGCGCGGTCAGCGTGGCGACGGAACACCTCTCCACCAACTTCCTGCGCCATCGGCTGTTGATGTGGATGACCACCGGGCCGCAGCCGCGCCGGGCCGCGCCGGTGGTGCTGGTCTGCGCGCCGGAGGAGTGGCACGAAGGCAGCCTGCTGATGCTGGGCGTGCTGTTGCGTCGCCAGGGCTGGCCGGTCGCTTATCTGGGGCAGTCGCTCCCCCTGTCGGACCTGGCCGACTTTGTCCAGCAGATCAGACCGGCGGTCGTCGTCCTGCTGGCCATGATGGAACACTCCGCCGCCAACCTGATCGAGTGGCCCCGCTGGCTGCCGGAGGCCCACCGCAACGGCCATCCCATTGTCTCCTTTGGCGGAAACGTGTTCACGTACCACGCCGAGTGGCGGGAGAAGGTGCCGGGGCTTTTCCTGGGCGAGACACTGGAGGAAGGGCTGACCAGGCTGGAGCAGCTACTCCAGGACATCAACACCCCCCGGCGCTGACGTTCCACCCGTCGCCGCGCTGCCACACGGTCAGCGGCGGTCTGATCCATTGGAAACGGACAGAAATCCCCTTTTTTATCGCCGCCGGGCGCGCCGCCGACGTTAGAAACCCGTCAGAATCGGGCGGTGGTTTGCCAATCCGACTTTGGATGGGGTAAACTTCCCCGCGGTCAAACTAAGACTCTGAGCCAGCGCGGCCCACTGGCGCTTGTTTTTATATACACCTGAGGAGAATTATGGCAGCACCGAGCAGAGATACCCTCCTGAATTGGTACCGTCAAATGGTGTTGATCCGCCGCTTTGAGGAGAAATGCGCCGAGCTTTACCAGCAGGGGAAGATCGGCGGTTTTTTGCACCTGTACATCGGACAGGAAGCGACCGGCGTGGGGACGGTCGCCGCGCTACGGGAGAACGACCACGTGATCACCGCCTATCGCGATCATGGGATCGCGCTGGCCAAGGGCCTGCCCCCCGACCGTGTGATGGCGGAGATGCTGGGCAAGCGGACCGGCGTCAGCGGCGGCAAAGGCGGCTCCATGCACCTGGCCGACCGTGGGCGGCGCTTCTGGGGCGGGTATGGCATTGTGGGCGGGCATCTGCCGCTGGCGGCCGGCATCGCCCTAAAAGCCCGCTACCTGGAAGAGGACGAGGTCGTGGTTGCCCTGATGGGTGATGGCGCGACCAACATCGGTTACTTCCACGAAGCGCTGAATCTCAGCGCCATCTGGGACCTGCCGGTGGTATGGCTGATCGAAAATAACGGCTACGGCATGGGCACGGCCGTGGACCGGGCCAGCGGCCAGCCGGAGCTGGTCAAGCGGGCCATCGCCTATGGGATGAAGGACGGCCCCCGCGTCGATGTCATGGAGGTGCTGGCGGTCCACACAGCGGTGACCGAAGCCATCGACTACGCCAGCCAGCACGGCCCCATCCTGATGGAGTCGCTGACCTATCGTTTCCAGGGGCACAGCATGGGCGATCCAGAGCGCTACCGCACCAAAGACGAGGTCCAGCGTTACGCCGAGGGCGATCCTATTGGCCGATTCCGCAAGTTCCTGATGGAGAAGTACAAGACCATCCGGAAAGACCTGGACGCGATTGAAGATGAGGTGGTCGAAACCATCGCGGCAGCCGTCGAATTCGCCGAAAACAGCCCGGACCCGACCTACGACGATCTGATCAGTAACATCTACGTGTGAGGGTTGTCATCCATGGCAGAAAAAAACATCACCATCCGCGAGGCATTGAGCGCGGCCCTGCGCGAAGAAATGCAGCGCGATGAGCGGGTCTTTATCATGGGGGAAGAAGTCGGCGTATGGGGCGGTACCTATGCCGTCACCCGCGGCTTCCTGGACGAGTTCGGCCCCAGGCGCGTGCGCGATACCCCCATTTCTGAAATGGTGATCGCGGGCGCGGCGGTCGGCGCGGCCATGGCCGGGCTGCGGCCCGTGGCCGAACTGATGACCATCAACTTCGCCTTCGTGGCCATGGATGCCATCGTCAACCACATGGCCAAGGTGCATTATATGTTCAACGGCCAGTTCACCGTGCCGCTGGTGATCCGCACCACCAGCGGCGGCGGCAAACAACTGGCGGCGACCCACTCCCACGCCCCGGAACCGGCCTTCGCCCATTTCCCCGGCTTTTACGTCGCGGTGCCCGGCACGGCCTACGATGCCAAGGGGATGCTGAAAGCCGCCATCCGCGACGACAACCCCGTCCTGTTCGTCGAGCACTCCACCATGCTTCAGCGGCGGTCGCCGGTCCCCGAGGACCCCGACTTTCTGCTGCCCATTGGCCAAGCCGATGTTAAGCGCGTGGGCCGGGACGTGACCATCGTCACCTACGCCAAAGGGCTGGAGTGGTCCACCCAGGCCGCCGACATCCTGGCCCAGGAAGGCATCGAAGCCGAGATCATCGACCTGCGCTGGCTGCGCCCGCTGGACCTGGAGCCGGTCTTCGAGAGCTTCAAAAAAACCAACCGCTGTGTGATCGTGGAGGAGTCCCTGCCCCGGTTCAACGTCGGGAGCGAAGTGGCGGCGCAGCTTCAGGAGCAGATGTTTGACTATATGGACGCGCCGATCAAACGAGTCAGCGCCATGGATGTCCCCCTGCCCTATTCGGCGGCGATCGAGGGGCTGGCTCTGCCGGACGCCGCCAAGGTCGTCGCCGCAGTCAAGGAGGTGCTCTGATGGCGGAAGCAGTCCAGATGCCCAAGCTGGGCTTTGACATGGCGGAAGGCACGCTGATCAACTGGCTCAAGCAGCCGGGCGATACGATCAACAAGGGCGACGTGATCGCCGAGATCGAGACCGACAAGGCCACCATCGAAATCGAGTCCACCGTCGGCGGGACGATCCTCAGGCTGCTGGCCGAACCCGGCGACGTGCTGCCGGTCGGCGTGACCATTGCCTACGTGGGCGAAGCTGGCGAGCCAGTCCCCGCAGCGGGCGCCACCCCCGAACCAGCCGAAGCCCAGGCCCCTGCCGCGCCGGTGGCCGAGACGCCCACCCCCCCTGCCGCGGCGGCTCTGGCCCCGCCTGGCGGCGATGGCAGCGCGTATCCGGGCGGCGTGAAAGCCAGCCCTCTGGCCCGCCGCATTGCCGATGAGCGGGGCATCGATCTCCGCCTGGTCAGGGGCACCGGCCCGGAAGGCCGCGTCGTCAAGCGGGACGTGGAGAGATTCCAGCCGGAGGCAGCGGCCCCCGCCAAAGCCCCGGCGGCCGTCCCGGCCGTCGCTCCCGCGCCCGCTTACGGCGAATTGCCCGGCGGCCCGGACGTGGTGATCGAAGACATCAGCCGACTCCGCCGCCGCATCGCCGATCGGATGGTGCCCGCCAAGCAGCAGGTGCCGCACTTTTACGTCACCACGGAGATGGACGTGGCGGCGCTGCTGGCCCTGCGCCAGCAACTCAACGAGTCGCTGGCCGAGGACGACGTCAAGATCACCGTCAACGACCTGATCGTCAAGGCGGTGGCGCTGACCCTGCGCAAATTCCCCAATCTGAACACGCATTACTACGGCGATAAGATCGTCCGTCACCAGCGCATCCATATCGGCATGGCGGTCGCGCTGCCCGGTGGCGGGCTGATTAACGTCGTGGCCAAAGATGCCGACAAAGTCGCCCTGGGCACGATGGCCGCGCGGAACCGGGAGATGTTCCTCCGCGCTCGCGAGGGCCGGGTCAGGCCGGACGACGTGGATGGCGCCACCTTCACCGTCAGCAACCTGGGACCATACGAAGTTGATCAGTTCGCCGCCATCATTAACCCGCCGGAGGCGGCCATCCTGGCGGTGGGGGCGGCCAGGCAGGTGCCGGTCGTCAAAGAAGATGGCACGTTGGGCGTCGGCCAGCGCATGAAGGTCACCATCAGCGTCGACCACCGGGTCAGCGACGGGGCGGAAGCCGCCGAATTTTTACAGGCGATGAAGAAACTGGTGGAGAATCCGATGGGACTGCTGGTCTGAGGGTGGATCACGCCGGAATGTCTCACCCGCCCGGCTGAAGGCTGGCCCAGGCGGGTGTTTGATTCCCGCCCTGAGCCGTCCCCCTCCTCCAGCCGCCCCATTTGCCCTGGCTCGCCATCCGACCTACCATTAAGCCAACCGTCCTGTCAGCAGGAACGCGAAAAAGTCGGCTGGATGGCAGCGGCGTTTCAGGAAGCTGGCGGCGGACCAGATATACTGGGATCGTACCACGAGAGATACCATACATGAACGCGACCATCCCTTCACCCTATCCGGAAGGCAGCACCATCGGCCCTGACCTGACGGTCAAAAATGGGCGGCTGCACTTCGCCGGCGTGGAGTTGCTCCGTTTGATGACCGAGCCGCTGCCCGGTCGGGCGGAGCCGCTGGGCAGCCCGCTGGAAGTCGTCTTCCTGCCCAAAATCGCCGACCAGATCAGGCAGATGCGGTCCTGGTTCGCCGAAGCCATGGCCGAGATCGGCTATCCCGCCGGGTTTGAGTATGCTTACGCCTCCAAGGCCAACAGCTCCGAGGAAGTCACCCGCACGGCCTTGGCGGCGGGGGCGCACTACGAGACATCGTCCGCCACCGACGTGGAGATTGTCCGCTATTGCCTGAAGCACGGCCTGATGCCGCCCGACCGCTGGGCCATCAACAACGGCTTTAAGACACCTGGCTCCGACTACACGAAGAAGCTGATCGAGCTGCGGGCGGACGGCTTTGAGCATGTCATGCCGGTCTTCGAGGACGTGGACGAACTGGAACCGTTCATCGAGTCCGGCCTGAGCTTTCAAGTGGGGCTGCGCCAGAAGATCGACAAACACGCCCGCACCGTCGATGCCATCGAAGGCTCGGACATCCGCTTCGGCATGGCTGGTCCGGCCCTGCGCGAAGCCGCCCGGCGAATCGCGGCTGCCCCCAACCTCACATTGGTGATGTACCACGCCATGCAGAGCGACGCCGCCAGCGACCCGGAGCGCTGGCTGGCGGGCTTTCGGTCCAGCATGGGTATCTACGCCGCGCTGGCGAAGGCCCATCCCTCCCTGCACATCTACAACTGGGGCGGCGGTCTGCCCGCCAGGGAAGAGGAGATGGCGGACCTCACCTACCCTGAATTTATCACCCAGCTGGTGCGGACAGCCTGGGAGGTCAGCCAGGCCCACGGCATCCCCGCCCCGACGCTGCTCGGCGAGTTCGGACGGTACACCACCGCCGCCCACGGCCTCCATCTGTTCCGCGTCCTTAAAGCCAAGGACAACGGCTCCCAGACGCCCTGGTACCTGATCGACGGCAGCGTGATGAGTTCCTTCCCCGACGCCTGGGCGCTGGGGCTGGAATTCCAGGTCCTGCCGCTCAATCACCTGGATAAACCCTTCCAGCGGGTGCGGCTGGGCGGGCTGACCTGCGACACCGATGACATCTACCCCACGCGCCAAGGCCATCAACCGCTCTACCTGCCGGTGGAGACGGAGGGCCTGTATATCGGCGTTTTCGGCATTGGCGCGTATCAGGAGATGTTGGGCGGCATACGGGGTGCCAAACACTGTCTGCTGCCGGAAGCCAGCGAGTTGATCATCGAGGGGTTTGATGACGGCGGCGCGCTGCGCTACTCCGTTATGCCCGAACAATCCTATGAAGATATCCTGTACCTACTGGGCTACCGATCGTGATCGACCATGCACATATGCCGCTACACACTGTCATACGTGGCGAATACCCCCGTATCTGGGGGGCTGCCACAGGAAGACATGATGTTTAATAAGTGCACATAAGGGCCGAACAGGCTGCCGCTGACGACCCCGACGGCTGAGGAATGTTCTGTAGGGAGAGAGGCTATGAACCGAGGGCGGGTGGTTTTGTTCATCTTTATCATCGTGGCGGCGATCGTGGTTATCATCGCCGCCCTCCTGGCGCAGTCCGGCACGTTGCAAGGCCCGACGCCGATCCCCTCGGCCACCGTGGCCGTGATCGTGCCGCCCACCGAGCCGCCGATCGTGGCCGAGCCGCTCTATGCGGCAGGCGTCAACCTGAGGGATGGCCTGCCGACCTATGTCTGCGCGGCGGATGCCTTCGGCAGTTACTTCATCCTGCAACAGATGCAGATGACCGGCATCGACCAGCAGAACGGCTTTCACCTGGGAATCGTGCCCTTCGCGCTGGACGGGATGGCCGACTATGACATCGCCGAGGAAGGCCGCATCGCCGCGCTCAGCTCCGGGCAGTGGGACTGCCTGCTGACCACCGCGGACAGCATCGCCCTGAGCAGCGCCGGCCTGATCACAGCCATCGTGGACGAATCCGCCGGGGCCGATCAACTCTGGGTGCGCGACATCCCGACCATCAACGACCTGCGCGGGGCGCGCATCGCCTTCTCGCGCGGCAGCGTGGGCGAGTATTTTGTCCTGTTCACGCTGAACGTGGCCCGGCTCAACCCCCGCTATGATGTGACGCTGGTCCCCACCGATTCGGTGGCCGAAGCGGTGGAAACCTTCAACCGGGGGCAGGCGGACGTGGTTTCCGGCTGGGAGCCGGACATCCTCGAGGCGGAGCAAAGCGGCGGCACGCGCCTGCTCTCTTCCGACCAGTTGCGCATCATCATCGACGTGATCGCCACCTCGCGCCAGGCCGTGGCGAACAGGCCATCGGTCGTGCAGGCCTTTCACAACGCCTGGTTCCAGACTCTCAAAGCGCAGCTGGAGGGCTTTGATGCTGCCGCCGCGCAGGTCGCCGCCTGGGGGCACAACGACTGGAGTTTTGTTTATCTGGAGAGCGCCAGCGACGACCTCCGGGGCTGGTTGGGGACGGTGGCGCAGGCCGACCTGGGCAACAACCTGACCGTGATGCGCGATACCGCCCCCCTGGTCCAGCGGCTGGAGATCGCCCGGCGGGTCTGGGCGGCCTCCGGCGTGGATGTGCCCAGCGACGAAGTGGCCGACCTGATCAACCCGCGCTTCGTGCTGGAAGCGGGCGCTCGCACCGAGCTACAAACCAGCGCATCCCCGGTCAACGACACGTTTTCGCTAGGCTCGCGGCCTGACCTCTCGACCATCGATCCCGAAGCCGGGACCACCCTGGGGGTGTTGCCCTGCCGTCGTTTCACCTTCCTGCCGGAGTCGGCAGAGCTGACGCTGGAATCGCGCCGCATCCTGGACGACTGCGTGATCCCGATCATGAGCAGCAGCGTGGGCATCTTCCTGCGGGTGACCGGCTCGTCGGCCTGGCCCGGCCCGGAGGGCACCTACAGCGAGCAAGAGATTTACGACTTCGGGCTGGCCCGCGCCCAGGCTGTGGTGGACTACCTGGTCAGCCAGGGGCTGGACCCGGCCCGCTTTGTGGCGGAGGCCACCCTGCCCCCGCCGGAGCGTCGCAACACTGACGATCCGGACCTGCAAGCGCTGGATCGTTTCGTTGAGATGTCCCTGATCACGGCTGGACGCTAAGGCGGCGGGAGGCGCAGACATGCTCACACAACAGAACGTCCGCCGGGCCGTGTGGCTGGGCCTGGCCGTCCTCATGATCCTGACCGCCTGCCAGGGCGGCGATGGCCCATCTGGGAACGCCCTGCTCCTGCGCTGGATTTACAGCACCAGCATCCAGAACTGGGCCAGCGATTCCGCCGCCAGCTTCAACCGCCAGGGCATCAAAGCAGAGGATGGGCGACCGATCTACATCGAGGGCCAGGCCGTGGACGCCGGGCAGGCCGCCAGTGAGATGCTGGGAGGCGCTGCCCTGCCCGAACTGTGGACCACCGCCGATCCTAACTGGCGCGAAGTATTACATCAGAGCGCAGGAAATGAGATCTTCCTGCCCAACTGCGTCAGCATCGCCGCCAGCCCGCTGGTGATCGCCATGTGGGAGCCGGTAGCCCGCGCCCTCGGCTGGCCGGGCCGCACCCTCGGCTGGCTGGATGTGGCCAGCCTGGCCGCCGATCCGACCGCCTGGGCCTACTACAGCGGCGGCCAGTGGGGGCAGACGCTGCGCCTCGGCCACGCCCACCCCGGCCTGTCCGACAGCGGCGTGCAGACGCTCCTGGCGCTGGTCTACGCCGCCGAGTCCGGCCCGGACCGTATCACGGTCGCGGATGTTCAGGACCCTATTGTGCAGGCGTCGGTCGGCGCGTTTGAGAGCGCGGTGTCCTGGTTCAGCACGGACACCCATCTGCTGAGCACCACAGCGCTCAACCGGGGCATCACCTACCTGAACGCCGCGGTCCTGTACGAAAACGCCGTGGTCACCCAGGGGCCGCGCGACCCCCGCATGGTCGCCATCTACCCCTTTGAGGGCACGTTTGTGGCGACCTACCCCACCTGCGTGCGGGCGGGCATGGACGAGGTCGCTACCGGAGCGGCGGAGACTTTCCTGGCCTACCTGCTGGATGCGCCGACGCAGCAGCGAGCGCTGGAGATTCACGGCCTGCGCCCGGCCAACCCGGATGTACCCCTCGGCGCGCCGATCGATGCCGCGCATGGCGCTGACCCCACCCAGCCGGAACACGTCTTCGCCTCGCCGGAAGCGGCCACGGTCTTCGCCATCCAGGACCTGTGGCAGGCCCAGCGCAAGGACGTTAACCTGGCGATGCTGCTGGATGTCTCCGGCAGCATGGAGGGCGATAAGATCGAGCAGGTGCGCCGCTCCGCCGTGGAATTTGTGCAGCAGATGGGCGACGACGACCGTCTGACCGTGATCATCTTCAGCGACCTGCCGCGCATCCTGGTCGAAAACACACGTCTGGGCGGCAACCGCCAGCACATCATCGACCAGATCAACAGCATCGTAGCCCTGGGCGGCACCTCGCTCTTCGACAGCATGGCCTACACAGCAGAAACGCTGAGGAAGACCGGACGGCCCGACGAGGTGACCGCCATGGTGGTGCTGACCGACGGCCAGAACACCGTCAGCAACTACTATGACAGCCCGAATGAGGCCTTCCGGGCGGTGGTCTCGGCTTCCGGCGCGGCGGTGTACACCATCGCTTACGGCGCAGACGCCGACCGCGCCACCCTGCGCGACATCGCCCTGGCGACCAACGGCATCTTCTACGAAGGTGATGTCTCCACCATCGGCGACATCTACGGGCAGATTTCAGCCGCATTTGGCGGCAGCCTGGGCATCGGGCGCTGAGGCGACAGTCCGCCCGGCGCATCCTCACCATCTAATCAGCAGCAGGGGCACGGCCTGATCCGCGCCCCTGTTGCATGATCATCCGCCCTCCCCTCATCCAAATGATGGCCCGGCGGTTAATCTCAGGCTAGAATACGCCCGTCGCCAGGCCCCTCTCCTGAAGGGCTGCCTGGCATTCTTCCCTCTTTCCAGGGTGCTGTGCTGCGTCTCTCACGGGCGGTAGCCCGGTTGATGCCCGCCTGCACCGGCTCCTGTCCGAGAAGGAATCAACGGCGATGTCCGAACCAACCACCATCTATCAACGGCCCGTGGAGCTGCTGCAACACCTCATCCGCTTTGACACCACCAATCCCCCCGGCAACGAGGGTCCCTGCATCGCCTACATCAACGACCTGCTGACCGGCCTGGGCATCGAGACGACCATCCTGGCCAGACACCCCGACCGCCCCAATCTGATCGCCCGGCTGCGCGGGGACGGTCATGCGCCGCCGCTGCTGGTGCAGGGACATATCGACGTGGTCACGACTGAGGGCCAGACGTGGACCTACCCGCCGTTCGAGGCCCACATCGCCGATGGATTCGTCTGGGGGCGCGGCGCGCTGGACATGAAGGCCGGCGTGGCCATGATGCTGGCTGCCGTGATGTGGGCCAAAGCGGAAGGGACACCTCTGCCCGGCGACGTGATCCTGGCCGTCCTCAGCGACGAGGAAGCCTCCGGCGACATGGGGGCCAAGTTCCTGGTTGAGGCGCACGCGGGGCTGTTTGCCGGGGTGCGTTACGCTATCGGGGAGTTTGGCGGTTTCACCCTCGACATGGGGGGCCGGCGCTTTTACCCCATCGTGGTGGCCGAAAAACAGTTCTGCCGGACGGTGGCCGTCGTGCGCGGTCCCGCCGGGCATGGCTCGGCACCCCGCTACAGCCCCGCCAACGCCACGGCGAAGCTGGCCCGGCTGCTCCACGCCCTCAATACCACCCGCCTGCCGGTCCACATCACGCCCCCCGTCCGGGCCATGATCACGGCCCTGCGTGACGCGCTCCCCTCCCCGCAGAGCGAACTGATCGGCCAGTTGCTTGACCCGCCGATGACCGATCGCGCCCTGGTCCAGCTGGGCGACCAGGGACGGATGTTTGATC
>DAOTXK010000035.1:0-9391 GCA_034435395.1 Anaerolineae bacterium | reverse complement strand
GGAGATCATACAGCGTGCGTGGGACGATGATCGCGATGTTGAAGGCGTCCACCGCTGCCCCGGCACCGAAGAGATCGCTGAGCAGCATCTCGCGCCCCAGCCCCAGGAGCCGGCTGGCCACATTACCCAACGCGATCACGCCAGTCGCCTTGGCGACCCGGACATCGTCGGCGATGCCAGCCACCGCGTCGCCGTCAAACGGCTCACAATCCACGGGAGAGCGCGCAGCAACCTCCGGTACGGTCTCCGCCGTCATTCGTCCTCCGGCAGGGCTTTGATGCGGGCGATCAGATCGCTGGTGCTGTGTCCAGGCACAAAATCGATCAGCTCGACCCGACCCCCCAGCGCCTCAACGGTCGGGCGCTCCGGGAGTTCCTTATGCGCGTAGTCGCCCCCTTTGACATAGATGTCTGGCCGAAGAAGCCGGATCAGTTCGTCCGCCGTATCTTCCCCGAAGATCACCACCGCCGTCACCGGAGCCAGCGCTGCCATGAGTCGGGCCCGTTCATTCGCCGGGATCAGAGGACGCCCATCCCCTTTCAAGCGCCGGGTGGATGCGTCATCGTTGATTCCCACGAAAAGGGCGTCGCCCAACGCCCGCGCCTTCTCCAGGTAGTCAAGATGGCCCACATGGAACAGGTCAAAGTGGCCATTGGTGAATACCACTATCTTCCCGCTGGCGGCCAGTTCTGCCCGGCGCCGGGCAGCCTGTTCTCGGGTCAGAATCTCACCCATCGTTTTGGTCCCAGCATTCCTCTGTGACAAGGCGCGAGGGGCGATTTTAACAGGCAGGCGACTTGGCATCAAATCAACTATGGCCCGGCGGAGCCACCAGCCGAGTCCTGGCGTACCAGCGACAGGCTGTAGCGACCGCTCGTGTCGCCCCCCTGCAACAGGTACCGGGACGCGACGATGTAGTAGATGCCATCCTCCGGGATGGTCAGAGCGGTTATGCGGGCGTCTTTGTCAGGGCCCGAATCATCGTCTTGCGCCAGCTGGGTGCTATCCGCCTTAAACAGCAACAAATACGGGTCCAGGTCCCCGGCCGTGCGTGTCATGGCGACGGTGACCACATCCCCGGCCTTGGCCAGGAAGGCATACGTCGCCGCCGGCAACCCATCATTGATCTCACCGGCCACCGTGCTGCCATACAGGATGGTCAGTGTGCCGGGCGCAACCACCGGCGCTTCCCCGGTTGCTCCTTCCAGCCGGATCACATAGTCGCCGGCAGTGGAGCCAGCTTCACCCTGGTAGCGCGTGGCCAGGATGTAGTAGGTGCCCGTCTCCGGAACGATAAACGACTCAATCAACGCGTTGTTGCTGGGGCCGGAGTCATCATCCTCCTGCAGAATCTCCTGGCGGACATTAAGCAGGGTCAGGAAGGGGTCCAGATTGCCGCTGGCCCTGGTCAGGCTGATGGTGAGGATGTCCCCCCGTTTAGCGCCGAATGTGTAATAGTGCCAGGGATATTCGCCGTCGATGGCCCCTTCCAGCGCCTCGCCATAACGCAGCAGCAAGGCGGCTTCCGGCGTCAGGCCGAGACCGCTGGTCGGGGCTGTTTCCAGCGTCAGGACATAACTGCCTTGCGTCAAGCCGGCCTCCTGCCCGAACCGGGTCGCCACAATCGTGTAATACCCCGGCTCCAGGATCAGAAACCCCTTGATCTGAGCGTCCAGGGACCCTTCGCGGTCGTCGTTAGCCACCAGCACCTGTCGATTCTCGTCGGCGATATACAGGTAAGAATCCAGGTTGCTCCCGGAAATACGTTGCATATAGACGTTGACAATGTCCCCGCGCTGAGCTTCAAACACATAGTCAACCCGCGGCGTCTCATCATCGATCAAACCGATCACCGAGTCGCCGTAGTTCAGGAAAACACCCGCTTCAGACGTCACCCCTACGCGCTGCAACCGTAATTCGTAACCGCCTTCGGTGACGCCCAGGCCATGGCCGAAACGCGTGGCGATGACGAAGTAATAATTATCTTCTGGTATTTGCACGGTTGCCACCGCAGCACCCAGCGATTCCCCGGCATCATCAGACATCGCCAGCACGTTACCGACGTTATCCGCCAACAGCAAAACGGCATCCAGGTTGCCGCTGAGGGGTGACATCTGCGCCGACACTACGTCACCCCGCCGGGCCTGGAAGTAAAACACCTGCCGATACCCGCCACCGCTGATCGTCCCCTGCACCGTATCGCCGTAGCGAAGCTGGCGGCCCTCCTGCGCCCGAACCATTGACCCTCCCGGGCCTATCGCCATCACCAACAGAACCATCAGCAGGAACAGCCGCCTCATACCACCTGCTCCGACATCCCTTGTCACGCCTTTACAATCCTGCATCACCGGGCGATGAGACTCAGCAGATATTCCCCGGTGGTGGTGCCCTCGAACCACTCAAAACGGGTGGCCACGATATAGTACAACTCGCTGGAGGAGGCCGTGAACCGCAGCCGGGCGTTACGGTTGCCCCCGCTGTCATCATCAGTCGCCACCAGATTCTGCCCGGCATCCAACAGCGCCAGAAAGGGGTCCAGGTCACCTGCCGTTTTTACCATGTCGATCACCACAGCCGTCCCGGCTTCCACCTGGAACGCATAAAACACGGCTATCGACTCATCATCTATCGTTCCGCTCACCGTCTGGCCCAGCCCCAGCGGAAAAGCAGTGCCTGCCGCCAGCCCCGACCGCTCCGGGGACGGCGTGAGTTGCGTCACCGACACGCCAGCCAGCGTCAGCTCAAAGCGCCCGCGCGAGGAACCCCTTTCCCTTTCGTAGCGGGTGGCGACGAGCGTGTACTGACCATCCCCCGTCAACAGGTAGGACGCGATCAGGGCGTTCAGGTCGCCACCGCTGTCGTCATCACTGACCACCTGGTTTCCTTCCGCATCCAGGATCACGACCATCGGATCAAGGGTGGCGTCCAGCGCCTCCATGCGCACGGTGATCCGGTCGCCAGCCTGCCCCAGGAAATAATACTCCACCGCCGGTTGCGCGTCGGTGATCGTTTCCGTGACCACCGTGCCATAGGTCAGCAGGCTGCCAGGCCCCAGCGCCTCGCCGCCACCCGCCGCCTCTTCCGGCAGCGCTGCCGTCGCACCGGTGAGCGATACCTCAAAAAAGCCCCTGGCATCACCCAGCGGACCGCGCTGCCGGGACACGATGACCGTATACCGCCCATCTTCCGGAACCGTATACCGCAAGGTGCCATCGTAGCTGACGCCGACTTCGTTCAAATCCGCATCAGCCAGAATAAGCATCGCTTCGTCCGCCAGCAGGCCACTCGTTTGCAGAGAGAAATCAACCACATCGTCGGCGGCTGCATAAAAAGCGAACAGCGCCGCCATGGAGTCGCCAATCCGACCGCTGGCGGTCTCGCCCGCCGTCATCACCGTCGCGGGGAGCAACGTCGCCACCCGGCTGTGGGTGACCACATTGGTCGCGTCCAGGGTCAGCATATAATCGCCGCTGGTCGTCCCCGTCTCGCCCTGGTAACGCATCGCCAGAATCGCGTAGTAGCCATCGGCAGGGATCGTATAGGTCAGCCGGGCATTGTAGTTCCCGGCACTGATGTCGTCATGCTCGGCGACTGTTTCCAGGTCGGCGTTCAGCAACCGTACCAGCGGGTCCAGGTCCCCGGTCACCCGCTCCATTGTGATGACCACCTCATCGCCTGCCGCCGCCTCAAAAATATAAGCCCCAAAATAATCATCGCCCGCGATCGTCCCGCCGATGGCGTCGCCATAACGAATCTGGGGAAGACCGACGAAGTCTTCCGGCAGCGCATAGCCAGGAGACGTATCCGCCGCGCTGGCGGCGTCGCCTGAAGACACGCCCAAGGTAAGGGATAGTGCGTAAGCCCCCACACTTGACCCGTTTTCGCCGCCGAAGCGCGTCGCAACGAGCGTGTACGAGCCATCCACCGGCAACACCGCCGCCAGTTCGGCGTCCAGACCGCCAGCGCTATCGTCATCCTGACCGACGATTTCACCGTTGGGGCCGTAGAGATATAAAAAGGGGTCAAGGTCGCCGTCCAGCGCCTCCATCCGAATCAGGACTTGCTCACTGGTCCTGCCCTCGAAACGGTACCGGGACGACGGGCGTCCGTCGGTCACAGCGCCCTCAATGCGCTGCCCATAGACCAGCGGCAGGGCCACCGCCCCATCCGCCGGCCCGCTGACGCTGCCGGAAAGGGCGAGCGCATACGTGCCACTGGCTGCGCCGTCGTTCAGCGCCAGAGCGACAAAATAGATGCCCCCCTGGCCAATGTCGGCGCCCACCTCTCGCCCGGCAGGATCGTGCGCCAGTTCAACAAAAGCGGCATCATACAGAAACAGCGACGCCGAAACTCCCACACCAAGCGCGCTCTGCACGCTGACCCGATCGCCGGCCTGCGCCTGGAACCAGAAAAGATGGAAAGGATTCGCAGTGGTCAGCAAACCCCGCGCCGTATCGCCAAAATCGAGCGGCGCAAAAACACCGCCCCGGGTCACCTCCCCGGCCACGGCCCGGTTGGCGACCAACGTCAGCCGGAATTCGCCGCTGCTTTGTCCTGCTTCCGTATCCTGCCCATAGCGCGTGGCTTCAATGATATAAACGCCATCAGCGGGCAAGACAACTTCCAACCGGGCATTGAAGCCCCCTCCCCCGTCATCATCCTCAGCGATCAGATTAAGATCGGCATCGCCCAGCAGCAACAACGGATCAAGGTTGCCGGAAATCGCATCCATCGTGATGACGATGGGGTCGCCTGCTGACCCGGTGAAGCGATACTGGCGAAAAAAGTGTGTATCATCAATGCTGCCCGTGACCGTCTGGCCATATATCAGCGCGATGCGCTCCTGGGCGGGCGGTGCTGCCAGGCCACTCCCCAACGGAGGCCATCCCAGGCTTATCACCACGCCAAAAAGAATCCACCGGTACCAGTGTCGACGCATCACAACCGCATCCTTCGCCGCAAGCGATCTGGCGGATCTCATTGTAAGACGTGACCAACCACCCGGCAACCCCAATCAGTTGCGGGGAGTCCCCTGCGCCCGGTAGCATAGAGAGCATGGCTGGTCCTGTGTGGCAACCGCGTGGTGGAGTCCTTCATGAACACCTGTGCCATCCTCCTGAGTGCCGCAGCAACTGCCCTGATCGCCCTGGTTGCCGTCGCCAGTGCCGCCCCAACCGAGGCGAGCAGCGCCCGGTTAGCGGCCACCCCAACACCCCAGGATGGATTGCCCTGCGGCGAACTGGGCACGATCGTCGAGCGCCCGGTCCTGGACCCAAGCCGCTTCTGCCCGGAGTACATCCTGGCGGAACTCCCCCATTCCTCCGTCGCCGCGATCACATCCATCGCCTACGCCCCGCCGTGCGACCAGCTTCCGGAGCCGCGTGATTGGTGCGGCGCGCTGTTTTTGGTTCGCCCCGATGAAGGGACTCTGGCCTGGGTCGGCGGGCGCGATCCCGACACTGGCAGCTACCCGCTCCATACGTTCGCCAGTGGGTTGACCGTCCCCAATGGCCTTGTCTGGCACGAGGATGCCTGGTATGTCTCCGGCGAGCGAGCGATTTACCGGCTGGCGGACACGAACGGCGACAACCGCGCTGACGCAGTGGACGTGATTGTGAATGATCTGCCCGCTGGCCCCGGCGAATGGACAGGCAGCCTCGGCATCGGCCCGGATGGTCGGCTGTACGTCAGTAAGGGAGCAAGCTGCAACGCCTGTGAGGAAACCGATCCCCGCCGTGGCACCATCCTCAGCTATCGCCTGGACGGCACCGACGAACAGATTGTCGCCCGCGGCTTGCATAACGCCTTCGATTTTGCCTGGCATCCGGTTAGCGGCGTCCTGTGGACCGCCGACAGCGGTCGGGAATTTCTGGGGGAAGACGTCCCGCTGGAGGAACTCAACCGTCTCGGCAGGTGGGGAGAGCACTTCGGCTGGCCGTATTGTTACGCCACCGCCAGCGGACTTGTGTGGGATGAGACTATCTCCGGTGCCACGGCTGACTTCTGCCAGGAAACTACCCCGCCCGTCCTCACCCTCCCCGCGCACAGCCGCCCCGCCGGGATGGCTTTTTACCATGGGCAGGCGTTCCCCGAATTCGAGGGTGATCTTTTGCTGGTGACCAGCGGCAGCTGGAACCGCCGCATACCCAGCGGTTACGCCTTGCTCCGCCTCTGCTTTGACCGAATGGGCGAACTCGAAATCTGTGCCGACGAGCACGGCAATCCCATCCTGGACGATCACGGAGACCCGTCGCCATGGGAGGTTCTCCTGCCGGTGGACCCTTTTTACCCCGACCACGGCCTCGAACTGTTGCACGTCCAGGGACAGAGCTTCTACCCCGATCACCCGGTAGATGTCGCCGTCAGCCCCCAGGGCCTGATCACCGTCGCCGTGATGGAGGGTCGCCTGATACAGCTCCGCCCCTCGCCGCGCTGACGGCCCACCGCCATCAGCAGAACCCGGTGCCGGCCTTAGCCAGCGGGTTGCAGGACTACTTCACCTTCTACAACGATGACCGCCCGCACCAAAGCCTGGACTATCGTGTGCCTGCCGATGTCTACTTATCGGCTTAACCCCATCGTCCGCTTTCGAGCTTATTTTGGCCGATGCGTGGTCTTGACAATAGAGGTAACTATAAGATAGACTGAACAGGGATAGATAGAAACAAGGGAAGCGTCAATGAAGCTCAAACGAATTGTTTCGGTTCTGCTCGCTGCTTTGCTCGTGCTGCCGGGGGCAGCCGTTTCGCAGGCGCAAGAACAACCGCCACTGATCATCCTGGCTGATAACGATCTCTGGACAGTTGATGGAACGTCCCTCACCAATGTGACTCATGATGGGCACATTCAGGGTGCGGCGCTCTCACCGGATGGCACGAGAATCGCCTACCGAAACTGGTCGCCGATCAGCGTGGAAGCGGTGGAGCGTGTAGGCGCACCCGGCGGCGGGTCGCCACCTTCGGATATCACGGTGCTCAATCTCACGACCCTTGCGATCACGCCCATTGCGATCCAGCCGGCCGACGCCTCGTTTTTGGTGGATGGTGTGCCAGACAACGCTATCCTGCGTTCAGCGCCCACGTGGTCGCCAGATGGCACGCGGCTGGCCTGGGGCGAACTCCATTACCCCTCCTTTGCACCAGAAACCAACCGCCTGGTCATTTATGATTTCAACCGGGGCGATACCGAAGTGCTGGTCACTAATTTACCCGATCAATATGAAGCCGGTCCGAGTCCGGGTGAAGCAACCTGGGGCAGCAGCGGGTTAGCCGCCATCGGTATTGAGTACGACTTCAGCATAAACGACTGGTTCACGAGCATACAGGTATACAGCGATCAGGATGGGAGTTTGCTCTCTTCTACGCGGCTCCCCGAAAGCGACGTGCAGAGGTTTAGCCGCTACCTGTGGGTCCACAGCAGTGAGCTGGATGAGATCGCGGTGCAGTATACGCCCGCCGGAAACTGGGATCTGATCAATCCTCTCACCGGGAATCTCCATCCCGCGCTGGCCGTACCGGAACTGTATAATCCCCTGGCTCCCGAATCGGCGGCGGTGACCTTCGCTTACCATGCCGACGCGGAATGGCCTGATTTCTATTCGTGGACACTTACCTATCCCAATGGGCAGCAGATCGAGGGTCAGAATCGAGTTTCGGGTACTTCCAGCATCGCGTTAAGCCCGGATGGACAGGCGGTGGCGCAGTTCACATCCGACGGTCTCCTGACCTTTCTCTGGCCCGATGGGCACGTCACGGAAGGGCCAACTCTAGAAGGTCGTTTTGCTCACCTGTATCACCTGTATTGGGGACCCACCGCGTGGCGCATTGATCAACCTGTCTCTTGTGGGAACGCCCTCCCGCCGCGTCTGGTCGTCGGTCATATCGGCATTGTGAGTCATGACACCACCCCCAACAACCTGCGCAGCCAGCCCGCAGTGGGTGAGGTCATAGGCCAGATTCAGCCCGGCGAAGATTTCACGGTGATGGCAGGGCCGGAGTGCGTGGATGGCATGTATTGGTGGCAGGTGGATTATAACGGCACTGTGGGATGGACGGCGGAAGGCGACAGCCGCGAATATTGGTTGACACCTACCATCGGCTGAAAGGAACCATCAATCATCCACCAGCCAGGGCTTAAGCCGCTCCAGCCAGACCCGAATCGTCGTGGCCGTCTGCTGCCATTCCCGCTCGATCATCAGATCGTGCCCCTGGCGTAGAATCAGGCGATACTCCGCGCCAAAGCCTGGACTATCGTGTGCCTGCCGATGTCTACTTATCGGCTTAACCCCATCGTCCGCTTTCGAGCTTATTTTGGCCGATGCGTGGTCTTGACAATAGGGGTAACTATACTCCGCACTCCTAGCACTTCTATAAGAAGTGTGCTAGAATCGCTTGACATTCCCCGGTGGCTCTGGTAAACTGCCTTCAGATTTTAGCACTCTATGCTGCCAAGTGCTAATCGGGTGCATTTCTGACACATTCTGCTGCGAGCAACCGAAACCTAATATCTGACTCAAGGAGGATGGGTGACTATGGCTCTCAAGCTGCGACCACTGAATGATCGCGTGGTGGTCAGGCCCGTCGAAAAAGAAGAGACCTTTGCGGGCGGGCAGTTAGTGCTGCCCGAAACGGCCAAAGAAAAACCCCAACAAGGGGAAGTGCTGGCCGTGGGGCCAGGACGCTTCGACGAGAACGGGACCAAGCGTGTGCCGCTGGATGTCAAGATCGGGGATCAGGTGCTTTTTGCCAAGTACGGTGGCACCGAAATCAAGATCGACGAAGAGAAGCTCCTTATCCTCAAGGAAAGTGACATCCTGGCGATTGTCGAACAAGCATAACCGACACCCTCGCAACTGCACCAGATTTGCTGGAGGAAAATAACCATGCCCAAGCAACTTGTCTTCCGTGAAGAAGCGCGCCGTGGCCTTAAGCGCGGCGTTGATAAGCTGGCGGATGCCGTCGTCACTACGTTGGGGCCCAAAGGCCGCAATGTCGCCCTCGACAAGAAGTTCGGCGCTCCAACCATCACTCACGACGGTGTGACCGTCGCCAAGGAAATTGAGCTGGAAGACCCCTTTGAAAACATGGGCGCCCAACTGCTCAAAGAAGCCGCCACCAAAACCAACGATATAGCTGGCGATGGCACCACCACCTCCACCGTGCTGGCGCACTCGATTGTTACGGAGGGCATGAAGAACCTCGCCGCTGGCGCTAACCCCATGCTGCTTAAGCGCGGCATCGAAGCCGCCACCAAAGTGGTTGCAGATCAAATCAAAGCCCAGGCGATTGAAATCACCACCAAAGAAGAAATCGCTAACGTCGCCTCTATCTCCGCCCAGGATCGCACCATCGGCGAGCTGATCGCCGAGGTGATGGACAAGGTCGGCAAAGAT
>DAOTXK010000034.1:0-13290 GCA_034435395.1 Anaerolineae bacterium | reverse complement strand
GGGCGTATCCGTTGGCGTGGCGGTGGGCGTATCGCTGGGGGTGTGGGTCGGCGTATTCGTCGGGCTGGCCGTATTCGTCGGCGTGGCGGTAGGAGTGTTGCTTGGGGTGTTGGTCGGCGTATCCGTCGGCAGGGCCGTATCGGTGGCCGTTGGCGAAGGCGTGTCAGTTGGGGTGCGGGTGGCCGTCGCCGTGTCCGTCAGGGTAGCCGTCGGGGTCTGGGTGCTGGTTGCCGTGCTGGTTGGACGCTCCGTCGGCACAGCGGTCGGCGTCGGGCTGGCCGTGGCGGTGGCCGTGGCGGATGGCGTCGCGGTCGGTGACGCCGTGATCGTCGGCCCAGCGGTCACTCTCGGCCCCAGCCCAGGCGTCGCCGTCGCTGTTGGGACCGGGGACGGCGTCAGCGTGGCCGTGGCAATGGGCGTGAACGAGGGTGTGATTGTATCGGTCACCGTTGCCGTGGACGACGGCGTAACCGACGCGGTGAACGTCAGGGACGGGGTCAGGTTCGCCGGGGTATCGGTGGCGATCACCGGCAGCGCCCCCAGGTCGTCCACCCAGCGGACCAGATCGCGCAGCACCCAGGCGAAGCCATCCCCGTAACGAATCATCACCCAGGCTTGGTCTTCGGTGCGGGCCACGGGGGCCACCACCTCGCCCGCGTGCAGCGCCCCCAGCACCAGATAGGTCCGGCCCGGCCCGGCGCGCAGGTAGGCCCCTTCCTGGCTGACGTTGGCCCAATTGCCCGTCGGCGTTTCCGTGGGGAAAAAGGGCGTGTTGGTGATGCGGTCAGGGTCCGGCGAAGGGGTCACGCCCCCGGCCAGCACCGGCAGCGCGTCCACGTCATCCATCCAGATGACCAGATCGCGGCGCACCCAGCCGAATCCCTGCCGGTAATGGATCAGCACCCATCGACCATCGTCGCTGCGGGCGGCCGGGCGCACCTGCATCCCGCCGACGAGCTGCCCCACCGGCGGGTAGTCGCGCCCCGGCCCGCCGCGGACGTACACGTCATTGAAGTAGACGTAGTTGCCGAAGGGCGTCTCGGTCGGGGTTGGTGTTTCGGTCTCGGTCGGCTCGCCCTGGGCCTGGATCAGCGCCCCGCTGATCGCCATCATGACCAGCGTGAGCCACAGGAACAAAGCCGAAAAAAGAAAAAATGGCGACCGTTTCACGACGGCTCCCGCCTGGCAGCAATCCTTACCCCTGAAGTATGTTAACACGGGAGTCCAGCCGCCACAAATGAGTCCGGTTATGAAGCGCTTATGATGTCCTAACGCAAGACAAATGGTTCCGGCGGGGCGCGGGGCCTATCAGAAGAGAAACAAAAGGGGGACGCGGCCAGGCGCGCCCCCCGTCATCGCGGTGAGGCGGAGCGTTCACCCGGCGCAGGTCTGAAAGGCGGGCAGGTGGTTAAACTCCGAGGCATCCCGCAGCGCCGTGAAGACGCGGACCAGGTCCGGATAGTCGCTCACCGTCTCCAGCCAGGCGTCGTACAGCGCGAGGTTGGCGGTCTCGGCGGCCACGCCCGCCGCGCAGGCGTCCTCAATACTGGCGAAGCCGGGCGTTGCCGCCAGCGGCGGTGCCGCCGGGACTGCCAGGCCGTAGCGGGCAAAGGCGCGCGCCAGCGCGGCGATATGGGCTGCCTCGGCCTGCTGGATGCGGACGAACGGCGCAACCGGGCCGAACTGGTCGATGACGGCCTGGTAAGTGGCATAGGCGTGGTATTCGTCGTTGATGCCAGCCACCAGCGCGTCAATCACTGCCGCCGGCAGCGCGCCATCGACCGAACCTACCTGGGCGGCATAGAGACCCCGGCCCGCCCCGCCCGGATTCGCCCCCTGGTTCATGCGCCCGCCGCCGCCGAAACGCTGCCGGATGGCGTCCACCCACGGGTCGCCGTAGTCGTGAAGCCGGTCCTGCTGCTGTAGCTGGAGGCCATAGCCCTCTCCGGCGTTAGTGGGCGGCTGAACGTCCCCCGCCGCGCCGAACCCCTGACCGTAACCGCCCGCGCCACGCGGCCCCTGCTGCGGACCCTGCGCGTAACTCGTCCCAGCGGTGAGCGCCAGGGTGCCCAGCAGCGCTACCCCTGCCAGACTGATCATCACCACGGATTTTTTGTTCATGGTATCCCCTTTCCTTTACTCGACTATCGTTCCTAACAGGCTTCTCAGCACGCGGGATGGACCGCGCGTTTCCCTGCTGTTCTGCCCGCCACTATAGGGCAGGGTTGTGTGGAACCTGTGAAGGGTCGGTGTGAGGACTGTGTGGTTTGCGGTCAGGAAAAAATGGATCAAAAAGGCGAGCGGGAGCGCTCGCCTTTGACCGGCAGGGTGGCCGATCTGAAAAGATGGGTGACGCAACCGCCACCCTCAGCGTCCGGCGCGGTTTACCACCAGTATCCCTGCCCCTGGCGCGGATCGTAACGGTGGTAGAGTATCTGCTGGCGCTGGACCGGCGGGGGCTGTGGCCGCAGGCGCAGGAAGACCCACATCATCACCAGCCCGGCCAGGAAGCCGCCGATATGCGCGAACCACGCCACGCCGCCGCCCACCATCATACCAGCGGACAGCACCCCATTGAGGAGCTGGATCACAAACCACATGCCCAGCACCCACAACGCCGATATTTCCGCGATTCGGGCGAAATAACCGAAGAAGATCAGCCCGCGCACCTTCACGCCGGGGAACATCAACAGATAGCCGCCCAATACCCCGGCGATGGCCCCGCTGGCCCCCAACAGGGGGAGCGGCGAGGTGGGTTCCACCATGATCTGGGCGAAGGTCGCCGCCAGGCCGCTGAGGAAATAAAAGCCCAGGTACAGCGGGATGCCCATCCGGTCTTCCAGGTTGTCGCCGAAGATCCACAGGTAGAGCATGTTGCCCAGCAGGTGGGCCAGGCTGCCATGCATGAACATGGCCCGGAAGAGGTCGATCATGGCTTCCGTGTTGAAGCTGCGCGTAACCTGGGCCGGCACCACCGCCCAATCCAGCGCCAGGCGGTAGGCCGCCTGGTCGGACAGCGGGGCCTGGTAAACCAGGTACACCAGGACGTTGACGCCGATCAGGGTTAGGGTGGCGATGGGGAACCGCCGCGTGGGGTTGATATCCTGTAAAGGTAACATGGATCGCCCTCTTTCTAACCGGCGGCTTCCAGCGCGGTGACGATGGCCCGGCAGAAGTGCGGCAGGTCCGCCGGGGTGCGGGACGTGATCAGGTTGCCATCGCACACCACCGGCTCGTCCACATAGATGCCGCCCGCGTTAACCAGATCGTCCTTGATCGAAAAAAAGCCGGTTATCCGTCGGCCCCTGACGATCCCCGCCGAGATGGACAGCCAGCCCGCATGGCAGATGAAAGCCACCAGGCGACCGGCGGCAAACGCCTCCCGCACCAGAGCCACCATACCTGGATCGCGGCGCATGCGGTCCGGCGCGTACCCGCCGGGGATGATCACGGCGTCGAAGTCGGCTCCGTTCAGGTCGCGGGCGGCGGCGTCCGTGCGGGCGGGCAGGTTGTGTTTGCTCTGGTAGACGGTATCCGCCTGCGGCCCCACCAGCGTGACCTGCGCCCCGCCCTCCAACATCCGGTAGTAGGGCACCCACAACTCAAACTCGTTGTAGAGGTCCTCGGCCAGAATGGCCACTTTTTTTCCTGTCAGTGACATATCCCTAACCTTTCTCACTCGTCGTCCGGGTCGTGTTCGAGGACGCCGCGTTTCTTCAGCAAGGCCGTGAGCTGCTGGAAGCTCACCCCGTAGCGGGTCGCCAGTTCGTGGGCGTAGCTGCGGCCTATCGGTGGGCTGGGGACGACCTTAAACGATCGGCGGACCGTCCCGCCCCCGTCGGGGGAGTCGCCGGCGCTGATCACCGATGATACCAGGCTGACGATCCGGCTGTCACCCGGCGTGTGGGCGTTCAGGTCATCGACGGCCGCGGCCAGTTCGTGCAGGTGCGTGACGAAGATGGCCCGCGCCCCCATCATCCGCAGGATGCGCACCACATCCTGGGCCAGGTACAGGCTCTCGCCCGCGCTGGTGCTGGAGAGCGATTCGTTGAGCAGCAGCAGGCTGTGGCGCGTGGCCTGGCCGAAGATGTCGCTGAGCCGCCGCGCCTCGTCGCCGAACCGCCCGGTCCCCTGGTCCAGCCGCTCCTCCACCGGATAATGGGTGTAGATGGCGTCGACCGGGCTGATGCGCGCCCGGCTCCCCGGCACATATAACCCCGCCTGGGCCAGCACCTGCGCCAGGCCGATGCCCTGCATGTAGGTGGTTTTGCCGCCCTGGTTCGGCCCGGTGAGGATGATGATACGTCCCTGGGAGCCGATGGCCACATCGTTCCGGACGATCACGTCGCCCAGGTCGTTGTGCTGGCCCTCGCCGATCAGGCGCAGGGCCAGATTGACATTGTAGCAGTCGGCGATTTCACAGGCCCGCGCCTCCGGCGGCAGTATCTCCGGCCGGCACATCGGCAGTCCATGCGCGGTGAGGCGTTGGATCATCTCCACCGCGCCCAGGTAAAAACGTAATTCCCCGCGCAGGCCGACCAGGAAGTCCCCGTTCACGCTGGCGTAGCGGCGGAGCTCCCTGGCCACTGGACGGCTGATCTTCTCCAGCACGTCGGACAGATCGCGGAACAGGGGGACCATCTGCGGCTTGACCTCGCCCAGCTCCTGGACGTAGGCCGGGACGCCGTGCAACGGGCCGAGGCCGGTCAGCTCTCCGGCAGTCCCGCCGAAAAGCCGGTCCAGCAGCGAGGCCGAGCGGAACTTCTCCTTATTCACGGCGACGAGCGTCGCTTCCACCGGGCGTAACTGTTGATCCAGGTTGACGCCGACCGTGATGCTGCGGACGGCCCGCAGCCGGGCCAGCAGGTCCGGCAGTTCACGGGCCAGCGCCTGGAACGTGTCGTCGCGCGCCAGACGGGCGACCGTGTCGCGCCAGGCCCGCAGCCCTGCCGACAACAGGCCCCCGCTCACGCTCCGGAAGGTCTCGCCGAGAGCGTACACGCACTGGACCAGATTTTCCAGTTCGCCCGCCCGCCAGGCGACCTCATACAGGCTGGGGCGCTCGCCGCCCAGATCGGGCAGGTAACCGAGCGCGTCGATCCGGGGCAGCAGCTCCCGGAAACACGCCTGAAGCGCCGGATAGCGCAACAGGTCTTCCAGAACCTCCTGGCGGTAGCGGATGACCGCCGGGTCGGCGCATAACGCAGCCAGCAGGTGGGTGATCGCCTCGTGGTGGGCGCGCTCGTTGCTGAAGGCCCTGACGATGGTGGCACAGTCCAGGTCGCGGACGCTGCGCTCGCTCAAACCGGTTTTGGCCGCTGGCGAGGTCCCCGCTGGCCAGAGCAGGCTGATCCGTCGGGGAGCATTGGCTTCCGACATGGCCCATCCCTTCTCACGCGCTCCAGTATAAGTGACCGGCGCGGCCCTTTCAATGGTACCGGCCCCGCTCTCACGCGCCATTTATCCGGCCTCGATTCCCCCGTCCTGGGGGACACGTCCTGGTGGACGGCACCGCCACAAACGCTATAATTAGGGAAAAACAGATGCGCATGAGCGTATTTCCGGGTTGCCGGGCCGGGCGCGCGCCGGGGGTGAGACCGGCGGCGGTGTCCCGCATCTATGGATATAGGGCCGGTGGTGATGTGATCGGAAACGGCAGCGCCGGCAGTTTGTTGAGGGGAATATGCGGGCATTGGCCCCTGAGCGGGTGAGGAGTGTGGTGTGATGGCGCGGCGCGAGATCGTGATTTTAGGGGACGGAAACTCGGCAGTTCTGCGGCGGCGGGCGGTGAAGGTCACCACGTTTGATGAGAAGCTGGGCCAGTTGATCGACGACATGGTGGAAACCATGCTGGCCGCGCCCGGCGTCGGCCTGGCCGCCCCGCAGGTTAACGTCGGCCAGCGCGTGATCGTCGTCCGTCTGCCCGACGATGAACGGAGCCGGGAAGAATATGGCGACCAGGCGGGCGTGCTCTACGAACTGGTGAACCCGCAGATCGTCCGCGCCGCCAAGGAGGTGGTAGACGGCACGGAGGCCTGTCTGTCCATCCCCGGCTACTTCGGCACGGTGCCCCGTTCGGTGGAGGTGACGGTCAAAGGGCAGGACCGGCATGGCCGCCGGATTCGGATCAAGGCCAGGGACTGGCTGGCGCGCGTCTTCCAGCACGAAATTGACCACCTGAACGGCGTCCTGTTCATCGACCATGCCACCGAATTGTGGCGCGAGGAGGAAGCGGCGGCGGAGCGGGAACCGGTGCCCGCCCCTGAGCTGGAAGGCAAGTGACCGGCCTGCCAGGCGCACGGCAGCCATCCCACGACCCGCGCCGGCGAGGCGCTGTCCCTTCACGCTCGCTTGCGCGTTTGGGCAAATCCGTATATTAATCGTGTTAAATGATTTTGTTGACGAGCATAGAGGAGAATCCCATGACCGTCAAAGTGACCTGGCTCGGCCATGCGGCGCTGGCCCTGAATATCGACGGCACTAAAGTGTTGGTGGACCCCTTCCTGACCGGCAATCCGCTGGCCGCCGCCGATGCGGCCACCATCGAGGCTGACTTCATCCTGCTGACTCACGGGCACAACGATCACGTGGGCGACTCGGTCTCCATCGCCAAACGGACGGGGGCCAAGGTGATCGCCAACAACGAGGTGTCCATCTGGATGGCCAACCAGGGAGTCGCCGACACCCAGGGCATGAATCCAGGCGGCGGCCTCGATTTTGACTTTGGCATCGTGGCGCTGACCCCCGCCGTCCACAGCTCCAGCATGCCGGACGGCTCCTATGGCGGCGAGCCGAATGGCATCCTGATCACCACCCGGGGCGGCCAGCGGCTGTACCTGGCCGGGGATACCGCCCTGTTCTCCGATATGAAGTTGATCGGGGACAAGGGCATCGACCTGGCGGTGCTGCCCATCGGCGGCTGTTATACCATGGGGCCGGACGAAGCGGTGCAGGCGGTGGAGTTCATCCGGCCCAGGGCGGTGCTGCCCATCCACTACAACACCTTCCCGGTCATCCAGGTGGACGTGGCCGACTGGGCGCAGCGCGTCCACAATCAGACCGATACCAAGGTGGTGGTCATCGATCCGGGCGGCAGCTACGAACTGCCATAGCGCGGTCATTCAAACGACCGGCGTTTGAACGCCCCACGCCGGTACGTCCGCCGGGCGTCTGAACTGTCCAAACCCGGCAACACGACCTATAATCATTGGGCAGCGGGAATCAGCGCTCTGCTTCCTGGCAGTCCACTGGTTGGTTTTCCAGTGACCCCGTTAACCGGATAGGCCCAGCATGACACCTACTGAAGAACTGACCCTCAGGGTTGAAGTGGAGATCATCGGGCTTATCCTGGTAGCCCTGGTGGTGTACATTGTCGCCCGGCGCATCCGCATCCCCTATACCATCGCCCTCGTGCTGACGGGCATCGGCATCAGCCTGGCCGGGCCGGCCTACCTGCAAGCGGTCTTTCCCATCGGCCTCAGCACCGACCTGATCCTGCTGGTTTTCCTGCCGGGCCTGATCTTCGAGGCGGCCTATCACCTCGATCTCTCCAACTTGATGAACAATATCTGGATCATTCTGGGGCTGGCCGTGCCAGGGCTGCTGATCGGGATGGGCATCATTGGGGTGGGGCTTCATCTGGCGCTGGGGATGCCGCTGGCCATAGCGCTGCTCTTCGGCGGCCTGATCAGCGCCACCGACCCGGTCTCGGTGCTGGCCCTGCTCAAAGAACTGCGCGTGCCCAAGCGCCTCAGCGTCCTGATGGAGGGGGAGAGCCTGTTTAACGATGGCGTGGCGGTCGTCGTCTTCCTCATCCTGATGGACGTGGCAGTGGGCGGGACGTTCAACCTTACGGAAGGCATCGGGCGTTTCGCCGTGGTCATGGTCGGCGGGGCGCTGACCGGTTTCACCATTGGTATGCTGGCCAACACCATCTTCCAAACGGTGGCGGACGACAACGCCATCCAGATCGCGCTGACCATCATCCTGGCCTACGGCACCTTCCTGCTGGCGGAGGAAGTCCTGCATGTCTCGCCCGTGATCGCGGTGGTGGTGGCGGGGGTGACGCTGGGCAGCACCCAGCCCGGCGGGCAAGGTTCAGTCGGGGCGCAGATCAGCATCGCCGATTTCTGGGAACTGGTCGCCTTTCTGATCAACTCGGCCATTTTCTTGCTGATCGGGCTGGAGTCGCCGATCCCGCTGCTGGGGGCCAGCGTCGGCCCGATTCTGGTGGGCATTGTGATGGTGGTCGCGGCGCGGGCGTTGGTTGTCCTGGCGGTCGGGGCGCTGTCACGGCTGGCTGGCAACAATCCGATCCCGCGCCAGTGGGATGTGGTGATGTTTTGGGGCGGGCTGCGCGGATCGGTCAGCCTGGCGCTGGCGCTGAGCCTGCCGCTGGGCTTTGACCGCCGCGAAACGGTGCTGGCGCTCACGCTGGGTTATGTGATCTTCTCGCTGGTGGTGGGCGGGCTGACGATAAAGCCGCTGTTGAAGCGACTGGGGCTGACCCGGCGCTCGGAGACGCGGGAGCGCTGGGAGAACCTGCTGGCCCGTCTGCGGATGATCACCACCACCCAGCAGACGGTCGAGCGCCTCAGCCGCCAGCACCTGCTGCCCCCCACGCTGGAGGAGAACTTCCAGGATGCCGTCAGGCATTCGCTGGAGCGGCACTGGACGGAGATGGAGCGCCTGTTGCTTGATGATCCGGACCTGCTGCGCGAACGCACCCAGTACATCCTCAACGAGATCGTCCGCGACCGGCGGACGGCGCTGCTGGAATTGGAGCAGCGCGGCTTCATCACCGAACACACCTACGAAGCGCAGATCGATGAACTGGTCAGTCAGGTACAGCAGTCGTTAGAGGCCGAATCCAGCGAGCAGGTGTACGCCATCCTCTCCAGCCTGATCGGGCGGTGGGACCGGGTGCGGGACCTGCGCCAGATTCTGCGCGATTCGCCGCATCTGACGGCACAGCTGGCCAAGACCTACCTCTTGCAGGCCGCCTGCCAGACCATGAACGAGCTGGTCGATTCCCGGCAGGCCTTCGAGCCGTTCATCGCCGAGGAACTGCGCCCTTTCCTGGCCGACCTGCGCCAGACCACCGAGCGAGACATGCAACGCACCATCAACGAACATCCGGAAGTCCACCTCCGGGTGACGCGGCTCGTCCTGCGCGAGTTGCTGCAAGGCCAGCGGGCCGCCCTTTCCCAGATGTTGCGCACCGGCTTGCTCAGCGAGGAGGAGCACCTGCGGCTCAGCCAGCGCCTGGATTCCATCGCCGCTTACGCCGAGCAGATGACCCGGCCCCACGAGCTTAACGCCCTGATGCTGGCCATCCCCAGCATGATCCGGAACCTGGACAAATCGCTGGGGGAGGTGCTGCGGGAGGCCGGGGACGGCGACCTCGCCAGCTCCCCAACCCTGCTGGCGCGCGAAGCATCCGGGCCGCAAGCCCACGAGGGATGATACCATGGCGGCGTGTTCAGGGCCGTTTTGCCGCCCGCCCGCCGTCTGTTATGATGGATTGGTGATGGAAATCAATGCCCTCCGGTCGCCGACGGCATATAATAGACCCAGGGTTTACCGGTCGGGTTGTTGGGGGCTGCTTTTCAGCCGGGAAGGACACCCGTTGGGCAGCCGCGTCACCATGATGAACTTTAACCAATTAGTGCGGATTTCAATCGCTGTAGCCCAAGTGCTCGACGCCTGATCGTAGCGGCGGCATGGATGCCGACGCCCCAGCAACGGCGCGACTCGTCGCGCCGCTACGCGCCGACGCCCGCGTCGCGGGGGGAGCGTCGCGATTCATGGCCCCGCTGGCAGGCTGCCGGCTGACGGGCGATCGTCACCCTCGCTCGGCCCGTTGGCGGCAGTCATTAGCCCTGCTCACTTCCGGATCGGGTATAAAAGCGCGTATACTCTGCGTATGTGACTCTGCCCAAAGAATATCATCTCCAAAGGAGGAAATGATGGCGATTCTGGACGACATTCGAGAAGCCGTGATCCGGGGTGACGCAGCGTCCACCACCGCCGGCGTGCAGCAGGCCCTGGCTGAAAACATCGATGCCCTGGCCATCCTTAACCAGGCGTTGATCGCGGCCATGGAGGTGGTCGGCGAGCGGTTTGAGTGCGGCGAGTTTTACATTCCCGAAATGCTGATCGCCGCGCGGGCCATGCAGGCCGGGCTGGCCCCGCTCAAACCGCTGCTGATCGAAAGCGGCGCTAAACCGCTGGGGCGGGTGGCCATCGGCACCGTTCAGGGCGACCTGCACGACATTGGCAAGAATCTGGTCTCGATGATGCTGGAAGGCGCGGGTTTTGCCATCACCGACCTGGGTTCAAACGTCTCGCCGGAGACCTTTGTGAAGGCGGTCCAGGATGGCGCGGACCTGGTGGCCATGTCCGCCCTGCTGACCACCACCATGCCCGCCATGCAGACCACCATTCAGGCGCTGGAAGATGCTGGCGTGCGGGGGAAGGTTAAGGTCATGATCGGTGGCGCGCCGGTCACCCAGGCTTATGCCGATCAGGTCGGCGCGGACGGCTACAGCCCGGACGCCAGCAGCGCCGTGCGCCTGGCCAAGCAGTTGATCGGCGCGGCGTAATCCAGGACCGTCAGTGGCTCATGCAGCCTCTAAACGGATGCGTTTAGGGGCTGATTTTTCGCCCGGCAGGAGATCGACCGATGCAAACTATCGTATCCAGCGCCACCAGGACCGTGATCATCGGCGACGGCCCCACCCGCCTGATCGGGGAGCGGATCAACCCCACCGGGCGGAAGGCGCTCACCGCCGCGCTGGTCGAAGGCCAGCTGGACATCATCCGGCAGGAGGCCATCGCCCAGGTGGAAGCCGGGGCGGACATCATCGACGTGAACGTCGGCGCTGCGGGCGTGGATGAAGTCGCCCTGCTGCCGGAGGCCGTCCGGCTGGTCATGACCGCGGTGGACGCTCCCATCAGCATCGACACCGCCAATCCGGAGGCCCTGCGGGCCGCGCTGGCGGTTTACGAGGGCCGGGCTTTGGTGAACTCGGTCAACGGCAAGGAAAAATCGCTGGCGGAAGTCCTGCCCCTGATCGCCGAATACGGTGCCTCGGTCATCGGCCTGACCATGGACGACGAAGGCATCCCCACTGACGCGGCCCGGCGGCTGGCCATCGCCCGCACGATCGTGGAACGGGCCGAATCGCTGGGCATCTCCCGCGACCGGGTCCTGATCGACTGCCTGGCGATGACCGTGGGGGCTGACTCCACCGCCGCCGCCGTCACGCTGGAGGCCATCCGGCTGGTGAAGGCCGAGCTGGGCGTCAACCTGGCCCTGGGCGCCAGCAACGTCTCCTACGGCCTGCCCGACCGCGAGACGATCAACCGCGCCTTCCTGCCTATGGTGATCATGGCCGGGGTGAACTGCCCCATCGTCAACGTGGCCAGGGTGCGCGACGTGGTGCTGGCCACCGACCTGCTGCTGGGGCGGGACGAATTCGCCATGAACTACATCCGGTACTGCCGCGCACAGCAGGCCCGCGTCTGAGGCGATGCCCAGAGCCAGCCTGCGGCGGCCCTTGGGCGCGGGGTTCAGGCCCGCCGGTTGGCGCGCCCGCAGCGCTGTCGCCCGGCTCCGCAGGATGTTGATCCCGCGCCCCGACCCCGCCGATGGGTGCCTGACACTTGAGGGCCGAGGGGGTGACGCCAACGGCTCAAAGCCGCCGACTGAGCCGTCAAGCCCACTGAAGGGGCCGGGATCGGCGCTAATAGCCCCTTCAATGCGCTTACCAGCGGGGATCAGCACAGGGTTTTGAACCCCGTGCGTGCGTCCGCTGCCGACACTCTCCCCCAGGATGAAATGCGACCCCGCCGACGGTCGCCGTTGACGCGAATCTCATCCTTTGTTACACTTCAAACAGTCGGGGCAGTGGCGGAACTGGCAGACGCAGTAGACTTAAAATCTACCGGTTTTACCGTGTGGGTTCGAGTCCCACCTGCCCTACCGAATTCGGATCGCCCAGGCGGTGGCCTCCTGAGGGAGCCGCCGCTTTTTGGTTTGCCCGTCCGTCGGGTATAATTGGCCTCCAGCGCACGCAATCCCCGGCGAGACCCGATGATTCTGCATAAGCGTTACCGCTCAGGCGAATATCTTTCCCAGGGACCGCTGGGCGACGTGTTCCTGGCGGAGGATACCCAGACCGGCGAAACCGTCGTCATCCGTGCGCTGGACCGCCGCCTGACCATCGACCCCGCCCAGCTGGCGACCTTCACCGAGGAAGCGGCTGTTTTGCGCCAGCTGGCGTTGCCGACCATCGCCCCCTGCCTGGACACCTTCACCCACGAAGGCCGCCTGCATCTGGTCATGCCGTATCTCCGCGGCGAGCGGCTCGACACATACCTGGCGACTCACCGCCCGCTGCCCCTCAGGACCTTCCAGCAGTGGGCGGTCTCGCTGGCCCGCACCCTGTCGGAGGCGCATCAGGAGGATGTGATCCACGGCGACATCCGGCCCAGCAACATTTTTGTCGTCCCCAAACACGGCGCGGACCAGCCCGCCGGGCCTGACGCGGATACCCTGCCCACCGCCGAGGCCGCCCGCCACCAGGAGCCGCATCCCGCCGATACACCGGGCAACTACCGCCTGGTGATCACCGACTTCGGGTTATATCGCCTGCTGGAGGGGCTGCGCCTCTCCACCACCACGGCCCGGCTCAGCCTGTCCAACTTCACCAGCCCGCAACGGTGGCAGGGTCAGCGCCCCAAGATCGATGACGACATCTGGAGCCTGGGCGTGCTGTTCTTCTGGATGACCAGCGGCCGGCTGCCCTTTGATGACGCCAGCGATTCCGCCATCATGCGCCGGGTGATGCATCACGTCACGCCGAACCTGCGCGGCGAGGTGCCGCGCGGCTTTGTGGCCATCATCGAGCGCTGCCTGGAAAAGGACCCCTGGCGGCGTTACCGCAGTCTGCCCGCGGTGGTGACCGATCTGGAGCGCGGACGGGTGCGATTGCCGGGCCGTCGGGCGGGGTTGATGCCCCAGCAGCGGAATCTGTGGGTATCCTGGGCGCTGTTCCTGGCGATCATGGCGCTGTTGCTCGGCATTCCCGCCGGGGGCGGGGCGGCCTTTGTCGTCAGCAACCAGCCCACGCCCACCGCTATCCAGGTGGTCGGGGTGATCATGTCGCCCACGCCTACCCTCACGCCGACCCCGCAGATCGTGCCCTTTAATCCGTCGCCCGTCGGGCCTCCCACGGATACGCCCCCGCCGACCGCCACCTGGACGCCGCGCGTGATCACCAACAC
>DAOTXK010000033.1:0-15192 GCA_034435395.1 Anaerolineae bacterium | reverse complement strand
GACGTACACACCCAGCCCGACCCTCGATCCGCAACTGCCGGTGGGCAGCCTGGAAGAGGAAATGACCCCGACGCCCATCTACCCCAGCGTCGGCGTGGGCGGCAATCCACTCCGGGCCGCCGTGGTCGCCATGGACCAGGGCGAATACTAAGACGCCCTGCCCACCCTGGCCGCCGAGCGCGCCAACACCTCCACCGTATTTAACGCCATCCCTTACTATTACGAAGCTATCGCCCTGACCGGACTCGGCGACACTGATCGGGCGGAACGCATCTTGCAGGAAGCGATGGGGCGTCTGGAAGAACTCCGGGAGACCGAACGCGCCAGAAATGAGGCGGTCATTCAGGCCGGGCTGGCTTATGTCTACGCGGCCACGGGCCAATACCGCGATTCCAACGAGGCCGCCGACGAAGCGCTGCGGCTCGACCGGGAGCTGCGCCTGCCCTACTACATCCTGGTCCGCAACGCCCTGGCCGTCAACGACCTCAGCGGGGCAGCGGAAGCGCTGGCTGATGGGCTGTTGACCAACCCCGGCGATGTCAACCTGTGGATTCTGCGCGGCGAACTGAATCTGGCCCGGGGGCAGCCCGCCGAAGCGCAGCAGGACGCCTTCATAGCGCTGAGCATCGACCCCACCGCCGAAGAAGCCTACCTGCTCCAGGCGCGGGCTGACACGGCGCGCGGCGATTACGGGCTGTCTGTGCTGCACCTGCAGAGTTATCTCTTCATCTATCCGGGCAGCATTAAAGGCTGGACTCTGCTGGGCGAGGCGCGCACCCTGGAAGGCAACTTCGACCTGGCCATCGAGGCGTACAGCCGGGCGGTTAACACGGAAGAAAAGCTGCCGGAGCAGGTCCCGGCTTATATGGCGCGGGCCGAGCTTTACCTGCGGCGCAACCTGTTCTCGCTGGCTCAGGCGGACTACAGCACCATCCTGCACATTGACGAGACCAACGCCGCCGCCCGCGAAGGGCGCGCCATAGCCGCTTACCGGGCGGGCCGTTTTGGCGAAGCCATCGAAGACCTGGACCGCCTGCTCGAAGAAAGCCCTGGACGAAACGATTTGCGGCTGCTTAAGGCGCAGGCGCTGGTCGATGGCGCGAACCCAGTCAACGAGGAGGCGTACACGGCAGCCATGAACCAGGCCCTGAGCCTCCTGACGGGCAACTTCCCGGAAACTCTGAGCGGCAGCCTGCGGGCCACGGCCTACGAATACCGGGCCCGTGTGTGGTTTGCGCGCGAGTCCTACCGGGATGCGTTGCGGGACATCGATCAGGCGCTGGCGCAGGAAGAATCCGGCTCCCGGCACTACTGGCGGGGGCGCATCCAACAGGCCCAGGGGAACCTGCCAGAAGCCCGCCGTGAGTACGAATGGGTGCGGCTATGGGGCGCTGTCTACAGCTACCCCTTCCTCCCGGACACGATCCGGTACCTGGACGAAATCACGGCGGAAGCCGGTTAGCGGGCCTCCCCACCTTCGCGCCTTACGCAACCGCTGGCAGGCCCCGGCCCCCACGATGGTCGCGCCGGTCCAGCCGCCCCGCTCACCGGTGTTACCAGGCAGACCGGACCTTGAGCGTATTCCAGGCCGCCACGACCTGTTGCAGGGCCTCCTCGCTTTCCGGGACCTCGCCATAGTGGACCCGTACATAGGCTTCGGTGATGAGGCCGATCTCCGCCCCCACCGCCGGAAAGGCCTCCTGGAGCAGGTGTTGGTATTCGTAAGGCGTCTGGGACGCGGCGCGGGGATAGCCCTCCTCGCCCGCCAGCCGGGCCATCTGGGCGTAAATGCGGCGGATGGTCAGGGCGGCGAATAAGTTGCGGCCCAGGCCATACTGCGCCACCGCATTCAACGCGCTGTTGAGCGCCTGCCAGCCCCGCCGCACCATCTGCCGCAGGCCTCCCAACGCATCCCCCTCCAGGTCTTCGCGCTCCTCGTCCGGGGCCAGAGCCGCGCGCTGATGCCGCCGCAGCGTCAGCAGAATCACGCCGACCACGACCAGCACGACCAGGGCGGTGATGCACGTCTGAACCCCGCCGATCTGGTCGATAAACTGCCTCAGCCCTTCCACCAGTTCCGCCAGGCGGTTCACCTGCTGCGGATCGCCCTGCTCAAAGCCGATCTCCGGCGTCTGGATGAGATTCCCCATGAATTGAATGTCGCCCAACACGCTGAACAGGGCTTCGATGATCGCCTGCGCGATCAGCAACACCGGTATCATCAGAATGGTGAACACCACGATCACGACCGCCAGGATTGGCTGGATGACCTGGGCAAAGGCCTCCGGGCCTACCCCGGCCAGCATCGCCGCCGCCCCGAAGCCGACCACCGTGACGGCAAAGGTTGCCCACGCCATAAAAAATCCCCATCGCGCCCCGAACAGCGCCGCCTGCCCACCGCTCTCCCGCAGCGAGGTCGCCCGAGCCAGGCTGACCGCCAGCAGGCCGAAGAAAAAGAATGGCGGCAGCGCCACCAGCGTCACCGCCTGAGCGTCCGGCAGCAGCGCCACGCCGAAAAAAAACAGAATGCCCAGCCGCATCCCAAACGCCACCCGCGTCGGCGTCGGCGGGACAATGGCCAGCCGCAGGCCGCGCCACCACACGATGCTCAGCAAAATCAGGACCGGCAGGGCTGGCGGCACCGTGATCGGCGTTACCGGGCTGACGCGCTCGCTGCCGGGCGGCGCGGCGGCCATTTCTGGCGGTGGGGGGAAAACCACCCCGACCGCCCCCAGGATCACCATCACCAGGGCGCTGAGGAAAACAACCTGGCGCAGACCCTCGAACATCCCCCAGGCGTCCAGCAGCCGGACAATCCACAGCGCCACGAGGATATTCCCGATCACGTACAGGATCAGTGAATAGGGGGAAAGCGCCCGCGCCCCAGCAAGAATGACGGCGAACCAGGGGGCCATCCACAACGCTTCCATGATGGCCACCACCACGTGCAGCACTTCCTGGCGGAAGCTCAACCGCACATACGGCAGCGACGGATCATGCAGCCGTCGGAACAGGTTCACCATGGCCTCTCCCGCCGGGCGCTGTCCCGCAGGAAGCGCTGTCGCGGCGTCAGGTTTTTGTCTTCCTCGTCGGCTGGAGGCGCGGGCGGCGGCTCGCTGGCGATGGGCAGGTGGTAGGTTAATATGCCGGGCAGGGCCGCCGACGCGTCTTTGCCCAGGTTGAGCAGCACCAGGCGACGCCCGCTATCCCGCAGGTGGACGAGCATGCCCTGCACGGATTCGTTGACAAAAGCGGTTAACAGCACCAGCGTGGCTCCCCAGGGCAGTTTGGGACTTTCCTCGATCATAAAATCGCCGAAATCCTGGGTGACGATATAACTCACCCCGGCCAGCGTCTCCATGATCCGCGTTAACTGGTTACGGTCGCGGCTGGGCAGGACGCGAAATGGCTGGTCGGCATGGGCCAGCGTCCCGTTGGCCACGACCCCCACCGCATAACCCTGCAACGCCCCCCAGTAGGCCAGCGAAGCCGCCGTGCTGACCAGATATTCCAGCATATCCGGCCAACAGCCCTGCCAGTGCCGCTCAAAAGTCGCCACATTCAAGCCAAAGATCACGCTGACGCTGCGAGTCGGCTCATATACCTTGGTCTGCAAATCGCCAACCCGGGCGGTGGCTTTCCAGTGGAGATGCCGCCGATCATCCTCCGGGCGGTAGTCACGCACGCCCATGATGCGATTGGGGTCCTCAAACAGCCGCTGGTGGACTCTGATCTCGCCCAGCGGGTCTTTCGCCGGCAAGCCCAACTCCGGCAATGTTTTGATCGTTGGATAGACGATCAGGTACTCCGGGGGAGCCAGCATACTGCCCCGCTCAAACAGGTTGAACGGGTCGCCGGACAGGGCATACGCCGGGCCGACCTGATAGATACCTCGCTGTCGGGCCAGCAAAACCAGCCGCCGCCGCACGCGTTGATACCAGCGCAGGGTATAGGTGTTGGTCAGAAAACCCACCTCCGGCCCCGGTGCTTCATGCAACCGGGACTCGTCCGTGGGGCCAAACGCCAGGGGCCACTCATCCTCGATGCGCATCCACGCCAGCGGCAGGAACTTCCGGTTCTCAACGATCACCTGCGCCTCGATCGTCTCACCGGGGAAGACACGCCGGTGTTCGAAGCGCCGATAATAATGCACATCTTCCAACGCCCGGCGGCTCCACAGCCAGGAAAAGCCGACCACCACCAGCATGAAGCCGGTCATCGTTACCAGGGCCGTATTACGCAGCAAAGCCCCCACGACAAACAACAGCAGTGCCATCCCCACCCAGCGATGATCGAGCAGACTGCGAACCGCGTCGCTGGGCGTGACGCGCCGCCCGCTGGACAGCAACTCGCGCTCGGCTGCCTCAAAATCAAACAGGGCCACGGCTACACTTCCACAGGAATCGGCACCGTGTTGACGATGTCGGCCACGATCTCATCCGGTTTGCGCCCGCGCAGCCGCATCTGCGGGCTGAGCATGAGGCGGTGGGTCAGCACATACGGGGCCAGGAATTTCACGTCATCGGGCAGCACGAAGTCCCGTCCGGCGATGGCTGCCCAGGCCTGACTGGTGCGGTAAAGCGCCATCGTGGCGCGGGGGCTGGCCCCCAGATCAACCTCATGATGCTCGCGCGTCGTCCGCGCCACCGCGACAATATACTCCTGCACGCTCTGTTCGACACGAATATGGCGCACGGCTGCTATCATCCGGCGGACGGCCTCCGGATCGGTCACTGCCGACAGCGTCTCCAGCGGGTCCTCCAGACGGAAGCGCCTCAGAATGTCGTTTTCTTCCTCCACCGTCGGATAACCGATATCAATGCGCATCAAAAAGCGGTCGATCTGGGCTTCTGGCAGCGGGAAGGTGCCTTCCAATTCAACCGGGTTCTGAGTGGCAATGACCAGGAAAGGACGGGGCAGGTAGCGGGTCTCCCGATCCACCGTGATCTGCCGTTCCTGCATGGCCTCCAGCAGCGCGCTCTGGGTGCGCGGCGTGGCCCGGTTGATCTCATCGGCCAGCACGATCTGGCTCAGAATCGGACCGGGACGGAATTCAAATTCCTGAGCCTTCTGGTTGAAGTAACTGATGCCGGTCACGTCGCTGGGGAGCAGGTCCGGCGTGAACTGGATCCGCCGGAACTCACAGCCGAGCGAAGTCGCCATGGCCTTGGCCAGGGTGGTTTTGCCCGTGCCCGGCACATCTTCCAGCAAAATATGTCCTTCGCTCAGAATGGCGGCTAATACCAGGTCAATGACATGCGCCTTGCCAACGATCACCCGCTGCACATTCTCACGAATGCGCCGGGCGGTCTCTGTAATCATGGCGATCCCTTCGTGAGGGCCTTCACAGGCCCGGCTGTTGCGTGGATTCTGAGCCGAGAGTATAACCTTACTAGACGCCCCTGCCCAACCCACCGGCCCATGCCATGGTCCAGCAGTCCCACACCGTGATTGGACAGGCAACACGGTTTCTCGGCCAGCCAGGCGCGCGGGGATATGGGAGCGCGGCCAACCGCCAGGCATTAACAACTTTCTAACAATCTGGCCTGCTGAGGGTCAGCATCAGCGGTTGCTTTAGCCATCATTGTGCCAGGATAATACAACCGTACCGGCACGGAGGAAACATGGTTGAGCTGTCCCCACAACTTGACTACCGCGCGCTAATCGACAGCCTGGGGCAAGGTCTCCTGGTCTTTGATGCGGCGGGAGAACTGGTATTGGACAACCTGGCGGCCCGTTCCATCCTGGGCGCTAACCTGATGTTGATCCGCAGCGAAGGCTGGCCGGCGATGGCCCTGCTGCTGGACGGCCCCCGGGAGAGCGGTCCCCAGGCCGATGAACTGCGCGAGCAAGCGTTGCACTCTCCCATGCCGATCCGGTTTCACACCTACTTCTCCGGCGCTTACACCCCCTGCTGGATCACGTCGGTATACGGGGCCAGCGGGGCCGTCTTCACCATGCTCACCCTGGATCAGCCCGACTGGCAGGCGCTGACCGAACTCATGACCACGTTCCGCAACGAGGCGCGCATGTCCATATCCGCCACCCGCGGCCACGCCGAGCTGGTCAAACAACTGCTCCAGAAAACCGAGGACAACCCGGAGGTGCAGGCCTTTGCCCATCGCATACTCGGCTTTACGGGCATCATCGCCACGCACATGCTGCGCCTGCAAAACCTCATGGATCTGCTGCACCGCCTGGAAACCATCCGTATCGGTGCGCTGACCCGGCAGGTCCGGGAGGCCCGGCGGCCCATCCGGCTCACCGACTTCATCGAAGACTTCCTGGAAGAACTGAGCGATGAAGCCATCGCCGACCCGGATATGGGCGGCGGCGACTTCCGCGATCGGCTGCTGGTGAATGTGCCAGACCACCTGATAGTCTACGCCTCGCCCGCCCATCTATCCAATATCCTGCGCGACCTCCTGCGCAACGCGGCCTGCTACAGCCCCCCGAAAACCCCCATCGAGCTGGCCGCCTACGAGGACGTGACCAGTCAAAGCGTGCAGATCGACGTTATCGACCAGGGGTATGGCATCCGCGAAAGCGATCAGGACCGCGTCTTCCAGCCGTTCCAGCGCGCGCGCCAGCCGCAGATCATCGGCGTCGATGGCTATGGCCTGAGTCTTTACCTGTCCAAAGCCGAGATCGAAGCGATGGGCGGTCGAATCTGGTTCGAGAGCGAGGAGGGCATCGGCAGCACCTTCAGCTTCAAACTGCCCATACGCGCCTCCACTGACAGCATGCAATAAAACAACCGTCTCGCTCATGGCAGCGAGGCGGTTTGAGTTCCCCAGCTTCAAAACGACAGGTGTCCAGCCGCGCCCGCTACAGACCCGCCTCCCGACGCAACAGATCGGCCTTGTCGGTGCGTTCCCAGGTGACATCGAGGTCATCGCGGCCAAAGTGCCCGTAAGCCGCCACCTGGCGGAAAACCGGCTTGCGCAGGTCCAGATGACGAATGATCGCCGCCGGCCGCATGTCGAAGTGCTGGCGGATCAACGCCTCAATCGTCTCGTCGCTGACCCGACCGGTGCCGAATGTCTCCACCGCCAGGCTGGTGGGGTGAGCGACGCCGATGGCGTAACTCACCTGCAACTCGAACCGGTCGGCCAGGCCCGCCGCAACCACATTCTTGGCAATATAACGGGCCATATAACTCGCCGACCGGTCGACCTTGGTGGCATCCTTGCCGCTGAAAGCCCCGCCGCCGTGCCGGGCCACACCGCCATAGGTATCCACGATGATCTTGCGCCCGGTCATGCCGGAGTCGCCCAGCGGGCCGCCGGTCACAAACCGCCCGGTGGGGTTCACAAAAATGCGCGTCCTGTCATCCAGCAGTTCCATCGGCACCACGGCGTTGATCACATGCTCGATCACGTCCGCCCGAATCTGCTCTTGAGAGACATCCGGCGCGTGCTGGGTGCTGACCACCACGGTATCCACCCGCTTGGGCACGCCACGCTCGTACTGAACCGTGACCTGACTCTTGCCATCGGGCCGCAGATAATCCAGCAGGTCATTGCGGCGCACTTCGGCCAGACGGCGGGTCAGCTTATGGGCCAGGCTGATGGTCAGCGGCATGAGTTCAGGCGTTTCATTGCAGGCAAAGCCGATCATCATGCCCTGATCGCCAGCCCCCAGCGCCTCGATGGCTTCTTCGGTCATCTCGCCGGTTTTGGCCTCAAGGGCCTTATCCACGCCCATCGCAATATCGCCGCTCTGTTCCTTGATGGAGACGACCACGCCGCAGGTATCGGCGTCAAACCCATACTTGGCGCGGGTATAGCCGATATCGCGCACCACATCGCGGACAATGGTGGCAATATCGACATACGTGGTGGTGGTGATCTCACCCATCACCACCACCAGGCCGGTGGTGACCGCCGTCTCGCAGGCCACCCGCGCCATCGGGTCGTCCTTCAGGATTTCATCCAGCACCGCATCCGAAATCTGGTCACACATTTTGTCCGGATGACCTTCGGTCACGCTCTCCGAGGTGAAAAAGAACCTGGGCGATGTCATAAAGGTGATGTTGCCGCTCACAGGGCTGCTCCTTTTGGTGGTTTTCCAGGGCGTGGGACAAAACAACGCCCCTTGCGGCAGGCAAGAGGCGTTACATGCAGGCAGTTATCCATCATCTGCCAGGGTAGGTAATCCTCCCTGCCGGAATTGGCACCTTCCCAACCCTTTATCGGGTCAGAGGTTGCCGCGGCTTCACCGGGCCGGTCCCTCCGCCGCTCTGGATGACTGATGGTATTTCGGTGTGCCATTCGCACACGCGAGGGCGATGTTACCATGGGCCGGGGTGGGTGTCAAGCGCCTGGCGCTGGCGCGCGGCGGGTCATGAGGCGGTGCGACACCCCTGCCCCCTGCGCCATCCTCGGGGGGACCGGCGTGGCCCTCCATGATAAACACAGCGTCGGCCAGCTCCACTCCCTCTCAAAGGTTGGGAAGGCTGCTGGACGGATAAACCCTGCGTGCCAACCGCCGCGAGTCAGGTTATCATCCCCCCACTACCGGATTCATAGACATCGCAGCCACCAAAGGACTACCACATGCGCATCCTGGCCGTCGACATCGGCACCGGCACCCAGGACATCCTGCTGTACGACACCGATCTACACCCGGAAAACTGCTTTAAGCTGGTGATGCCCTCTCCTACCATGAGAATAGCCAGGGCGGTCAGGGAGGCCACCAGGCGTCGCCAGCCGCTCTTGCTGACCGGGGTGACGATGGGCGGCGGGCCGTGTCACTGGGCGGTGCGCGACCATGCCGCGGCAGGCTACCAGGTCCTGGCCACGCCGGAAGCCGCCCGCAGCTTTGACGATAACCTCACCCTCGTACAGGAGATGGGGGTGGTGATCGTGAGCGAAGACGAAGCCGCCCGGTTGGCGAAGAGTCGCTCCGACCTGCTGCCCCTGTCCCTGCATGATTTTGACTACCACCAGATCGCCACGGCCTTTGGCGCGTTTGGCCATGAACTGGCGGTGGATGGGGTGGCGGTGGCCGTGTTTGATCATGGCGCAGCGCCACCTGAGGTCTCCGACCGGCAGTTCCGCTTCAACTACCTGGACGAACGTATCCGCGCCCAGAACCGGCTGTCGGCCTTCGCCTTCCCGGCCGGTCAAATCCCGGCCATCATGACCCGGCTGCGGGCCGTCGTCGCCAGCGCCGCCGCGACGGGCATGCCGGATGGCCTGCCGCTGATGGTGATGGACACCGCCCCTGCCGCCGTGCTGGGCACGACGCTGGACCCTCGCGTCAGCGAGCGTGCCCGCGTCCTGATCGCCAATGTCGGCAACTTTCACACGCTGGCTTTCCGGCTGGGGCCGGGAGGCATCGAAGGTGTTTTTGAGCACCACACCGGCCTGCTGGACACCGCCAAACTGGACGCCCTGATCGGCGCGCTGGCTGATTCCACCCTGAGCCATGAGGAGGTGTTTGGCGATCATGGGCATGGTGCACTGGTTTATGACCGGGAGCCGCTCGTGCTCGATTTCCTGGCCGTGACCGGGCCGCGACGCAACCTGTTGCGGACGTCGGCGCATCCGGTTTATTTTGCGGTGCCTTATGGCGACATGATGATGGCCGGTTGTTTCGGGCTGATCCGTGCCTGGGCGGATGTTTATCCGGATGACGGCGAGGCCCTGCTGGCGAGCCTGGAGGGAACCGGGCGCGGCGCGCCGTGGGAACTGCTGTAGTATCGCCGCCCGCGCGACCGGAGAGCGAGCGCGGCATCTAACAGGTAGACTCCCGCCTCACCCGGCCCTGCTGCCACGACTGGGCGCGCCATAAACGATGGCGCATCATGAACGATGGCGCTCCCGTGCCCCGCCCGACATCTCCCCGACTCAAACAGGGTTGCTTTTCCGAGTAACAGGGGTACACTACAAACAGAACACTGAGGAGACGATCCGGACCATGGACGAACGCGATAACGCTCAAGACCCCGAATGGCTTGAGGAGTTCCAGACCCTGGCCGACCAGCAGCTCGGCGAAGGCTCCGCCTGTGCCCAGATTCACCCGATCATCGAACAGTGGCTGGAGGAATTGCTGGAGGGTGATCCGCCCCATTCGCGGGAGTCCGTGTGGCAGGCGATGGCCTGTCTCACCACCGAGGTTTTCTACAAGGTCACTCCGGATAACATCCTGGATGTCATGCAAGAACACTTCGATGAAGAGGAAGTGTCCACCTGGTTGGAAAGTGTGCTCCTGATCGGGCGGGCCTTCCAGATGGCGCTTGACAGCGGGCGGCTGGACGATCTGTAAAGGCCGCCATCCCTGGCCGCTGCGGAACGCTACCTCCCCCCGCCCAGCAGCCAGCGCCAAGAACATTCGCCCTCATGCGCTGTAACGGTATTCGCCCAGCAACAACTGCTGCAAACGATAAAGGTCCGTGCGCGAGGTCAGGTCCAGGCTGAGCGGCGTCACCGCCACCACCCCATCGTGCATCACGGCATACACGTCAGAATTCGGCTCCGCGCGCGATGGATCGGCCACAAACTCGTAGCCCAATCTGCCCACGTCGCTCAGCGCGATGAGCTCCGGGCGCGTCGTCCAGTAAACACGCCGCCGGGACAGACGGGTCACACGCCAGGCGGTATCTGGGGTGGCTCCGGCCGGCACGTCCACTTTCAGGACATCCACATCATCCGGCAGCCGACGGCTGGCCAGCATCCGCTCGGCGAACAGCCGCGTGAAGTGGGCCGCCACCGAGAAGTCCACGTCAGCGTAGGAGAGGTGCAGGTCGGCGGGCGTCTGCAGGCTCACCGCCAGGGAAGGAATACCCAGGCTGGCCCCTTCCAGCGCAGCGCCGACGGTTCCGGAGATGGTCACGCCGTTGCCCGTGTTTTCGCCGTAGTTGATGCCAGAGACAATCAGCGATGGCAGGCGAGGTGCCAACTCCAGGACGCCATGCTGCACGGCCTGGGCGGGCGTGCCATCCACCGCATAGACGACAACTTCCGTGCCGTTGATGGTCCGGCTCTGCTGGTAGATGCGCCCTTCGCTGGTGACCGGCAGGCTCCGTCCCATGCCGGACTGCTGCACGCGCGGGGCGACCACCAACGGGTCGCCTATGCCACTCACGACCTCAACAGCCGCCCACAAGCCGGGCGACTCGATGCCGTCGTCATTGGTCAGCAAAATCAGCGCTCTAGGCTCCCGCAATTGCCCCCTCCACTCTACCATCAGCGCCATGTGTCAGAGGCGCTTTGCCTGTCGGCGTGACGCGGATCATGATACACGCCGAAGGTTAAACTGCCTTGATCTTCCGGCGAAGAGGCAGTTAAGCCTTCGGCGTCTAGTTTAACAGGCTTGGCTTCAGATTTCGATTCACGCCCGCCCTGGGCGCGCCCGCCCTGGGCGCGTTCGCGCCGGTCTCGCCCGCGCAGGCGACCGGCAGGTGGGGCCGGTTACTTGGCGAAACTGCTGTCCAGGAACACGCGCATCAGGATCACAAACACCACCGCGCCAATGACGGCCACCACGATGTTGCCACACAACGCCAGCGGCCCGCTCGGCGACAGGCCCAGCAAGCTAAATAACACCCCGCCGACCACCGAGCCGATCAGGCCGAGCACCACGTCGCCCACCAGGCCATAACCCCTGCCTCGCAGCAGACGCCCGGCCACAGCCCCGGCGATGCCGCCGACGATCAGCCATATTATACAGTTGACGACCAACATCGCTGTCCGCTCCTCACGTTGACCCATGCCCATCACCCATATATACGGGGCGGACGGCGAAAAGTTCCATTCCTCACCCACGCCGGCAGCCCGGCGCGGTGGCCCAGCCTTTACTGGGTGACGTCGATCGCCAGACAGGTGATCGTGTGGGTGACATCAGGGATCGTCTGAATCTCTTTGGAGACGATCTTGGCCAGCGCCTCCACATCGGGCGCGGTGATAACGGCGATCACATCATACTCACCAAACGTCATCTCGGCGCTTTGCACCTGGGGGAGTTTGCGCAGGTTAAAAACCACCTCTGAGACCGCCCCGATGCGGGTGTTGATCAAGACATACGCCTTCATCATGTCCCTCCCTAATCGCGCGTGCGCAGATAGACGAACCAATACACCGCGGCGACCATCACGGAGCCGCCAATAACGTTACCAATCGTCACTGGCAGCAGGTTGTTGAACAGGAAGCCTGCCCAGGTCAGATTGGTCAGGTCCATCCCCAGGCCCGCCACGAACCCTGGATCAAATTGTTTGATAAACAGGCCCAGCGGGACAAAGTACATGTTGGCCACGCAGTGCTCAAAGCCGGCGGCCACAAACGCGGCGATGGGAAAGACGATGGCGGCGATCTTGTCGATCGTGGTGCGGGCGCTGAAAGTCAGCCATACCGCCAGGCACACCAGCGCATTACACATGATGCCCAGGGCAACCGCCTGCACAAAGTCCAGGTTCACCTTGGCGTTGGCGATGTTGAGCGCCGTCTGCCCGACCGCCCCTCCCGCAAACGTGTGCTGCCGGGTGAGGTACATCAGCAGCGCCGTCAATACTGCCCCCACAAAGTTGCCGATATAGACGATCACCCAGTTTCGCAGCAGTCCCCGTGTGCTGACCTTCCCGCCGGCCCAGGCCATCACGATCAGGTTGTTGCCGGTGAACAGCTCTGCGCCGGCGACGATGACCAGAATCAGGCCGAGACAGAAGACCAGCCCTGCAAACAACCTGCCAAGGCCATAGGGCAACGCGCCTGCGCCGGTGGCGATGGTGGTCGCAAAAACCGCCCCCAGGGCGATAAACGCGCCGGCCAACCCCGCGAGCACGGACATCGTGATGAAATCCATGCCCGCCTTCTTGACGCCGACATCTTCCATGCGCTCGGCCATCTCCGGCGGCATCAGCGCGTCGATGCGAATGGGCGGTTCACTGTGGGTCGCCATGAACCTCTCTCCTGTGTGACATCGTTCCGCAACACCAGCGCTATGCTAGCACAAAGAGCCACACCTGGCACCTTGCATCTGTCATCTTTGTAACAGGATAACTTGCCAGACATTCATGCGCCTCGCTCGCAACACAGCCCCAACCAGATACCAACCATACCATGATGGCAGGCGAACCGTATCCCACATACAATAGAGGCGCGGGAATTGCATAAGAGCTTGCACCGAGTGGCGCTGATGACCCAACAGGTCTCACCAAGACGACCACGCCTGCGCGTCGCCGCCCTTTTGGAGGAGGAAGGGCGCGTGCTGCTCGTCCCGCATTACTCCTCGCGCGGGACCGGCGATTTTGTCTGGTTCCTGCCTGGCGGCGACCTGCCGCACAGCGAGACCCTGCGCGCCGCCACTGAACGCGGCGTCCGTGAGGAAACTGGCCTGCATGTGCGGGTGACCGAACTGCGCAGCATCTTCGAGGATGTGCAGGCGTATCGCAGCTTTCACAGCCTGTGCTTCATCTATGCGGCCAAAATCCTGGGCGGCGAGATCAAGACTGGCTCGGAGAGCACGCGCCCGCAGTGGTTCGACGTGCACGACTGCCCCAGCCTGCGCCTTTACCCTCCCTTCTCGCAGTGGGACAATCTCACCGCCGAACGGTATTCCTCGCAGCGCTGGGACGGTCCCGGTCGGTTGCTCGGCGTTGTACTGGATGGCGAAGGCAACATTCTGCTCTGCCGCCAGCCCGACGAGTCGCGCACCTGGTGGCCCCTGCGCCTCGAACTGGAGGAGGACGAACAACCCATCCAGGCGGTGGCGCGGATGCTCTCGCGCGGGCCGCAGTCTACTTGGCACATGGCCGGCGACCCGAAGATTTTTCAGATGCGCGCGACAGTGGTCGCCATGCGCCTCAACAGCAGCGCCCCTGTGCCTGCCCCCCAAACCGAGGGCTGCGGCTCCTTCTGTTGGACCGATCCCGCCCTGCTTACTACTTACAATATAGACCCGGCGGTGCGCCGTTTGATCTACGAAGTGCTGCACAAATTGCAGAGCTGATGTCGCTTGGGCGTGGAGATGTTCAGGGGCGGGTTTCTGTGCAGAGACCCGCCCCGTATTCACCGGTACACAGGCGTGACCCACACGCGCCTTTAGAAATCGTCGTCCTCGATGAACTGGACCACATCGGCGCGGGCGGAGGCGCGGCGCGCGCTCCGCGAGTTGCCCTGCTCAGACCGGGCATAAGTCGGCTCTGAGTCGTAGGGCTGCGGTTGGGCGTCGCCAACCGGATAGTCATCCTGTTGATACCCTTCGGCCAGATAAGCTTCTTCGGGGTAGAGCGCCGTCCGGTCCCTGGAAGCGTCGCCGGAGTAGACGGTTTCCTCGCTGTAGCTCGCTGGCCGGGCCTCCTGCTTCTGCGCCTTCGACGCCTTAGATGCAGATCGCCGGCGCTCGGTTGACGGCTCGGCGGCAGCGTAACCGAGTTGCGAACTGGCGCAGTGCGGGCAAATGTTCCAGCCCAGTTGGAGCATCTCGCCGCAGGTGATGCACACCTTCTTGAGCTTGGTATGGCAGTAAGGGCACACCTGCCAGTGATCGCGCGCGGCGCGCCCACACCCCGGACACACTGGCTTCTCCTCAATGCTTTGCAGCAGCGCTTCCTCTTCAAGTGAGCGCTCATAAGCCTGCGCCAGCGTCTCGCGCGGGCGGAGGATGAGATAGATGAGCAGGCCGGGGATGCTGAGCACGGCCACCACAGCGGCGGCAAGAATCTGCGCAAACAGGTCGCGCGAACGCGCGCGCATGTCGCGGAAGGTCCAGATGACCAGGCTCAGCCACAGCGCCGCGCCAAACGCGGCGAAGGCGGCCACAATGACCAGCAGCGCATTGCCAATCGCTTCCCAGTCGAGCATCAGGCGGCTCCTCTTGGGGGTCGGGTCGCCTCGTGGGTGTCTGCGGGGGTCGATGACGGCATTATAGCATGGGCGGGTTGGCAGGGCAATTGCGGCGATGGTTCGGACGGTCACGCTTATCCTGCCGGACCTGGCTTGGCGTGTGATTTCCCGCCCGCACGCGAAGCCAGGTCCGCCCAACCCACCTCACATGTCAGTGCGCGCCGGTCGGGTGCATTCCATTTTGGAGGCGAGTCTTCAGCAGCAAGGTTCTGCGTGTTTTACCTCGAACTGATTCAAACTTACGCCAACCGGTGGCCGTGCTAAGGCCTTTCTCTACCTCACCCCCGTCTCGCCTGCGGCTCGACACCCCCTCTCCGCTTGCGGCTATAGTCCTGCGTAGCCGGGA
>DAOTXK010000032.1:0-4765 GCA_034435395.1 Anaerolineae bacterium | reverse complement strand
GGCCTGAACAACACCATGGGCGTCTATACCATCGAGCAGTTGGAAGCGCGCGGCGCTGTCCCTCGCGAGGTGCGCGTCTGGGACGGCGGCCTGCCGCAGGACCCGCCGAAACCCTGGGGCTACCAGTGTTCGTTTCACATCAACGGCCTGACCAACGAATACGCCGGGCAGGCGATTTTCCTGCGCGATGGCCAGATCACGAAAGTGGATACGTTCACCGAGCTGGAGCCGATCGCGTTCGACGGTCTGGGCACGCTGGAGGCGTTTGTGGCCGCCGGCGGCACATCCACGGTGCCCTTCACTTACGCGGGCAGGCTCCAGGTTTATGAGAACAAAATTTGCCGCTATCCCGGTCACTTTGCCCAGTTTAAGGCTTTTAAGGACCTGGGGCTGTTCGCCGAGGAGCCGGTCGAGGTCGTGCCCGGCGCGGTCCGGATCAGCCCTCGCGAGTTTTACCACGCCCTGATCGGGCCGCAGATCGAAGTCGAAGGCCCGGTGGTGGACGTGTGCGTCATGCGGGCCAGGGGCACGGGCGAGCAGGACGGCAGGGACATCACGCTGGTGGTGGACCTGATCGATTATTACGACCCGGCGACGGGCTTCACGAGCATGGAGCGGCTGACTGGCTGGCATGCGGCCATCATGGGTGAATTCATCGCGCGGGGCGAGGTCGGCCTCGGCGTCTGGCCGATGGAGAAGGCGGTGAGCGCCACGCGCTTCATGGAAAAGATTCGCCAGCGGGGCTTTGCCGTCAGCGAGCGGTGGGAAACGTAGCCGGGAGGCCAGGAGGCCGGAGACCCGGAGGCCAGAGACCGGGAGACCAGAGGCCGGGAGGCCAGGAGGCCAGGAGGCCGGGAGAGGGTAACCATTCCCGGCCCGGATGCTCCCCACATCAGAGAAGCGCCGTTACTCCACCCGTCAATGTAACGGCCCCTATTTTCGCCGGGCAACTGTTGCGGGGACAGGGCTACTGAAACGGCGCGCCGGAGAGATATTTGTCGCCGTTATCTGGAAAGACGGTCACGACGATAGCCGATTCGCCAGCTTCGGCGGCCTGCTCAGCCACCTGTAGCGCGCCGACCATCGCCGCCCCGCTGCTGGTCCCCACCAGCAGCCCTTCCTCGCGCGCCAGCCGCCGAACCATCTCATAGGCCGCGCCGGTGCTGATGCCGATGTTGGCATCCGCCAACGCCTCATCGTAGATGCCGGGCCGGATGGCCGACGGCATGTGTTTCATGCCTTCCAGGCCGTGAAACGGCGAGTCCGGCCCCAGGGAGATCGCCGCCACCGCCGGATTAAACGCCTTGAGACGACGGGCGGCGCCCACGAAGGTGCCGCTGGTGCCCATCACGGCCACAAAGTGCGTGACCTGCCCCCCGGTCTGCTCCCAGATTTCGACGCCGGTCCCGTGGTAGTGGGCCTGCCAGTTGGCCGGGTTGTTGTACTGGTCGGCGTAGAAGTAGCGGTCCGGGTCGCGGGCGTACAGCTCACGGGCGGCGACCAGCGCGCCATCGGCACCTTCCAGCGGATCGGTCAGGACCAGATCAGCCCCATAGGCCCGCAGTATCCGGAGACGCTCCGGGCTGGCGTTTTCCGGCAGGAAGAGCCTGACCGGGTAGCCGCGCGCCGCGCCGAACATGGCCAGGGCGATGCCGGTGTTGCCGCTGGTGCTATCCAGGATGGTCTTGCCTGGTCGCAGACGACCGTCGGCCTCCGCCGACTGAATGATACGCAGGGCGGGGCGGTCCTTAACGCTGCCGCCGGGGTTGTACCATTCCGCTTTGGCGTAGACGGAAACATCGGCGGGCAGATGGGCCGTGATACGCCGGAAAGCCAGCAGGGGCGTGTTCCCGACCTGCTGTTCCAGCGATGTGACTTCTGGTGGTACGGTGAGCGTCAGGCGGCGAATGGCGATGGTCATGATTGGTCCTGAGTTCTGCGCCTACGGCGGCGAGATACCAAACGGCCAACAGGCAAAACAAAAGAGCGGTTGCCTCCCTCCGGGTAAACCGTAGACGGTGGGTGCAAGGCCACCGTCGCGGGGACGCTACCACTCCTGTTCAGCCGTTGGCCGGGTGAGTTTCGGGGATCGCGGTCTGAAGTGAGTGGCCTAACGCCCCCGCTTCAGACACAGGCAGGTGAATGGACGCATGATCGGCTCCTGATTCACGCCACACACTCCCACTATAACGATTTCTTCCTGGCAAGTCAACATTTTAGACGCGCTTTATCTGATATTTCTTACCCCCAGGACCGGGCGCGATCACGGGCTTCCTTCAGGCTGTGGGGCACGAGGGATCAGAATATGTAACGCTCCCCAGGCTCGCTGCATCAAAATAACGGAAAAAAAACGGCAGTGAAACGGAGATGGAGTGACAACGTGGTGAGCCTGAATCTGACGCCCAGCGGCAAAGACAGCGGCGAGCAGCCCTACGATGTGGCAATCATCGGTGGCGGACCGGCGGGAGCTTCAGCGGCCATTTACACCGCGCGCGGCAAATACCGGACGCTGGTCCTGGATAAAGGTCTGACGGCGGGGGCGCTCGGCCTCACGCACCAGATCGCCAACTATCCTGGCGTGCCGAACGCGGTCAGCGGAGCCGAGTTGCTGGCGATCATGCGGCAGCAGGCGGAATCGTTTGGGGCCGAGTTCGTGCAGGACAGGGTGCTTTCGGTGGACCTGGCGGGCGATCCCAAGGTGATCATCACCGGTGAGGGCGCGTACACCGCCCGCGCGGTGATCCTGGCGACCGGTTCGATGGGCCGGGCCAGGGGGGTGAAGGGTGAGGAAGAGTTTCTGGGGCGCGGCGTGAGTTACTGCGCCACCTGCGATGGCGCGTTTTTCCAGGGGCTGGAGGTGGCCGTGGCGGGCAACACTGACGAGGCCGCCGAGGAAGCGCTGCACCTGGCGAAGTACGCCAGCCGGGTACATCTGCTGGTGCCAACCCCCGAGCTGAAGGTGGGCGAGCAGCTGGCCCAGGCGGTCGAGTCCCACCCGGTAATTGATGTCCATTACGGCACGCGGCTGCGCGAAATCCTGGGCGACCGGTTGGTGACCGGGGTGCGCATCGCGCCGCGCGACGGCGAAGAGACCATCCTGCCGGTGCGGGGGGCGTTTGTTTATTTGCAGGGCAACAGGCCGATCACTGACTTTCTGCAAGGGCAGATTCCCGTCAACGAAACAGGCTGCTTGCAGGTCGATGCGCAGTATCAAACCAGCATCCCCGGCGTCTTCGCGGTGGGCGATCTGTTGTGCAACCATGTCAAACAGGCCGTAGTGGCCGCCGCCGACGGGGTGATCGCGGCGATGGCCGTCGACCGGCTGCTCAGCGGACGGGCCGCGCTGCGGCCTGACTGGTCCTGATTGCCAGGGGCTGACGGACGCCGCGTCGGGAGGGATGTTCCGGCGCGGCGTTTTTTGATCCCCGGCCCTGCGCTCTGTCAGAGGCGGCTGACGCGCGGCTGGTAGCGTTCTTCCTTCCAGTAGTCGCCTTCGTTGTGGTACCCGGCGCGCTCCCAAAAGCCGGGCTTGTCCACGGCGCTGAATTCCAACCCGCGCAGCCATTTGGCGCTTTTCCAGAAGTAGCGATGCGGCACCAGCAGGCGCAGCGGATGACCATGTTCCGGGTCCAGGAAATGGCCGTCGTACTTGTAGGCCAGCAGCACCTCATCGCCCATCATGGCTTCCAGCGCCATGTTGGTCGTGAAGCCGTATTCACAGTGGGCGATCACGTGCCGGGCTGTGGGCTTAACTGCGACTAACTGGAGGAAGTCGCGGAAGCGCACGCCTTCCCAGGTGGTGTCAAACTTGCTCCAGCCGGTGACGCAATGGATGTCCACCGTGATCGTCACGGTCGGCAGGTGCTGGAATTCTCCCCAGCTCCAGCGCTTTTCCGCTGCCACTTCCCCCCAGACGCGCAGGTCCCAGGTCTCCTCGTTGAAGGGCGGCACCTGTCCGTAGTGCAGCACCGGGAATTTGCGGGTGAGCGACTGGCCGGGGGGTAAGCGGCCTGCCGCCTGGACGCGCTTCTCCTCTTCGCGGCGGCTCAGGAAGTCCTCTGTCATGGCCCTCCTCACGTTTGATGGTGGCCCTTGAGCGGGGTATCCGATCGTATCTGCACGAAAAACATCTGAATACAGTATACACTGCGGGATTCTGGCGAGACAGGGCGGTTTTTGTCTTCTCAGGGATTTCTTATTTGCATACGGGCCAGTCCTGGACGGCCAACCGAAAGTAATGCATGTTAACCTGGCGGGCGTGTAGTAAAATGCAGCCTTCAGGAACCAGGGCTGGCCATAAGGGCGTGGCCCGCGTGGCGCTGGCTTTTGGGGGCCAGGCACAGGAAAGATACACCTTGAGGGGGACAATGAACGTCGTTATTGAAACCATGCGACCCGAGGATTGGCAGGCTGTGCGGAGGATTTACCAGGAAGGCATTGATACCGGCCTGGCCACATTCGAGGCCACAACGCCGGAGTGGGAAGTCTGGGACAGGAGTCACCTGCCGGCGTGTCGGCTTGTCGCCAGGGCGGACGGTCAGGTGGTCGGCTGGGCGGCCCTGACGCCGGTCTCCGGTCGGTGCGTGTATGCGGGCGTGGCCGAGGTCAGCGTCTATGTGGCGGTGGCAGCGCGCGGGCAGGGCGTCGGCAAGATGCTCCTCAGCGCGCTGGTGAGGGCGTCAGAACAGGCGGGCCTCTGGACGTTGCAGGCGGGCATCTTCCGCGAGAACGAAGCCAGCATTGCCCTGCATAACGCCTGAGGCTA
>DAOTXK010000031.1:0-6974 GCA_034435395.1 Anaerolineae bacterium | reverse complement strand
GGGTGGAGGTGCTGCCAGGGGTGGTCAGCGTGCTGCGCCGCTTCCTGAGTGGTTACGGGGGCCAGTATCCGGAGTTCGTGGACTATTTGCCGTACTTCGGCCAGCACCTGCGCGTGGCCAAGACCATCACCGCGCTCTAGCCGGCGGATTGAGCCAGGATTGCTTCGCCGTCCTCCCTGGCGGGTGGCGGCGGCAGTGGTGGCGACAGGGAATCAATGGACCATCAATGGCTGCGGGCGCTGGCGGCGCTGGAGCGGGACATCGTCCATTATGACGATGATCCCGCGCCGGGAGAGGGCCTGGCCATCTTGACCGGACAGCGCCGCGTCCTGATTTCCGCGCCCCATGCCACCCGGCATCTGCGCGATCGGGCGTGGAAGCGCGAGGACGAATATACAGCGGCCATTGCCCACTGGCTGCACGACCATGCCGGGGCTTATGCGCTGTACCCCACGCACCGCATCGCGCCAGACCCGCATGACGACGGCGACAGCGGGGCCTATAAGGAGGCCCTGCAGGCGCTGGTGGAGGCGCATGACATCCGCCTGGTGCTGGACCTGCACGGCGCGCGCGGCGACCGTGATTTTGGCCTGGCGCTGGGGACGATCCTGGGGGCATCCTGCACGCCTTACGAGCGGGCGATCATCACCGTCTTTGAGGCGCTCGGCTTCCGGCGGGAGGGCGCGCCTTCCAGCCTGGACCGGCTGGCGGTCAATCTGTCGCGGTATGCCGGCGGGACTCACCGCCCCACCGTGACTCGCTTCGTCTGGCAGCAGTTAGGCGTCGCGGCGATGCAGATCGAGATCAACGCCTGGGCGCGGATCGTGGAGCGGCTGCCCTCGGCATATGCGGCCCGGCGGGGAATCGCCCCCCAGTTTCGCGGCGAGCCGCAGCGCATCATGTGCGTGCTGGCGGCGCTGGCGCGGATCGTGGATGAGGTGTAGAGGCTTCAACCCGGCTGAACGGAGGCGACCAATGACGGGATGGACGGCGGCCCCGGTGAGGGCCAACGGCATCACTCTCAACACTTACCGCACGGGGGGCGACAGGCCGCCCCTGGTGTTGCTGCACGGCATCACGGACAACAGCCTGTGCTGGAAACGGGCCGCGCAGGCCCTGGAGCGGGACTACGACCTGATCATGATCGACGCGCGGGGGCATGGCCGGTCGGACGCGCCACCCTCCGGTTACAGCCCGGATGACCACGCCGCCGATGTGGCCGGAGTGATCCGGGCGCTGGGCCTGGAGCGGCCAGCGCTGCTGGGGCACTCCATGGGGGCGATGAACGCCGCGACGGTCGCCGCCAACTATCCTGATCTGGTGCGGGGGCTGGTGATGGAAGACCCGCCCTGGCAGTGGGAGACGCCGACTGAGCAGCAGCGAACCGAGGCGCTGGCGGAGTGGCGGCAGCGGGTACAGGAGCAGCGCTCCCAGACGTGGGAAGCCCTGATCGCCGCCAAGCGCGCTGAATCGCCGATGTGGGACCCGATCGAGTTTGACGCCTGGGCGGAAAGTAAGTTGCAGACCAGCCCGCAGGTGGTGGAGTACATCGCGACGGCGCGCACACCCTGGCGGGAACTGGCCCGGCGGATCGCCTGCCCGACGCTGCTGATCTATGCCGATACCGACCGGGGCGGCCTCGTCACCCCGGCGGTGGCGGAGGAGGTCCGCCGGCTGCTGCCGAACGGACGGGTGGTTCACATCAGCGGCGCGGGGCATAATATCCGCCGCGAACGGTTTGAGTCGTACCTGGCGGCGGTCACGGCTTTCCTGGCGGAGGTCTGGCCATCGCCAGGATAGGGCCTGTGCCAGAGCGGGCCGCGACGAGGGCCTCACCGGAGAGCGATGAACCTCAACTTCCAGGCGTTTATGGCGCGGCTGCGGGCCGCGGAAGGCGCGCCGCCCTGGCCTCCCTCAACCGGGCTGTGGTTGCTGCTGGCTTTTATTGCGGCGCGGGTGGTCGTCGCGCCGTTGCTGGTGACAGCTGTGCTGTCGCCAGAGGCCGTAACCGCTGGAATCAGCCCTGCGATCACCAATCTATCGGCCAGCGTGGGGGATATCCTGGCGCTGTCACTGGCCTGGGTGACGCTGCGGCGGGCCGTCCGTGGGCCTATGATCCGCGCCCTGCGGCTGGATCGGACGGCCGATTCGGCCTGGCTGGTGGCGCTGTTTTCGTTGGGCGCGGCCATTGTCGTGGACTTCGCCCCGCTGGCGTTCCAGACCATCGGCCTGCCGGTCAACCTGATCGGGCTGGCGGGCGGGTCGGCCCCCACCTGGCTGCTGGCGGCGTTTTTCACCGTGATCATCGGGCCGCTGACGGATGCCGTGTTGTTGCACGGCGTGCTCTACCCGGCGCTGGCGGCGCGGGCGGGCAACCTGAGGGCCATCCTTCTGACGGCGCTGGCCTTTATGGTCGCCCAGGTCATCGACAACCCCGCCGATCGGGTGCTGTGGCTGGAGTCGCTGCTGGCCGGTCTCTACCTGACCGGCGTGCGGGCCCACCAGCAGTCCAGCCGGGCGGCGGTGCTGGCCGGGATGATGTTCGGCGTCTTTGCCATGTTTAAGGCCATGCGGCTGTTCCTGTAAGCTGTCCGGGTGGCCGCCCGCTTCGCTGGCCTGGGCTGTGGCTGTTTGGCATTTGGGCAGGAATTTGTATGATAGGCGTCATACGAGCCGCCCACTACCACCTGGGCAAGATGCTGGTACAATCGTGGCGGTTTTTGATGCCGGGCGTGGGCGGCGGCGGTCCTAGCGAGCGCCGGTTGCCCGCCTAGACGAGAGGAAGTCTGCCCGTGGGTCATTTAGAGCCTGAACACCGGGCCACGCTCGACTCCGCCGTGGACCGGTACGTGGCCGCCCTCAATGCGCTGGACGAAAAAAGATTCCTGGCCTGTTTCCGGGGCAATTGCGTGGTGCGTGATCCTTATGGCGTCAGTCTGCACGAGGGCGCTGATGGCCTGCACCAGCATTTCGCCACGCTGGTGGGTACGTTTCAGGCCTACACGATCCGGCCGGGGCGGAGGTACTACGGCGGGCCGGAGCGAGTCGTCTTCACCTGGGAAGCGGAGGCGACCGCCAGGAACGGCAAAACCGCCAGGTTTGACGGCATCACCGTGCTGACGCTGGAAGGCGAATTGATCGACGGGCTGGAGGCCTACTGGGATGCTTCGGCCATGTTTGAGCAGATCAGAGATTAAACGCGCCGCATGGATGACGAGCACCTGACCCTGCTCTGCACGGCCCAGCTGGCCGGGCGTCTGGACGCGCTGCCGCGTCTGTTCACGCTGATCCGGCGGGTGCGGGCCGGCCTGGAGGGGCCGGTGGCGCTGCTGGACCTGGGCGGCGCGTGTGATCCGGCGGCCTGGGAGAACGCGGCCACCGAAGGGCGGGCGGCGCTGGTGGTCCTGGAAGCGATGGGCTACGACGTGGCCTGCCTGACCGGGGCCGACTGCGCCACCCTGAGCGAGGCGGCGGCGCGCCGACTGCTGGAGGGCCTCGCCATGGCCGTGTGCGGCCCGCCGTGCGGCCCGCATCCGGCGCTGCCGGACGCCGTCACTGTGCGGGTCGGGCCATGGCCGGTGACCTGCCGGGCAGCGGCGGTTGCTCTCCCTGATCCGGCATCCTCCCCGGGGGCCGCTCTCATTGTTCAGCCGTCAGCGCCAGGGGAGCCGACGGCGTGGGACCCCGCGGCGCGCACGCTCCGGCTGGCGGCTCCGTCCGGTGATGAGTTGGGCGTGGTCGAAGTGACGTTTGCGGACGGGCGGCGTCCGGTGGCGGTGGCGCGGCGAAGCGTGATCATCCCTGCCGGGCTGCCGCCGGACCCAACCGTGGCGGCGGCGGTCGACTTGGTGCGGGGCGAGGCCCGCCGTTACCAGCAGGCCCGCAGCCAGCCAGAGGGGGCGGGCCGCCAGGCGGGACGGCATTCACATATGGGGGGCGCTCATGCAACAGGATGAACTGGTCCGGCAACTGGACTCGTTTTTTTCCATCGAAGCGTTTGACGAGGCGGAGCACTGGCGGTCCCGACTGGCCGAGGCCGAGTATCGGGTCCTGGAGCGCTTCGCCGTGCCGGAGTTTCTCAGCGGCCCGTGGAACGGCCTGACGTTTGACAACACTGACCAGGTCGAGCGCGTTTACCTGGTGGTGTTCCCCGCCCAGCCGGTGCTGGACACGATCATCGCGCGGGAAGTGGCGGACGGAGCGCCAGGCGCGCTGATCTTCGCCCACCACCTCACCGATTACGAGGAAAGCGGGCGCGGCCCGGTGGCCATCCCGGAAGTGCAGCTGGAAGAGCTTAAAGAGCACCACATCAGTTATTACACCTGCCATGCGCCGCTGGACTGTAACCTGGAGATTTCCACGGCCAAGGCGCTGGCCAATGCCCTGGGACTGCGGGAACAGGAGTTGTTCGCGCCGTATTACGGCGGGATGTCGGCGGTGCACGGGCTGGTCGGCAAGCCGGTGAGCTTTCAATCGTTCGCCGCCCGGCTGGCCAAAGTGACGGACGTGGAGCGGCTGCGCTACGATCAGGTGCGGCACAGCGGCCTGGCGGTAAACCGGGTGGCGGTGGTGCCGGGCAATGGCGGCCGGCCGGAGCGCCTGGCGGAGGCAGCGGCGCTGGGCTGCGACACCTACGTCACCGGACACTGGTGGTTCTTCAGCGAGAAGAATGAGGCCGCCGAGCAGCAGCGTGAGCAGATGCGCGACTTGCTGCCGGGTGTGCGCATGAACCTGCTGGGCGTGTCGCACTATGCCACGGAGATGGTGGTCATGCGCGACCAGATGCCCGGCTGGTTCCACGACCGGGACGTGGACGCCGAATTTGTCCCCCAGGAAGACCCCTGGCGGTGAGCGGTTTTCCCTGTTGAGTTTGCAGCTGGATGATCGGTGAGCGTCGGCGAGGTCGGCGCTGACTGTTGATCCCGGATGGGGGCCTGAGCGAGCGCGGCAGGTAGGGACGGGACGCCTCCCGTCCCTACCAGGGTGTGGCCGGGTGGAGTCCGATCCTATTTGCCCGCCAGGGCCTCTTTCGCTTTAGGCAGGACGCTGGCGTCCACGTCGGCGTCGTTTGTCGGCGTGGGGACATCTTTGAACAGGAACCAGTGCTCGACGTGCTCCACCGTCTCGCCCGGCTCGATGGTCACCATCGGCCCGACCGTCTCCAGTTCCAGCATATCGGCGTTGGTGAAGGTCTCCACTGAGCAGCCCAGGTCAGGGTAAGTCGCGCCGGGGACATATTTGAAGGTCTTGACGAACAGGTGCCCCTGGCGCGCATAGGCCGCCCAGCCATCGGGAACCATCGCCCCGACCTTCTGCGGGACTCTGGCGCTGGGGTCCTGGCGGAGCAGGATGTATTTGGTGCCCCAGGTCCAGCGCGGATCGGCCATGTCCGTATACCGCCAGAGGGTCAGGGTATTGGCTGGCAGCAGGTCTTGCGGATGGGAGCCGCGCGGCGGTTGGGGGATGATGGCCGTGCCGCCGGGGGCCATGACCGTCAGCGCCCAGGGGGCCAGCTGGACCGCCCACAGGTTGGTGTTGCGCAGGCGGTGGACGAGCCGCACCCTGGCCGCCGTTTCATCCATATAAAGATTGATCTCCTTGTGGATGCCGGTGGTCGGCTCCACCGGCTGGGCCACGTGGACGAACCGGCCCCGATCCCTGACGGTGATCGGCGAATTGTCGGGGAAGTACGTGCGCGGCTGGGCCTCCGGGGCATGCCACAGCCGATGGCCGCCGTAAATCCGCCATTCATCGCCGCCGGTCTGGCCGACCTCCGGGAATTCGGCGAATTCGTTGTCCTCGCCCGCGAAGCCGAGCCGGATGATGCGCGGGCCAACGTCGCCGGTCACGATCAGGTCAATCGTCCCGTTGGACAGGCGGTAGCAGTTTGGCCAGCCTTTGTAGGCAACTTTCTCGAAGGAAACCATCGCTCTCTCCTCTTGGGTGCAGGCGAATGCCAGACATATGGCGCTAAGGGCCATCATCCGCGCGGTGAAACCGCCGGGTTCGACGGGGCCATCATGAGGCCGGATGTGGGCATGCCCCCGATTGTAACCCTGCCAGGGCGTAGCCGTCCAGCGTGACCACGGTCAGGAAGCCCGCGCCGAAGCGGACTCGCTCGCCGCTCCCTTCCCCCGGCAGGACTTCCAGCAGGCGGGCCTGGGGATGCCCGCGGGAGCCGCCCGCGTAGAGCTGGGCCTGCCCCAGGAGCGCGCCATCGGCAGTCGCGATGGCATAGAGCGTCCCATCGGCGGCCAGCGCGTACAGCAGGCAGCCATCCCCGGCGGCCAGCAGCGGCGGCTGGCGGTGACTGCCGGGCAGCGCCGCTTCCCAGAGCAACTGGCCGGACGGCCCGAAGGCGTAGAGGTGGGCCTCGGCGAGCGCCGTGAAGACGTAGACATTACCCGCGCCGTCGGCCAGCAGGGCCGTGCTGTGTCCTGGCGACCGGGGCAGGCGGGCCAGGGGGGTCGGCGTGAAATCGGCGGCGATGTGGTAGAGCGCGTCGCCGTCCAGCAGGTAGTAGTCGCCCGCCGGGCCGAGGGCGGCTAGCGGCGGATGGGTCGGCGCGACCTGGTAAAGCAGGTACCCCCCGGAGCCGACCAGGTGCCAGGCCGGGGCCACCCCTGACGGGCCGGGGCGGGTGCCAACCGCGACCCGGTCCGCGCCGGGCAACACGTCGCCCAGCCGGTCGCCCAGCGGGGGCGTGATCCAGAGGAGCGCCCCGTCTGGCGCATAGCCGACCAGGGCGTTCTCTGCCGTAAAAAAGGCGACTGCGCCGTCCAGCAGCAGGGGAGCGCCAGTCAGCGGGCGGTCCGGGGTCCACAGGGCCTGGTAGCGCCCGTCGCGCAGGATGAGCACGGTGTTATTCGCCGTCCGCACCAGCAGGCGGCCATCGGGCAGGGTGATCATCCCGGCCACGGCGCTGGACAGCTCCATCCGCCAGCGCAGCTCCCCCCCCCGCCCCAAGCCCTCCA
>DAOTXK010000030.1:0-3366 GCA_034435395.1 Anaerolineae bacterium | reverse complement strand
GCACCCGCGTCCCCGCCGGGATATCCCCCACCGGCTCGGTGGTGACGAACCGATAGCCGCTCGTCCCCACGTAGTCGCCATAGGCGGCGGTGGGCGTGGGGGGAGGCGGCGGCACCGTCGGCGTGGGGCCGGGCGTCACGTCGGGGGCGAAGGCGAGCTGATCTTCGCGGGCGTCGGCGGTGGTCCGCTCATCCTCGGCCACGATCCCGTACATCGTGGTGGAGCCATCAAAAAAGCTGTGGCTAAGCCGCACCCGCGTCCCCGCCGGGATATCCCCCACCGGCTCGGTGGTGACGAACCGATAGCCGCTCGTCCCCACGTAGTCGCCATAGGCGGCGGTGGGCGTGGGGGGAGGCGGCGGCACCGTCGGCGTGGGCGGCAGGGGCGTTTCGGTGGCCGTCGAGGGCGGCGGCGTGATGGTGGGGGTCGGCGCGGCGGTCTGGCCACCGCAGGCGGTCAGAACGAACAACAACAATAAACTAAGCGCAGGCAACAGGTGTCGCATAATAACCAATCCTTTTGTTTTTGGGGCAGATCATAACGTGAGTATAAGCCGAAATAACCTCGTCCACAATGAGACGCCAGTGAGGGGAATGAATCAGTCCTATGACCGCCCGGACGTGGCTAAGCCCGCCCATCTGCGGTACATTCGGGCGGCGCGCCGCCCAGTGGTCTGGCCGAAGATGCTGAGTGAACTCTCCGCCGCTGAACTGCTGGCCCGTGTCCAGCAGAAAAATGAGGATGCGCTCGTGGCGCTGCATACGCGCTACGCCAGCGCGGTTTATGCCGTCGCCTGCCAGGTGCTGGGCGACCCGCTGACGGCTGAAGAGGTCACGCAGGACACCTTTCTGCGGCTGTGGGACAAGGCTCACACCTTCGACCCGGCGCGCGGGGAGTTCATCGCCTGGCTGCTGACCATCACCCGGCGGCTGGCCATCGACGTGCTCCGCCAGCGGCAGCGCCGCCTGCCGCTAGGGGCCGAGATGGTGTCGTTGGACGAGCATCCCTATCTTTATGAGCAGCTGCCGGAGGAAGCCGATGAAAGCCGCGACCTGCGGCGCTCGCTAGTGGCCGAGCTGCGTCGGCTGCCGGAGGAGCAACGCCAGGCCGTCGCCCTGGCATATTTCTTCGGCCTGTCGCACGGCGACATCGCCGCCCACCTGAACCTGCCGGTGGGCACCGTCAAAACTCGCATCCGCCTGGGGATGCAGAAATTGCGGCAGGCCTGGCTGGCGCACGCTCACCCGACCGATGTAAATCCGAACGGGGGCGCGGCGGCGTAATCAGTGATGCCATGAACGAACACGAACGCCTGGAAGACCTGATACCGGCTTACGCCCTGGGCGCGCTCGATCCCGCCGAACGGGCCGAGGTGGAATCCCGCCTGGCCGCTGACCCGGAGGCGCAGCGCCTGCTGGCCGAGTACGAGCAGATCGCCGCGCAACTGGCCTTTGCCGTCCCCGCCCGGCCCGCGCCCGCTCACCTGACGGACGACCTGCGCCGCCGCCTGGCCGCCCCCGGCCCAGCGGAAGCGCGTCCCTCCCGGCGAGGGGCCGTCCCCGCCCGCTACCTGCTGCCGCTGGCGGCGCTTCTGGCGCTGGCGGTGGGGGTGATCATGATCCTGTCTCAACCGCCGCCCGCCGCCGGACCGGCCCAGGTCTTCGCCACACTTGAGGCGCAGGGGCAGGCCCGCCGGTTTGCCGTGGTCCCCGGCGAGGGGCAGGAAGGTGTGACGGGTGAGCTGGTCGCCGCGCCAGATGGCACGCGGGCCGTGATCCAGGTCTGGCAGCTGCCAGCGATCCCGCCCGATCAGACGTTCCAGCTGTGGCTGCGCGGGGTGGACGGCACCGTGCGCAGTGGCGGGCTGTTCCGGGCGTCGCCTGAGCCGGTGACTTACATCGAGATTCCGCTGGAGGGCCAGCGGGTGGAGGCGTTCGCGGCCTTTGGCGTGTCGCTGGAGCCAGCCGGGGGCAGCCCTTACGCCGACCGCCCGACGGGGCCGCGTATTTTCCTGGTGCCGCTGGATCAGGAGGCATGATTCCCGGCGCGTAGTGACGATCAGCGCTGCGGCGGCCCGCCAGCCGGGCGCGGAATCTCGCCAACCCCCACCGACCACTCCCCTGGTTAACGCGGCGGGGTTTTCCCCTCTATCCTCAGGCTCCGGTGTGCTATACTCAGTCCTGTACACCGGTGACGCCCCCAAGGAGCCGGTCGATGAGCCTGATGTCGCTGTTCCGTCCGCTGACCCCGCGGGAGATGGCGGGATGGACCATCCGAATCTACCGCCAGTACTGGCCGCGGTGGATCGGGCTGGCGGCCATGGCCGTGCTGCCGCCGCTGGCGCTGAACCTGGCCCTGAGCGCCTCCCAGACGGAGACGCTCGATCCCGCCCTGCTGGACGAGGTAATGCGGTCGCTGGAGCAGGGTCTGATGCCCGACGAAGCGACACTGCAAGCGCTGACCCAGGGACTCGTCCGCCTGATTGCGATCACGCTCGGCATGCTGGCGGTGACCCTGCTGTTCCAGGCCGTGCTGCTGAGCGGGGCGGGCGCGGTGCTGGCCTCCGGGGCGTACCACGGGCAGGCGGTGGCGCTGGCGGACGGGCTACGGGCCGCCCTGGGGGAGCGCTTCGCTGCGCTGGTGGGCGGGCACGCAGCGGTCGGCGGCGTGCTGGTCGGGCTGCTGATCGCCAGCTTCCTGACCATCACCCTGTGCGTGGGCATCTTCGGCCTGGGAGTCACGGCCTACGTATACCTGGCCTGGTTCCCCCTGCTGGCCCCGGTCCTGGTCCTGGAGCGCGGGCGGGTCGGCGTGCTGATGCAGCGGGCCTGGTACTTCGGCAAAAAACGAATCTGGTTGCTGTTCGGGGCGGTGGCCGCGTTCCTGCTGGTGCGCTTCGCGGCGTTGATCGCCGCCGCCCTGCTGAGCGGCCTGGTCGGCCTGATCTTGCCGGCGGGAGCGGCGACATGGGCTGATGCCCTCCTGTTCGCCGCCGGGCAGGTGATCGTCATGCCGCTGGAGGCGATCTTTTACACGCTGCTCTACGAGGACACCTGCTCGCGCTTCGATCCGGCGTTGCTGTCCCCCGCCGCCAGGGGGCCGGAGCCGTCCGCCGCCGGCGCAGGGCCGGAAGCCACCGCGCCCGCCGAGCCGTTCCTGACCGCCGCCGACCTGCCCAATCTGGTGATGGTGTCGATGGCGGCGCTGAGCCTCCTGTTCCTCCTGTCGCTGCTGCTGTTGCCGTTTACGCCATTTTAGCCCGCTTCCGCCGGGGAGCGGGACGGCAGCCACTGATGGCTGGCAGTCCTTATCGGAGGAAGATGAGATGGCGCACCTGTCCTCTGATCGGGCGGCAAAGGTATCCGG
>DAOTXK010000029.1:0-5101 GCA_034435395.1 Anaerolineae bacterium | reverse complement strand
GAAACCTGTTGTAGGGATGCGGCCCTCCGTGTCCCTGCGCCATCTCACCACCTCTCTGCCTTCAGTGGACCGATTCGCTTCATGGAAAGGGTATCCGCCCCATGACTCGCTATATCCTCGCCCTGGACCAGGGCACCACCAGTTCCCGCGCCATCATCTTTGACGACAGCGGCGCGATCCTGGCCAACGCCCAGCAGGAATTCCCCCAACACTATCCCCAGCCGGGCTGGGTGGAGCATAACCCCCTGGATATCTGGCGCAGTCAGCTTGCCGTGGCGCAGGCGGCCATGGCGGAGCTGGGCCTCTCGGCGTCGGCCATCACCGCCATCGGCGTGACCAACCAGCGCGAAACCACCATCATCTGGGATCGGGCCACCGGCGAGCCGGTCTACAACGCCATCGTCTGGCAGTGCCGCCGCACCGCCCCCCTCTGCCACCAGCTCCAGGCCAAGGGCTTCGACGCGACGATCCGCGACAAGACCGGCCTGGTCACCGACGCCTACTTCTCTGGCACCAAGGTCGCCTGGCTGCTGGACAACGTCCCCGGCGTCCGGGCGCGGGCCGAACGCGGCGAACTGGCCTTCGGAACGGTGGACACCTGGCTGATCTGGCAACTGAGCGGCGGCCGGCTGCACGTCACCGACGTGAGCAACGCCAGCCGCACCTTGCTGTACAACATTCACACCCGCGAGTGGGACGCCGACATCCTGGCCCGGCTGAACATCCCCCCTAGCCTGCTGCCGTCGGTCAGGCCGTCCAGCGCCGTTTATGGCGAAACAGCCCCCGACCTGTTCGGCGCGGCTATTCCCATCGCCGGGATCGCGGGCGACCAGCAGGCGGCGGCCTTCGGCCAGGCGTGTTTCTCCCCCGGCCTGAGCAAAAACACCTACGGCACCGGCAACTTCCTGCTGATGAACACCGGCCCGCAGGCCATCCGCTCGCAGGGCGGCCTGCTGACCACCATCGCCTGGCAGGTGGGGGAAACCGGGCCGGTCATCTACGCGCTGGAAGGCAGCGTCTTCATCTCCGGCGCGGCGGTGCAATGGCTGCGCGACGGCCTGGGGCTGATCCAGAGCGCGGCGGAGACCGCTGACCTGGCCGCCAGTGTGCCCGATTCCGGCGGGGTGTACGTGGTCCCGGCTTTCGTCGGGCTGGGCGCGCCGTACTGGGACCCCTACGCGCGCGGCACCATCGTCGGCCTGACGCGCGGCACAACTCGCGCTCACCTGGTCCGCGCCACGCTGGAGAGCATCTGCTTCCAGAGCCGCGACCTGGTGCGCAATATGGAGTCCGACGCCGGGCTGAAGCTGGAAGTGTTGCGGGTGGACGGCGGCGCGGCGGTCAACGATGTGCTGATGCAGATGCAGGCCGATATCCTGGGCGTGCCCGTACAGCGGCCCGCCGTCACCGAGACCACGGCCCTCGGCGCGGCCTACCTGGCCGGGCTGGCGACGGGCGTCTGGGAGTCGCCGGATGCGGTCGCGGGGCAGTGGCGGGTGGAACGGGAATTCACGCCGCAGATGAGCGCCGAGGCGCGCGAGGCCCTCTATGCGGGCTGGCACCGGGCCGTTGAGCGGGCGCGCGGCTGGGCGGAAGCATGACGGCAGCGATCCGGCAGGCCAAAACCGGTGGAATGCTCGGCACCGCCAGCGGGGCACCCTGCCGGATCACCTGCTGACCGCCAGCGCCGGATGGAGTGAGGGCGCTCCGCCGCTTTACTCCGCCATCCGCAGCCCATACGCCTCGGCCACCAGCATGAGTGGATGGAAGGTCTGCGCCCCGGTCAGCGCCGTGATCTGCCAGCGGCAGGTCTCCGTGTCGCACACCACGGCGTTAAAGCCGCCTGCCCGCACATGCTCCACGATGGGCTGGCCGACCTGCTCGGCGATGGCCCGCTTCTCCGCCTTGTAGCCATACGTCCCGCAGATGCCGCAACAGTCGGCGTCGATCTCTTCCATTTCCAGCCCTGGAATCAGGGCCAGCACGTCCAGCGCCGGGCGACCGATGCCGTGCGCCTTGAGCTGGCAGGGGCAGTGGTACGGCAGGTGGCGCTCGAGGGGCCGGAAGCTGGTGTCCAGCCGTCCGTCCTCGTGCAGGTGGCGCAGGAACTCCATGAAGTCCCATACATTCGCCGCCACCGTCCTGGTCGCCTCGTCGTCCATGCCCAGCACGTGCTCGTAATCGCCCTTGAGGGCCATCATACAGCTCGCCGACGTGCCCACGATGGGGATGCCCCGCCGGGCGTATGGTTCCAGCCAGGCCACGTTGCGCCGGGCATAGGCCCGCGCCGCCCTAAAGTCGCCGTTGGACTGCATCGGCAGCCCACAGCATTGCAGCGGCGGCACGATCACTTCCAGGCCCAGGTGCTCCAGGATGGCCACCGCCATCCGCCCGACGTGCGGCTCGTAAGCGTTGGTTGCGCAGCCGTGGAAGTAGACCACCGTATGCGCCGGATCATAGGCGTGAACCGCGCCATTGCCCCGGCGACGGCGGCGCTGGCGCTGCTCCCACCAGCCCCGGAAGGTGTACCCGGCCCATCGGGGCAGCGGCCCTCGCGCCGAGATGCCGACCGTCTTCTCCGCCAGCCAGCGCAGCGGCCGGTTGCTCATCGCGAAGTTGAGCAGCGGCGCGAACGGCGTCCCCAGCCGTCCCCAGACTTCGTTCCGGCCCAGGAACCAGTTGCGGAAGCTGAGGCCGTGTGTCTCGACCATGGCCGCCTTGGCCTGCGTGTTGATCTCCATCACCCGGACGCCGTGCGGGCAGACCAGCGTGCAGATGCCACAGCCAGAGCAGTACTCGACGCTTTTGTCCACCGACGGCGCGCCCGGCTGGCGGAAGCGCTGCGCCTGCGGACCGACCGTCTTGGGGCCGGGGAACAGATCGGTCAGCGGCGCGACGGTGCAGTGCGCCGTGCAGATGTTGCACTTGACGCACAGATCGGAGGTGAAGGGCGTGTTTTCCAGCAGATGAAGCGCTTCAGGCATGATCCGATTCTCCATCATCAGCCAACTTGCCCACTCTCCACTGCCCCCCGCGCCGCCGCATAGGCCGAGGCCAGGTCGAAGCCTTCTTCGCAATCCGCGATCAGGGTATCAATGCCGCCGATGATGTGCCCGGCAGCGAACAGGTTGGCATAGGCCGGAGCGCCGTCGGCCTCCAGCGGGCGCAGCTGATCATCCACGGCGATCCCGAAGGTGTGGACGGGATGCCCCGCCGGGTTGAGCAGGTCAGGCCGGAACCACGTCGTCCGGTCCTCAGTCGCCATGACCGGCAGCTTAAAGATCGGCTCCCTCACCCGGCCCCGGTCGTCGCTGGTCAGACCGCCGCCGTACAGCCCGCCCGTCGCCAGGATGACGGCATCGGCCCGGAAGGCCATCTCCCGCCCGGCGCTGGCGACGACGAGGCCGGTCACGCGGTCGCCCTCCGTCAGGGCGCGCACCACGGGATGCCCGATCTGGACCCGCGCTCCCCGCCGTAACAGCCACCTTCTGAGGGCATTAAAGAGGCGCGTCCCTGGCACGGCAGGGGGCAGCGTGGGCAGCTCAAAAACCGGACGACCGACGCGGGCCGCCATATCCGCCCGCGCCCCCGCCTGATGCAGACCCAGCACCGCCGGGAAGCCCACCCGCCCCTCTTCCCGCAGCCGCCCGCGCACCAGCCGCGCCACCTCGTCCCGGAAGTGCTCGCCGTCGAACCGGTGCGCCAGCTCGGTCGGGCTGAGGTCCCAGCCATCGTGCCGCCCTGGCAGGGCCACGTGAATCCCCCGCGCCGCCACCCCCTGGCGGGCCAGCATCTCCGCGCACCACAGGGGATCAAAATCGCGCCAGCCAGCGAAGCCCACGATCAGCGTCTCCCCCTGACCGGGCAGATCGCCGCCCGCCAGCCCGGCGGGGGCCGCGTCCACCGTCCGCCGCAGGCCCAGCGTCGTCGCCAATTCGATGGGGCCGCCGTCGTGCCAGCGCAGCGACTCCTGCGGCAGGCACCATTCCCGGAAAGCGGCTACCCCCGGATGATCGCGGAACGGCCCCAGGCTCAGCCAGCCCGGCGTCAGGATCACCCGTCCGATGCCCTGGCCGAGCACCTGTACCCTGGCCCCGGCCTGGACGGCAAAAACCGCCGCCGCCAACCCGGCCAGCCCAGCCCCGCATACGACTACACGAAAACCATCCGGTGCCTGGGGAACAGGGGCCGCCTCCTGCGCCCAGACGGGCAGACCCGTCTCCGACGCCGGGCGCGGCCCATCCAGCCGATCCAGGCCCAGCGTCCGGCGGTAGATCATCTCGTCCAGCAGGAGCTGGCGCAATTGCTGGCCCCACAGCAGCGGGCGGCCCCCTCTGAACCGCTCATCCACAAACGCCCGCAGCGCCTCCGCCGCCGCCATCGCCTCCAGATGCCGGACATCGCGCAAAATGCCCGCCGCCCGGACCGCGCAGAATCCGCCCTGGCACGGCCCCATGCCCAGCCGCAGGTCGCGCCGCAGGTCGTCCAGCGACGGCGCGCCGTCATACGCCGCTATGGCCGTTTCCAACTGCTCCCGGCTGATCACCTCGCACTCGCAGATCAGCCCGCCCGGCATCCGGCCATGCTCCAGCCGGTCCAGCCGGTAGCCAAGCGCCTGGTAACGGCGCGGGTGGTCGGTCGGCAGCGGCTCGTCGGCGGTGGTGCCGGGCGCGTCCACGCCCAGTCCGGCGCACACGTCGTCGGCGGCCTGCTCGGCCATCAGGCGCGCCGTGGTCAGCTTGCCGCCCACCACCGAGGTGAAGCCTTCCCCATGCCGCACCACCGCAAACGTCCGTTTGACGCCGCGTCCCTCCACGTCGGCGCGTTCGTCCGGCTCATACAGCGGACGCACGCCCGCCCAGGCCCGCAAGGCCCGCGCCTCCCGGAAGCCGCTGATGATCGCCTCGCCTTCGTCCAGCATCTTGCTGATCTCCCACGGCTCGATGGTATGGTCATCCGGGCGATCCACCGGCACCGAGGTCGTGCCGATCACGCTGACCGTGCCCACCGGAACCAGGATGTCGCCGTCATCGGGCTGGCGCAGCCGGTTGATGACGGTGTTCACCCAGCGGATGTTCATGGCGATCATCACGCCCCGGCT
>DAOTXK010000028.1:0-3228 GCA_034435395.1 Anaerolineae bacterium | reverse complement strand
GCGCTGGATCAGCCGGGCTGCGGCTGGAAGGCGGCCACCTTTGACGCGACCGGGCCGTTATTCCTGGCGCTGCTGCCGCTGGCCCCGCTCGGCTTCCTGCTGATGCGCCTCCCGGCGCTGTATCGGGCGCTGTGGCCGGTGGGGCAGCGGGCGCTGGGCGTGGCCGAGGCGCATCTGCCGGGCGGTCTGCTGGCCGGGCCGCACGATTACGGCCTGGAATGGCGGGCCGACGGCGTGACCTTCACCGTGGACGGCGAGACAGTCCTGGCGACCGAGCGGGGGCCGCAGGGGCCGCTCGGCTTCATCGCCTGGATCGACAACCAGTACGCGGTGGTGACGCCGCAGGGACGCTTCGGCTGGGGCCTGGTCGACTGCGGGGAGCAATGGCTGGCCCTGGCGCGGGTGGCGATTGAGGCGTGGTGAGCTGCCGAAGGACAGGAGCGAAGCTGATGCAGTTATCCGGTAAAGTCGCGCTGGTGACCGGGGGCGGGCGGGGCATCGGCAAGGCCATTGCCCTGCGGCTGGCGGGCGAAGGCGCGGACGTGGCCATCAACTACTTCCGCAACCGCCAGCCGGCCGAAGAAACCGCCCGCGCGATCAAGTCGCTAGGGCAGCAAACGCACCTCGTCCGCGCCAACGTGGGCGAGGTGGACGAGTTGCAGGGGATGATCCGGGAAGTGGCCGACCAGTTCGGCGGGCTGGATATCCTGATCAACAACGCGGCCAGCGGCTACAACCGCTCGATCATGGAGCAGCGCGTCAAGGGGTGGGATTGGACGATGAACATCAACGCGCGGGCGGCCCTGTTCGGGGCGCAGGCCGCCGCGCCGATCATGGCAGAACGGGGCGGCGGGGCCATCGTCAATATCTCCAGCTTCGGCTCGACTCGCGTGCTGCCCGACTACGTGCTGGTGGGGGCCAGCAAGGCCGCCCTGGAAGCGCTGACCCGTTACCTGGCGGTGGAGCTGGCACCGATGAACATCGTGGTCAACGCTGTGTCGGCGGGCGTGGTGGAGACCGACGCGCTTCAACATTTCCCGGTCTGGCGCGAGGGGCTGAGCCAGCGCCTGGATGCCCTGCGAGAGCGCACGCCAGCCGGACGCCTGGTCACGGCGGAGGACGTGGCGGGCGTGGTGGCGTGGCTGTGTTCGGAGGATGCCCGCATGGTTCGCGGGCAGATCATCGTGGTGGACGGCGGCTTCACGCTGGGCTTTTAGGGCCGGGCAGGAGGGATGGCATATGGCTGTCAGGACGGCGCAGCTTCAGATCACCGAGGCCGAATACCGCCAGCGCTGCCAGGGGCTGCTCGACCGTCTTCAGGAAGAAGGGCTGAGCGGCTGCGCCCTTTTTGACCGCGATTACGTGCTTTACTACACCGGCTTCGCCTTCATCCCCACTGAGCGGCCCATTGTCTTCGCCATGAACAACGCGGGCGAGCAGGCGCTGTACGTCCCTCATCTGGAAGTGGAACATGCCCAGGCGAACGCTCTCGTTGACCGGGTCGACCACTATCGGGAATACCCCGGCGATCCGCACCCCATCCATGGGCTGGCGGCGATGCTGGCTGATGTGATCACTCTCCCCGCTAAAACGGGGAGCTTCTCAGGGCACGCACGAGCCAGCGCTCCACGTTACGCCCTGAAGGCCCGATCCAGGCCCGAAAGGAGGTTCTCTCTCAGGTGCGGTCCAGGTTTTACGCAGCGGCCTTCCCGCTGCAACCGCCAACCCGAAGTTGTTAAAGAGCCGCATCGGCGCGCCCTGAGGCTATGATCCTTCCAGGCGTTGTTTGTGCCGACCGTATCAACCTGGAGCATACCGCACATGCGTCCGCGAAGCAAGCAGGAGAGGCAAGCGCCATTCCCCACCGGGCATAAGCCCGGTGTCCCCTGGCGCGATTCTTATGGTGGCGGTGCAGGATATCGCGCTGGCGGCCATCCAGCCTGGCAGGACGTGCGCCGAGGTGGACCGGGCGGTGAGGGTCTACTACGAGGCACACGACCTGTGGCCCTGCTGGAAACATCACACCGGCCATGCCATTGGCCTGCGCTACCACGAAGGGCCGTTCCTGGACAGCGGCGATGACACCATCATCAGGCCAGGCATGGTGTTCACCGTCGAGCCGGGGCTTTACGTGCCGGGGCTGGGCGGCTTCCGGCACTCTGATACGGTGGTGGTGCGGGAAGATGGAGTCGAAGTACTGACGTATTATCCACGCGATCTGGCGAGCCTGACGCTGCCAGCCTAGGGAATGTTATCCAGGGGGCGCAGCAGGCGCACGGGGAGGCGCTGCCCCTTTTTCGCTTCCCGGACGCCCGCCGGGACGATCAGCAGCCCGTCGGCCAGCACCATCGACAGCATGGCCCCGGAGCTTTGCGTGCCGGTGCTGGCGGCCACAAGCTGGCCGTGGGCGTCGCGGTGCAGTTTGACGCGGAAGTAGGTCAGCCGTCCATCGGCGGGGATGTCCTCGGCCAGCACTGCCTCGGCCATGGGGACCGCGTCAGGCCGTCCGGCCAGCTTGAGCAGGGCGGGGCGCACGATCACGTCGAAGGTGACCTGGACGGAGACCGGATTGCCCGGCAGCCCGAAGAAGGGCACGCCCTCCAGGCGGCCAAAGGCCAGCGGCTTGCCGGGCCGCAGATTGATACGCCACAGGCGGATCTCGCCCAGTTCGTCCAGCACCGTGCGCACCACGTCATGCGCGCCGACGGAAACCCCCGCCGAACTGATGATCATGTCCGGGTGGCCATCCAGGGCCTCGCCGAAGGCGCGGCGCACGTCATCCAGCGTGTCACGGGCGGTGGGGATGCGGACCGGCAGGCCGCCGTGCTGCCTGACCAGCGCTTCCAGCACGTAACTGTTGCTGTTGCGAATCTTGCCGGGCGTCAGCGGTTGATCGATTTCGACCAGTTCGTCGCCGCTGGAGAGGATGGCCACGCGCGGCTGGCGGATCACCGGGACGGTCGCGCGGCCCAGCGCGGCCAGCACGCCGACCGCCGGCGGGCGCACCAGGTCCCCGGCGCGTATGATCACCTGCCCCACCTGGATGTCCTCGCCGATCGGGCGCACGTAGTCGCCCGGCTCCACGCGCCGGGTGATGGCGACGGCGTCGGGCAGGCGATCCTCCCCGGCCTGCCAGGAAACGTCGGTCGCTTCCACCGGCACGACGGCATCCGCGCCGGGGGGAAGGGGAGCGCCGGTCATGATGCGGGCGGCTTCACCTGCCCCCAG
>DAOTXK010000027.1:0-23084 GCA_034435395.1 Anaerolineae bacterium | reverse complement strand
GGGACGGTCCGCGCCGATGGCCTGGATGTACTGGACACACCGACGCCGCAGGTGGCCCAGCAGGTGGGCATCGTGTTCCAGAATCCGCGCGCCCAGCTTTTTAACCTGACGGTGGCGGAGGAGCTGGCCTGCGGGCCGCGCAACCTGGGGCTGGACGCGGAAACGATTCGGGCGCGGGTGGCCTGGGCGGCGGAGGCGCTCCACCTGACCCCTTTGCTGTCCCGCCGCCCGGATACGCTCTCCGGCGGCGAGTTGCAGCGGGTGGCTATCGGCGCGGTGCTGGCGATGGGCGTGCGCGTGCTGATCCTGGATGAGCCGACATCCAGCCTGGACGTGGCCGGGACCCGGCAGGTCGTTGAAGCCCTGGAGCGGCTGCACCGCGAACAGGGGACCACGATCCTGCTCATTGAGCACCGCCTGGGGGAAGTGGCCCACCTGGCCTCGCGGGTGGTGCTGTTGGACGCGGGGCAGGTGGCGGCCGATGGGCCTGCCGCGACCCTCCTCCAGGATCACGCCCTGCTTCGCCGTCTGGGGATCCGCCGGCCCGCGCCGGGACCGAAGGCTGACTGGCTGCATCTGGTGCAGCCGCTGGCCAGGCATCCCACCGACGGGCCACCGCTCCTGACGCTGGAGAGCGTCCAGGCGCGTTACGGTCGGCGGATAGCCCTGGACGGCGTGAGCCTGTCGCTCTGGCCGGGCGAGTTTGTGGCCCTGGTGGGCGAAAATGGCGCGGGCAAGAGCACGCTGGCGCTGATCATGGCCGGGTTGATGCGGCCTCATCGCGGGGCGGTGCGGTTTAATGGTCGACGCCGCATGCGCCTGGGCCGGGACGTGGGCCTGTTATTCCAGAATCCGCTCGACCAGCTTTTCTGTGATACCGTCGAAGAAGAAGTCGCCTTTGGCCCGCACAACTACGATTGTTTTTGCCCTGACTGGCACGCGCAGACCCTGGATCGCTGCGCCCTGACCCCGGTCCGTCAGCGGTCGGTGTATGCGCTCTCCGCCGGGCAACAGCAACGGACGGCGTTGGGCGCGGTCCTGGCCCTGCGCCCATCCCTGCTCATCCTGGACGAGCCGACGCTGGGCCAGGATTGGGGCCACCTGGAGCAGTTGATGGATTTCCTCGGCCAGCTCAACCGGCAGGGCACCACGATCGTGATCATCACGCACGACTACAAGCTGGTCCATCGCTACACCCGGCGCGTGGTGCTGCTGCGCGACGGGCGCGTGGCGGCGGATGGGCGGCCTGTTTAGAAAGGAAATGGGCGATGACGCGCTTCACGCTGCGTCAACTGGTGCTGATCGGGATTTTCGGGGCGCTGTGGGGCGTGGTCGAGACCTCGGTCGGCTCGCTCCTGCACCTGGCCCATGTGCCGTTCACCGGCGCGATGCTGGGCGGGTTTGGTGTGCTGGTCCTGGTGATCGGGCGGCTGTTCGTGCCCCGGCGCGGCGCGACGCTGGCGATGGGGATCGTGACCGCCGTCCTCAAGATGTTCAGCCTCGGCCAGTTTGTCTTAAACCCGATGCTGGCGATCGTCATGGAGTCGCTGCTGGCCGAACTGGTGTTGAGCCTGTCCCGCCAGCCCTCCTGCCCCAGCGTCCTGCTGGCCGGGGCGGCAGCGACCACCTGGAACTTTTTCCATCCCTTCCTGACCTGGGGCATCCTGGCCGGGCAGGGCATTCTGACCTTGTGGACGGATACTATCCGCAACGGGGCCGCTTTGCTCGGCCTGAGTCCTGATGCCGCCTGGCTGGTGGCCGCCCTGCTGCTCAGCATCTATGCGGGCAGCGGCCTGATCGCTGGCTGGCTGGGCTGGCAGGTTGGGCAGTATATCCTGACCCATCGCGCCGTGGCCATCAATCAAACGACCCATTCATGAGAAAACCACCTCCTGAGAGGAGAGATGAGCATGAAGCCCATCATCAAACGGCTGGCGCTGTTGGCCCTCGCGCTCGTTATGGTCGGGGGGTGCGGCCCCGGCGAGGCAGCGCCCCCTGCGCCTGCCGACGCGGTGCTGACCGTGCAGGGCGGCGATATCGAGCGCGTCTACACCCTGGCGCAACTGCAAGCCCTGACCGCGACCGACGTTGAGTCCGACGCCGGATCGTTCACCGGCGTGCGCCTGCGCGATCTGCTGACCGACGCCGGTTTCGATCTGGACGGCATCGCGACGGTGCGCGTCGTGGCGCTGGATGGCTTCAGCAGCACCTACGATGCGGCACTGTTCACGCGGGAGGACGCCGTGCTGGCCTATGCCCGCGCCGAGGGGGCCTTAAACGACGACGAACTGCCGCTGACGATGGTCATCCCCGGCCAGGAGGGTCGGATGCAACCCCGGCAGGTGACGCGGATCGAGGTGGCGACGCAATGACGAGCAACGAAGGGCCATCATGGGCCGCGATACGGGCCGCCGGGCTGATGCTGGCGCTGCTCGCCGCCGTCCTGGCTCATGGCTGGTGGGTCGCCGGAGTCATGCTGGTGGCGCTCGGCCTGGCCGCCTGGCACGCCCCGGCGGCGCTGCGCCCCGTCTTTCGCTGGCGGTGGGGCCTGCTGCTGGCGCTGTTGATCGTCCCCAGCGCGCTGTGGGTCGGCGAGCCGGACCTGCGCCTGGCGGGCGTGCCGATCTCGCCGGGCGGGCTTGAGTTGGGCCTGGAGATGGCCTGCCGGGCGACGGCGATCGTCGCCGCCGTGAATGCGCTCAGCCAGTCCCTCTCGGTGATGGCCCTGACGGCCTTTCTGGATCGCTACGGGATGCGCGGGCTGGGCTTCGCCATCGGGGTGGGCTTTCACGCCCTGCCCACGCTCAAGAATCGGTTTGGCGCGGCTTATGCTGCGTTGCGCCTGCGCGGCGGCTTCCGGCGGCGGCGCTGGCGGGCGGCCCAGCTACTCCTGATCACCGTCATCACTGGGGCGCTGCGCTACGGCGAAGAGGTCGTGCTGGCGGCGGAGGCGCGCGCCTTTGATCACCAGGGAGGAGGCTCCGCATGACCATACAGACCCGCGTGCCAGTGGTCGCCATCGTCGGGCGCTCGGGGGCGGGCAAGACCACACTGATCGAAAAGCTGATTCCGGAATTGAAGCGGCGCGGCTATCGGGTGGGGACCATCAAACACCACGCGCACCCTGATTTTGAGATTGACTACGAAGGCACCGATAGCTGGCGTCACACCCAGGCGGGCAGCGATCATGTCGTCCTGGCCGCGTCGGACAAAATCGCCAGCGTCCGCCGCCTCGAGCAGGAGTTGCCCGTTGAGCAGATCGTCAACACCATCATGGGCGACACGGACATCGTGCTCACCGATGGGTACCGGCGCTCGGCGCTACCCAAGATCGAGGTGGTGCGCGCCGCTCGCCGTCCAGAGCCTTTGTGCGACCCGCATGAGTTGCTGGCCGTCATCACCGATGTGGAACTCAGCGGCTTCGACGCGCCCCAACTGGCCCTGCATGACGTGAGGGGCATTGCCGATCTTATTGAGGACAAGATCATACGAACTCACCAACCGCCGGAGTCTCACGGCGGCTGAACGCCGCTTCTCGTATGCCGGGGCGCTCGCGTTCGCCGGCGCGCCCCGGCTGCTGGCGGTCCAGCCCTAAGCTGAGGGCAGCGTCAGGGTGTGCAGGGGCAGGGGGGCCAGCCGCTCAGCCAGCACCTGGCGCAGGTCCGGCCTGACGACGACCAGGGCGCGCCGGTAGGCCGCAGCGCGTAACACCTCCACCGCATTCGCCCAGCCCCCTTGTTCTTGCAGTTCCAGCGGCCCCAGTTCATCAACAATGAGCAGATCACAAGCGCCGCTGGCCGCCAGCAAGGCCGCGCCGCGCGCCAGCGCCGTGGCCGAGAAGCGCCAGGCCCGACCGGTGCGCGGATCGGGGGCGGTACGGGTCGCCAGTTCCCAGCGTTCGCCCGTCACCGGGTCCAGTAAGTCAATGCCCGTTTTTATGCCCATGGCGTCATAGCGGCCAGGGGAGAGCACGCCGCGCACGTCCAGGCCCGCCGCCCGCGCCACGCCCCAGGCCCGCAGGCACCACGTCGTCTTGCCGGAACCAGAAGGCCCGGTCAGCAGGGTCACGGCCGCCGGGGGGCGAAACAGTGAGTCCAACCATTGGCGATCAGCGCCTGTGCCGTGATCCCGGCCCATGATTCCCGGCTCCTTTGTCAGTGGCGATCAGACGCTGGGAGTGTCAAAAGGAGGGGACAAAGGCCACAACATGCGCCGGATCGCCCGGATGGTGGGGATGAGCCACCAGATAGATGCAATCGGGTGAACGCCATGCCGCCCGGCTGCCTGATGAGGCGTCCCAACGGGGAGCGGGAAATCTGGCAGGCAGCTTCCCACACCTTTGCGCCGAAGTGCGCCAGCTGGCTATCCGGCAGGCGCTGCACGGGAGCCGATATACTGACGGCGGCGATGGGCCTCCCGGTGTGGTCAAAAATCGGGGCTGCGATACAGCGCCCCCCAGTTCATTTTTCTCATCATCGACGGCGAAACCCCGCTCGCGGGTCATGTGGAGTTCTTGTTGGAATTGCTGCCGATCGGTGATGGTGTGCAGGGTGACGGCGTTCAGTTCAAGCCGCTCAAGGTGACCGGCCAGCTCGGCAGAGGGCAGCCAGGCCAGCAGGGCCTTGCCCAGCGCCGTGGAGTGCAGCGGCACCCGACTGCCGACTCGGGGATTCATGCCCGGTGTCTGGCTGCTCAGCAGCCGCTCCTATTACAATCACATCCTGTTCGGCAATGATAACCCCTTGATGCCGGAGATTCCAGGCAAAGCGACGCCGCGACGCCGAACCTGGCGTGCATACCGCCCTGATGGGGTGTTCTCCACCGTTTCCCGGTGTTTATTCAAGACGGGGGTCCTGTTCCGATCAGGCCAGGAACGTCGTTCTTCCCTGGCCAGGGAGCAGCAGCCATTTTACTCAGACTCCTTTAAGGAAGAGTTGACAGCATCGCCCAGGCACCGCTTGCTTTTTTGGGCAATTACGGGTATCACTTATTCCAGAAGCGCTTGCGCGAGCCGGTAGGCAGGCACGATGACCCATTTGACCATGTAGATTCGAAGGCCCTCACACGGGCACAGGTCCCGTCCCGGCCATCGCTGGACCGCCCTGGGGGTGAAACTATGTCCTCTACTCAGATCTCCATTCAGAGCACGTTCGATGTCGCCCTCGCGCGCCATCAACTGCGTAAGCAGATGGCTGAGGAGGTGTGGCCGCCGCCCTACCGCGCCCGCGCGGCCGCCGCTCTGACGACGCTTACCGAGATCGTGCTGCGCTCACAGACGCCAGCTGTGCTCATCATCAGCACGCTGCAAAAGACTGACAGCCTGGGTCTGGAGCTAAGCTGCAATATCCGCTGGCAGGCTGCCCAGGACGACTGGCTTGCCCAGGCTCGCCACCAGCTGGAACGGGCCGCCGACCAGGTGGAGATCGCCGACGAGGCCGGGCACACTCGAATCGACGCCTATCTCTGGCTCCCCCACGACCAGGCCCTGAGTGCCAGCGTCCGCTGAGCGCGGCTGACGCTCCGTCTACTTCGGTTTGGCGCTTTTCCTGCGCCCGGCCAGCAAGTGCGCGCTATTTCCACCGATTCGGCCACGACCAGCCGCCTGTCCGGCGCTTCATACAGGCGACCAAACGCGGACGCCAGCGCGATTTTTTTTCACACATATGACGGCTGGCCAAAGACGGAATTGCACCACCTCTCCGTCGCCGTTATGGCGGACGCTCCCTGGCAGCCATGGCGTACCCCGTCATGCCATGTATGTGGGTTCAACAATGGGGCGCTAAACGGGGTGCTTACCACGCTTTTTGCCCTGCCGCTGAGGCTGCGCATCTTCAGAGGGACTCGAACTGGACGGCGAGGAAACGCGCGGTCGTCGTCGCGCGACGAGTCAGGGGATGGCTGTCTTATGATAGGCCGGGACAGGTTTCCCGGTACGGCGTGTCCGGGAAATAACGCTCCCACTCGGCGGGGCTGAGGTTGCGGTTGGCCACCTGGCAGGCGGCGGTCTGCCAGAAGGCGGCGTTCACCTCCCAGGCGATGATGGCCATGTCCCCACCGCCGGATAGCAGCCGGTCCCCATCGGGAGTGAAAGCCAGGCTGTTGGCCCACGCCTCATGCCCGGCAAACGGTCGGCCAATGGCCCGGCCCGTGACCACGTCCCACAGCATGATCGTCCCGTCTCGCCCGCTGGAAGCCAGGAGTTCTCCAGCGGGGCTGAAGGCGACATCCAGCACCCAGTTGGCGTGGCCGGTCAATGGCCCTCTGATCGGCTGTCCGGTCGCGACATCCCACAGGATGATCGTGTTGTCCCGGCTCCCGGAAGCCAGCGCCCGTCCGTCAGGACTGAAGGCCAGGCTGGTCACCTCATCGGAATGCCCTGTCAATGGCGGAACGACGCGCTGTCGGGTGTTGGCGTCCCACAGGATGATGTGGCCGTCCTGGCTGCCCCCGGCCAAGAGCCGCCCGTCCGGGCTGAAGGTCACGGCGGTGAGGCCACTGGTGTGGGTGAGGGGTTCGCCGCTGGGTTCCCCGGTCGCCACGTCCCACAGGATGATGGACCCGTCGTCCGCGCAGGAGGCCAGAATCTGGCCATCGGGGCTGAAGGCCACCCCCCGCACCACGCTGGTGTGGCCGATGAGCAGCCTGCCGACGTTATCGCCATTCGGGGGCGCGCCATCGGCGGCCAGGGGCCACAGCCACACCGCCTGATCGGCCCCGGCAGAGGCCAGCGTCCGCCCATTGGGGCTGAAGGCCACCGCCGTGACCAGGCCGATGTGGCCCTCCAGCGCGGCCACTTCCCGGCCCGCGAGGGTGTTGGTGGTTGCGGTCAGCTCCCAGAGCCGCACCGTGGTGTCGCCGCCAGAGCCGCTCATGTTGCCGCCAGCAAAGGCCAGTAGCAGGCCCGCGCCCGCGCTGGCTGGGGCGGGACGCACGGCGATGGTCGAGACGGCGCTGGCGTGCCTGGTCAGGACCCGGGCGAAGAGGCCGCCGCGCTGCACGGTCCAGTGGATGACGGCCTGGTCAGCGCCGCCGGAGACCAGCGTCCCATCCGGGGCGAAGGCCACACTCCACACCGCATCCCGGTGGCCGGTGAGCACGGGCGGGATGATCTGGCCGGTCGCCATGTCCCGCAACTGGATGGTGCCGTCGTCGCTGGCGGAAGCCAGCCGGCTGCCGTCCGGGCTGAGCGCCAGGCTGCGGACCACGCCATTATGGCCGGTGCGCACCTGGGAGAGACGCCCGCCGGGGAGGTCCCACAGCACGATGGTGGTGTCGTCGCCAGTGGAGAGCAGCAGCTGCCCATCCGGGCTGAAGGCGACATCCCGCACCCAGTTGGTGTGCTGGGTGTGCTCGCCGAGCGGGTCGCCGGTGATCGCGTCCCACAGGCGCGCGGCATTGTCCGCCCCGCCGGAAGCCAGCCAGCGGCCATCCGGGCTGAAGGCGACGCTGTAGACCGTGCCGTCATGGGCCGCCAGCGGTGGGGCGAAGGGCTGGCCGGTGGCCGCTGCCCACAGGATGATGGCCCCGTCCGCGCCCGCCGAGGCCAGGGTCTGCCCGTCCGGGCTGAACGCCACCCGCCACACCGCCCCGGTGTGTCCGTTCAGGGGAGGGACCAGCAGATCGCCCGTCGCCACCTCCCACAGACGCACGCTCCCGTCTTCGCTTCCGGAGGCCAGGGTTCGTCCGTCAGGGCTGAAGGCCAGGGTGTTGACCCAGTCGGCGTGGCCGGTCAGCGGCTCCCCCACTGGCCGGTGGGTGCCCGCATCCCAGAGGCGGATGGCGTTGTCAGCGCCGCCGGACGCCAGCAGACCCCCGTCGGGCGAGGCCGCCACCGCCCGCACGCGGTCGGTGTGGCCGTGTAAAAAGGCCACCACCGGGGACTGCAAGGCGGTGAGCAGGCTGTTGCGCGCTTCCAGAGTATCCGCCGTGTGGAGGGCTTCCAGGCTCAGCAGCAGGGCCAGGTCGCGCTGTTCCAGGTTGGTGAGCGCCGTCACCGCCAGTTCGCGGGAGCGGGAGATGTGGGCCTGGCGGTCGGTCTGCGCCCGCTGGTGGAAGGCGAAGATCGCCAGCATCAGCGCAACCACCGCGAACGTCGCCAGCGCCGCCACGAATAGGCGACCCCGATTCCGGGTGCGCTGCCGCAGGCGGAAGCTGGCGCTCAGGTAGGCGCGCTGGTCGTCGTCCAGGGCCAGGGCGGACGAACTGACGAGCGCCTCAAACTGGGCCAGCCGCGCCCCGCTGGCCAGAAAACTGGGCTCCCGGTTGGCGTTCAACCATTCCGTGGTGGAGGCTTCCAGTCGCCGCCAGGCAAGCAGGTCCTCCCGGCTGTCATCCAACCACTGGCGCAGCCGCCCCCACTGTTGAATCAGCGCTTCGTGCGCCACTTCCACGGTTGGCTCGCGAGTTTGCGGGTCATGATCAAAGGTGAGCAGGCGGTGCCGGCCAAACCGCTCCATGACCGCCCGCAACGTATCGCCATCCTCCCTCCCGGCGGTCAGGACTTCAGCCATCCTCACCCGCCGCCGGGTGGCCTCGCCCCCTTCGCTGATGGTCACCAGCCGCAGGAAGAGCCGGCTGGCCGCCTGCTGGCCCTCTGGCTCCAGTTGCTCGTATAGCTCGTCGGCGCGGCGCGCCAGCGCCCCCAACACCCCGCCGCTGTCCAGGTAGGCGGCGAGCGTGAGGCGTCCTTCCTGGCGGTGCTCAAAAAGCTCGGTGAGGGCATATTGCAGCAGGGGCAGCGCGCCCGGCTGTTCGCTCACGTCGGTCACTATGGCCGCCAGCAGGTCTTCTTCCACCGTGAGGCCCACCCGGTAAGCGGGACGGATGATGGCCTGGACCAGCTCCGCCGGGGAGAGCGGCAGGACCACTTCCGTGCTGGACTGCACCAGTTCGCCGAAGCCGGGGTAGAGCAGCGGGCGGTCGTAGAAGTCGGCGCGCAGGGTGACGATCACGCGCAACCGGCTTTGGGGGCTGGTGACGGCGCGATGCAGGCTTTTCAGGAAACGGGTGCGTTCCTCGTCGCTGTCCACCAGGGTGAAAACTTCCTCGAACTGATCGATGACCAGCAGCAATTCGGTTTCATCCCCCGGCAGAACCTCATCGACCAGCCGCAGCAGGCCATCTTCCTCCTCGCGCAACCGCCGGGACAGATCGGCGGGGGTTTCGCTGGCGATGCGCAGCAGGGCCGTCTCCAATTCGGCGAAGGGGTCGCCGCTGGGGATCATCTTGACCACAAACCAGCGGGCCGCGCCGGTGATATACCCGCTGCGCAGGGCCGGGATCAGCCCGGCCAGGACCAGGCTGGACTTCCCGCTGCCGCTGGGCCCGACCACCGCCAGGAAGCGCGCCCGGTCGTCGGCGCTCCCCAGGCGTTCCAGCAGCCGTCGGATAGAGGCATCTCTGCCGAAGAAGTCGGCGGCGTCGGCTTCTTGAAAAGCCCGCAGGCCCTTATATGGATTCGGCGGCTCCAGCGCCTGGGTTTCCAGGAACACCGTGCTGCTGCCCTGGGGCACCTGCTCAGTCACCTGGGGCGGAGGGGCCGTGGGCATGGCCGACGGAACCGGGGCAACAACCGGCCCTTCCCCCAATGCCAGGCGGCGGAGGTCGGCCACCATGCTGAGCACATCCGCATAGCGGGCCTCCGGCGCTTTGGCGGTGGCCCGTCGGATCACCATGTTCAGCTCATGCGGCAGGTTGGGATCGACAAACTGCAACGGCGGGACCGGCTCGTGGATTTGTTTGTAGATCACCGTGCTCACATCGGCAGCCGGAAAGGGCACCCGGCCGGTGAGCATGGTGTACAGCACGATCCCCAGGCTGTAGATATCCGTTTGGGGGGTGACTGGCTGGTCACGGGTGAATTGCTCCGGGGCCATAAACAGGGGTGTGCCCAGCAGCGCCCGGTCGCGAGCGGGCGATTCGGGGTCGATCAGGTTGGCCGCAATGCCGAAGTCGGCCAGAAAGGCATTGCCCTGCTCATCAAGCAGGATGTTGGGCGGCTTCAGGTCCTGGTGGATGATGCCATTCTGGTGGGCCACCGCCAGGGCGGAGCCGATCTGCTCCATCAGCCGGACGGTGGCCGGGAGGCTCCACTGTCGATTGCCGGCCAGCGCCTGGTGCAGGTTGCCGCCGCGCAGCCAGCGCATGACCAGGAAAGCCCCGTCGGGTTCGCGCCAGTAATCGTAGAGCGGCACGATATGCAGATGTTCCAGCCGGGCGATCAGTTGGGCTTCTGTTTCGAAGCGGCGGATGAACTCCGGTTGGTTGGCGTATTCGGGCAGGACGACCTTGATGGCCACTTCGCGGTCGATAATGCTCTGGCGGGCGCGGTATACCGCCCCAAAGCCACCGGCATCGATCAGCTCCTCCAGCGTGTAGCTTTTGATGGTTTGCCCGCTGCGATCTTGCATCCTGAACTGTCCCGAACGGCCTGTCGGCCCTCCGCGCCCGTGCTGGCCGGAAGCCGAGGAAGAGCGGGGGATGAGCGATCACCCCGTGCCGGGTGGGCGGCTCACTGAGCCCCGCTGTTCACATTAAAGTACACGTATAGCGTGAGGTTGCCCAGTCGCAGCTGGTCGCCGCTGCGAAGCCGATAGGGCACCTGAGTCAGCAGCAGGATGCCATTCAGCCAGGTGCCGTTGGTGCTCCCCAGGTCTTTGATGGTGTAGCCGTCTTGGTGGGCGCTGATCAGGGCATGCTGGCGGGAGACGCCCTGGGCGTGGTAGGGGCTGAGATCCACCGCCCGCGGCCCGTCGCTGGTGTGCTGCCGGCCCAGCACCACCCGGTCAGCGCCCTGGAGCAGGATGGGGCGCGACTCGCCGATGACAAACAGGGCCAGCGTATCTTCGTACAGCAGCGGCGACGTCGGTCGGCGGGCGGTGGCTTCCCCGACGTCGGCCTGGGAAACGGGCACGGTGGTGATACTGGCGCTATCAGACACGAGCAAAGTCCCGCATTTGACGCAGTAGGAAGCGTCGGCCTCGTTTTCGTGTTGACATGATGGGCAGACATTCGCCGCAGACATCGCCCCTCCCCCCATCGCTCGTCATCTGGCCTGGCCGGGGGGCGTTCCTCCCTGGCCGGGGGGCGTCCCTCCCTGACCGGGCGGCAGGACCCCACCCAATCCGGGTGGCGGCCCTGACGGCCCCGAGCTGGCCGGCTCGGAAGGCGGCGGTGGCGGCGGTTCAGCCGACGTTTCGACGGCCCCCTCTTCCGAGGGCGCCGGCGTCGCCATGAGGTCCTCGGCTTGAGTCGCCTCCTCGGTCGGAGTTGCCGCCGTCCCCCCATTCAACAGGCTGGCGATGGCCGCCGGGCTGAGCGGCTCAGGTATCTCAATGGGGTGGTCCAAAAACTGCACTGGTATAGCACCCATATCGTCCATCGGTTGCGGCAGGCTGGGCGGTGCGCTGGGTGCCATATGCTCGTTCAGGGCAACGCTGACCTGGCTACCTGGAAAAACCTGTTGCTGAACGCCGTTCGACTCCACCTGAACCCAGCCGTCCAGAGCGTTGACCGTCAAAGCTCCGCCGGGTTGCGCCTGGACGAAGGCCGTGGCATTGCTCAACTGGACGTTAACTTCATTGACCAGCAGCGTCACTTCCGCAACCCCTTCGGGCGTCTGGATCAGGATGCCACTCTCCGGGGCCTCCGGGCAGAGGGAGTCGTCGACGCCGGTGCGCAGGTAAACCGCCTGCATGGGGCCATAGTAGGGTGCCCGCGCTTCCACCACGGCCAGCGTATCGAGGTCCGCCGCGCTGGTGATCAGGTCGCCGGACAGCCAGCCGACCCGACCCGTATCCGGCATCACCACCCGAATCCAGGAGCTATCTGCCAGCCGCCCCTGCGCCATCACCGTCTGGCCGGGGGCCAGCACGCCGATAGCCCCCGCCCGCACGGATGGCCCCAGCCGCACGTTGACGTAAGCGCGGGCGGTCACGGTCACGGGCACCGACACCATCGGCGCAACCTGGTTCTCGATGGCGATGTCGCCGAACAACAGGAACGTCACCTCTTCCGGCGAGGAATAGGGCATGTACGCTTGCAGGTTCATGAGCGCCACGCCCCACAGTCCGCTCTCCAGGTCCATGGAACTCAGCCGCAGCGTCTCCAGGTCAAGTAAATTGGCCGTGTCACCTTCCTGGCTGAAGGTGAATTGCTCAGCCGTCGGGCGTGGCCGGGCCTCGACCAACACATGGCCGTAGCAGGCCTGGTTCAGGCCGATGTCCGCGCAAGCCTGGTCGGTGGTGGCCATGGCAATCCGGACCACTTCGGGGCAGCCCGTTTCCTCCGGGGGCGCGGTGGCGGTTGGCATGATGAACATGACGGACAGCAATAACAGGACGAGTCGACCAAAGCAGCCCATGACAGTATCCCTCGTACCAATCAACTCGTGTCGTGTGCAGGTTTGGGGCAGTCAGATGACTCGGCTTGCCGCCCCCGTGCTGGCAAAACCCACACGCGGGTTGATGGTAAAACTCTCCCAATCGACCGATACCCTACGTTCCCAGTCCGCACGCCAACTGTTACTCCTATCATACACCAAATAGCCTTTACTGGTAAATCGGCTGCGGGCGGGCCTCGGCCAGCGGCGGGCGTTGATCATCCACCTCGTCGGTGAAGATGATCCGCAGTTTGAGAAGCCCCAGGCATATCTCGTCGCCGTCGCGCACGATGCGCGGTTCGTAAGGGTCCAGCCGCTGCCCATTGAGCGAGGTGGCGTTGGTGCTGTCTAGGTCGGTGATGAGCAGGGAGTGGTCGATCAGCCCAATATAGGCGTGCTGCCGGGAAACGCCCGCCGCCAACGCGCCGCAGGCCGTCAGGTTCAGCGCTGCTGGGTGGTCGTCGGAGGGGTCGAGGCGGCCCAGGATCAGGTGGCCGGTCTGGTGAATGGGCGTCTCGATGATCTGGTCGGACTCGATAACATGGAGCAACAGCCGCCGCTGCTGGTCAAAGTAGGCGGTGCCCCAGCGGGGCTGGTAGCCGCCAAAGGCGATCGGCACGGCACAGGTCTGGGTGTTGGTCTGGCGGGCGATTCCGTTCGATGGCAGGAGTTGCCCGCAATAGACGCAGGCCAGCGTTCCTTCAGGATTGGGGCGGCGGCAGTTTGGGCACTGCATGGGCTTATTCTCTTTCTCCAGGTCTGGAGGGCCGTTCAACCCTCGTAAGGGGCCATATGACTGCCGGGCAATGACTGGCTGGACTGGGAAGCGGCTGGCCTTACCATCGACCGACTGTTAAAAAGGGGGTGCTGGGCACCCCCCTTTCGCTGACGTTAACTGCTACAGGCTGCTGAGCCGCTGTTGGCGGTGGCGGTGGTTCTGGTGGCCGATGGGTCTTGTATCGTCCACGTCAGGTCGCTGCCATCGAAGTTGACGGAGAACACGCTGTACCGCCGCCCCGGCTCAAATACGGTCGGCTGGCCGCGCCCGCTGGGGGCGGGGCTGAACGCGTTGTTCGCGCCAACCTCGATGGTGATCGGGATGGGGTAGGTGCTCTGGTAGCCGAACACGGCGGTGTAGGAGCCGCCCCCATTGTTCCTCACACATTCCAGCACTGGCGCGATGCTGGGGTCGACAAACGCGATGTCATCGATCCACCAGCCGTCGCCGGTATCCGCGTCGATGCGGCTGTCCAGACGGAAGCGGAAGGCCAGTTGGATGCCGCTGAAGTAGAGGCTGCCGGACGGCAACCCCAGCCCGGCCTCGATTGGCCCACGCAGGAAGATCAGTTGCGGCGTCCAGGCCAGGTTGGTGGCGCTGCCGCACTGCCGATAGAGTTCAAACCACTGGTCGAAGGCCACATATGGCAGGGAGACTTCGGCCACGATGCAGTCGTAGTTGCCCAGGTCGTAGCTCTGGTACCAGTAGATGGCCGGTTGCACAGCGCCGGTCATGTTGATCAGGGGGTTCAGCGTCAGCGCCATGTCTCCCTGGTGCATGTACGGCGTGCCATCCGGCGGGAGGGTCCCGCCCGGACTGTCGTGGAAGGAGAAGTCGGAGCGGGTCATGCTGAGCTGGATGACGGCCGGGCCGGTCGTCTCGTAGTACCAGATCGTCACATGATGGCTGCCCGCTGCCAGGTAAGTTGAGGCGGTGGCGGAGCGGGCGGGCGAGCCGGGGGTCAGGTCGGTCCAGTTGCCGATGAGTTCGGAGCCGTCGACGAACAGGCGCGCGCCGTCGTCGTAGGTCAGCGTGAAGTTGTGGTATCCGGCCTCAGTGACCGTCCAGTCGCGCTCGAAGCGGATGGCCAGGTGGTCATGGTCGCTCTTCCAGGGGGTGGTGCTGCAAGTGCCGTTGGGATGAGGGCTGCTGGCCGCGTCGCAGGTGAAGTCGATCTCGTCCAACTGCACCGCGCCGCCGGAGTAGGGCGTGAACGGCAGCTGGGGATTCTGGTTGCAGTTGGGACCTGCCGTCTTGAAGGCTGTGCCCTGCATGGCGTTGGTGGCGCGGGCGTTGTCGGTGCTGCCGCCGCAGCCGCCGTACTGCATCAGGTCGTAGAAGTAGGCGCTCCACGATCCGGAGCCGAAGGCCATGGCCCCGCTCCCCAGATCATGGTTGAGGTCGCCAATGTTCCAGGTGCCGTCGGCCACCCAGCGGCTCAGGTTGGCGGCGCTGTCGGAGAAGCTGGTGTAGGCGACGACAGTCGGATTGTATAGCTCGACGGACACGTTGTCGATCCACCAGCCATCGCCGGTATCGACGTTCTGCAGGGCGTCCAGGACGAAGCGCAGGCGGATCGTCTGGCCGATGTAGGGGCGCAGGTCTACCTGGCGGCGGTCCCAGGACAGCGTGGTGGTGAAGTACTGCTGGTAAACTTCCTGCCAGGGGCTCCAACCCAGGCCCTGCTGGGTGGAGACCTGCACACGGGCATAGTCCAGGTTGCCCAGGGCGAAACGGTCCCACCAGTAGAGCACCGGGAAGTCGGTCCGTGGGTTCAGGCCCGCCAGGCTGATCGGGTCGCTCAGTTCCAGCACGGACCAGGTGTTGTCGCCGTAGAAGCCGCCGGGGCTGTCCGACCAGGCGTAGGTGCCGCCGCGGGCGGCCTCGTTGCTCAGCCCCCATGTCCCCCCGGCCCGCCACAGCGCCGTCCCTTCCATGGTGTCCACAAAGGGAAGCTGGTGCACGTTCTGCGAGTGTTCGGCCAGCCGGATGTCGTCGATCCAGACACCATCGCCGACCTGCGTACCGCTGAGGGCCTCCAGCCGGAAGCGGATGTAGAAGGGCGTGCCGACGTACCATGACATGTCAACCGCCACATACTCCCAGGCCAGCTGCCGGTTGAACTCGTTTCGTGGGGTGCCGGGCGCTTCCGGATGTTCGGTCGTCGCGTCGGTGTACTGGTAGCTCCATAGCGTCTGCCAGGTGACGCCGCCGTCGGTGCTGGCCTCCACGTAGAACTTATCGTTAGCGCCCAGGTCGCGCCGATGCCAGAAGCTGAGTTCCGGCTGGGTGACCGCGCCCGGCAGCAACTGGAACTGGCCGATGGTCTGTAGGGCGGTTTCCGTCTGGTGGGTGTAGGCGGTGCCGGGGCTGTCCGACCAGGCGGAGGCCCCGCTGTGGGCGGCTTCAGGGGAGATGTTCCACCGGCCGTCGGCCACCCAGTAGTCCGCGCCCGACTCCGTATCGTCGAAGAAGGGATAGGGCAGGTAGCCGCTCAGGCGGTTCTGCAGGATCACGTCATCGATCCACCAGCCGCCGCCCTCGCCGCTGCCATCGGACAGCAGGCGGAAGCGCAGATAAAAGACCCGATCCTGATAGGGGTTCTCCGCGCTGTTCAGGGAGATGGCCTGGCGCACGAAGGCATGGTTGACGCTGCTGCCGGTGCGCAACGCGCCATTGGGGTTGCTGGGGGTCAGCGAGGTCCAGCTCGTCCCGTCGGTGGAGACTTCCACGAAAAGCTTGTCGTTGGTGCCCAGGTCCCAGGCGTGGTAGAACACCAGCTCGGGATCCACCGAGGCCGGGTCGGTCAGGTCGACAACGCCGTCCAGCTGCAAGATCACCTGGCTGTTGGGCGCATAGAAGGTACCGGGGCTGTCCGACCAGGCGCTGCTCCCGCTACGGGTCAACTCCGAGGAGAGCGCCCAGGTGCCGCCGGGCAGCCAGTGCTGGATTCCGGCCTCCATATCGTCCTGGAAGCCCACGGTGTACACCTTGAGGGCGTTATCTTCGACGGCCACGTCGTCGATCCACCAGCCCTCACCGGTGCTGCTGCTATCGGTGGCCAGCAGGAAACGAAACTCAATGGTTTTGCCGGTCCAGTCCAGCGAGACGGGCTGGCCGGTGTCCGCGTTGTAACCGCTGAAGCTGGCCAGGTCGATCACCTGGCGCGTCCAGACCAGTTGTTGGGAGAAACCGGCATGGAGCAGTCGCTGGTACCAGGGGCCGCCAGCGCCGTACTCCCGGATTTGCAACCAGGCCTTGTCGTAGTTGGCCAGCCGCCAGCGATCCCAGAAGGTCATGCGCGGGGGAGCGGTCAGGGTGGACAGGTCGATCGCGCCCCGCAGGGCGATGTGGCATTGGCTGCTGTTGTAGTAGTCTCCGCCGGGGAAGTCGCTCCAGGCAGTGGGGTCGGTGTGCGTGTACTCATCCGACATCGACCAGTTGCACACGCCAACATCGTCGTCACTGCCGTCGTGGATGAGGAATCCCACCGTCGCAGTATGGGTGTGCTCAAAGAAGCGGACCGTGATGGTGTGCTCAACGCCGCCGGTGAAGGTGTAGGTGGTGGAGCGATACTGGGTGGTGCTGACCAGGTCCCAGGTGCTGATGGCGCTCACCAGCTCGCCGTCGATGATCACCTGGACGCCCTCATTGGCGATTGTCGTCAGGTAAACGGTCACATCTTCGGCCACGCCAAAGGTGCGTGTCCACTGAGCGGCGAAATAATCGGTGCGCCAGGGATTGCCCGCGCACGCGCCGCCGGGGGCGGGGCCGCCGTATCCCCAGAAGAAGTGGATGTCCTGGTCGTAGGGCTGGGTCGTGACGCAGGCGGGCGGGCCGGCCATGGCCGCGTCAACATCCGCTGGCGTGGAGCCGGACCAGGTGTACCATTTCACCTCCCAGTCCTCGTAGCCCAGGAAAACATCGCCCTGGTTCAACCGCCACCAGTCGGGATTGGAAATCGGGTCATAGAACGGCGCGTCGTGAATGGTGTCCGATGGCGTCGGGCTGGGGGCAGGCGTGGGGGGCGGGAGGGACGGGTCCAGCACTTCCACCGTCACTGTGGCGGTGTCTGATCCGGCGTGCCCATCGCTGATGGTGTAGGTGAACGTATCCGTGCCGATGAAATTCGTGCGAGGGACATAGACGATGTAGTCATCGCTGGGATTGGTGGGCGTGCCGTTGTCGTGGATAGTCGCCGTGCCGCCCTGGGCGGTTGTCCCATCCACGACGATGATGGTCAGCGGGTCGCCGTCCGGATCGTAGTCGTTGCTGAGCACGAGCAGGTTCAGCGCCACGTTCTGGTCAGTGCTCGCCAGGTCGTCCACCGCCACCGGCGGATTATTGATCGATTCGGATGGTTCTTCGGTGCCGATGGTGGTGGTATCGGGCGTATACTCGGCTACCAGCGTCAGGACCGCGTCTCGCTGCGCGTCAGCGACCGGTGTGGACTCGGGATCAAATGCCCCCACGGTATTGTCAAAGACAGCAGAGACGACAGGCCCGATCGTCGACAGAATGGCGATGAGGGCCAGGATCACCAAAGCGGCGATCAGGGTATATTCGACCATCCCCTGACCGCGCTGGCGGCTGGTCCGCCAGGGTGTGTGATACGTCTGGGAATTGGGTATAGGTGCTGTCATCTACTTCATACCTTTGTCGTCAATAACCATGGGGCGAAGGTCATTGGAGCGGTCCGTCAGACAGGCGCGGCATCTAGCGCGCTTCGATAGCCGCTATCTGCTCGATCAGCGATGGCTCCAGGCCGGGCATCACCAGGGTCAGGGTGTTATCGGGAGCCGGGGCGATGAGACAGGCGGCACAGTCACGGAGCGTCGAGGCCGCGGACGAGGCGCGTCCCTCGGCGCGGTCGTAGATCACCAGGGCGGTGGCGTTCTCGTCCAGCCGGGCGTAATTCAGCAGGTAGGCGAGCGGCACGCCGACATAAGCCTGGTCGTCGACATAAACCGTCTCGAAAGCGCCGTAGTCACGGTAGACGCCGAGCAGATTGGCCAGGTCCTGCCAGGTCCACAGGCCGTCCCGGCTGAAGCAGCCCGTCAGCAGGATGGTCTGCGGATCGTCGGGCATTTCCAGGGTAGACAGGATGGCCGGTTCCCCGGCGTAGGCGTCAAGGCGCATCACCTGGGGCACGGCCTCTGGCATGCGGCCCGGCAGGATGAGCGTCAGCGTGTGGTCGGGCATCAGCGTCACCAGGCAGTCCTGGCAGTGGAGCAGGTCCTCGACCGCGAACAGGTACTGCTCGCCGTGGCGGGTTTCCAGGAGCAGGGTGGTGGCGTAACTGTTCAGGCGGGCGTAGTCCAGCAGGTAGCTCAGCGGCACGCCGCTGTGTGGCCGGCCGTTCAGCGTGACCTGGGCGAACGCCCCGTACTGGCTATAAACGCCCAGCAGGTTGGTGATCTCCTCCCAGGTCCAATAGCCGCCGTTTCCCATCTCGCCGCTTAGCACAAGGGCGGTCGGATCGGCAGGGTTCTGGAAGGAGACGGTGGTCTCGCGGCGGGCGGGCGGCCCTGGCTGGCCGCTGGTTACGACGGCCGGGCCGTCCTGATTATCCGGCAGAGCGCCGGCCTGCACGGCCACTTCCTCGGCGCTGGTGATGCCGCCGAGACCGGCCAGCGCCAAGGCGACGGCCAGCCCGACGACCAGGGTGTAGGGGAGATATTTTTTCGTCATGATAGTCCCTCGCTTCGCTCATGATGTCGGCCGTTAATCGGCTGATGGATGATTCCGGTCGTTCAATCGTCCAGGACGGTCAGTTAATCAGCAGGATGCGCGGCGGGTTGGGCGGGCAGTACTCCGGGCGGTGGTTGATGCTGTTGTTTGAGCCGGAGAGGTTGATCCGCCGGGCGACGATCATACCTGCCAGATCGCTGTTGCTGGCCGCCGACATGTTGACATCGCCGTTGGGGGCGACGATCAGCCCTGACCAGCTGTTTTCGCTGCCGCTCAGCTTGACCGCGCCAACCGAGGTGTTATCGCTCTCGGTGTAGATGAACACGCCGCGGGCGAAGGCCAGCTGGTTGATGCCACCGCTGACCTGAATCTGGCCTCGCGCCACCAGTGTGACCCGCCAGGGGGGATCGCCCGGCCCGAGGTTGTCCAGGTTGTTCAGGTCGATATCGCCTTCCACGACGTACAGCCCGTTGCGCAGCGTGCCGTCGGGGTTGGTCACGTCGCTGGTGCGGATGTTGCCGGTGAAGTAGTAACGCTGCGACGCATCCACCTCGTTCCAGATGAAGCCGCCCGGCGCGAAGTCCGCGAAGCGGTAGAAGAAGTCGTCCGGCAGCGGGTAGCTATCGACCTGGGTGATGCCCTTGTCCTCAGCGTCCGGATCAGGCCCGCCTTCGATCTTGTCATAGTTGATCTGGCTGTCGCCGTTGGTGTCAAATTCGACCGGTCGGCCATCTTCCAGATAGATATCCTGGCCGCCGCCGCCCAGGTGAATGCCGCCGTTGCTGTGCAGGCCGCCGTTGGTGATCCGCGTCCCGGCACCGATCACGCTGACCACATCCTTGTCGCGGTCGGTGTTGAGGCCAAACACGGCGAAGTCGGTGCACCAGTAGCGGAAGTCCCAGATGGCATAAGCGTCGACCGTGGCCCGCGTCTGGGCGACACCGATGATGCCAGCCATGAACGTTTGTTGCGGGTAGTGCACCTTCACGTGCAGGCCAGCGATGGGCGCGCAGGGGATGGCTCCTGTCTCGCCCACGGCCCAGGGTTCGCCGGTGTCCGGGTTATACAGGTCCAGGTGATCGCCATTGTTATCTTCGACCAGGTAAAAGGCTTCCACATTGGTGCCGTCGCTGGCGCTGGGCACGTCGTTGAGATCGGCGTACAGGTAGACCTGGTCCAGAATGGGCTGGTCGGAGGTCACGCCGCAGACGAACGACCCCGACTGCCACTGGCTCACCAGGGCGGAGGTCCCGGCGATCACGGCGGCGTCGGCGGCGTTCTGGGCGCGGCGTTGGTTCCAGTAGAGCATGCCCCCGTCCAGCGCGGCGGCGACGACCGCCACAATGCCGATCATGGCCAGGGCAAACAAGATGATCGCCTGTCCTTCTTCGTGGGGTTGACGTATGTGCTTAAACATGACAGCCGTCCTGTGTGAGTGAACTAGTACCGATAACCGGGCGGAGGCGGGCTGAGGATTTCCTGTCGGGCTGTGGCCAGCACCTCAGCGGTCTCGCCCCACAGCAGCCGCCCCAGTGGGGTCAGCGGTTCGTAGATGTACTGGACTGTGACCAGCAGCGTGCTGCCCGCGACGATCGGCGCGTCGTCTTCAATGCGAATGGTGACCGTGGAGTTCTCTTCGGTCAGGTCGATGATGGGCCGGCCCTCCTCGCGCACCCGCCCGTCAACGCTTTCCGTGCCCTGGCAGATGGTCGAGGCATGATCGTCGGTCAGGCATTCCGGGTGAACGGCTCCGTAGAGCGCGCCTTCCCCGGCGGCGTTTTCGACCGCCACCAGGATGAGAAACCCCCGGCCCAGGTCGATGATCCCACCCAGCAGGATGAGCAAAATCGGTATGGCCAGCGCCGCTTCCACGAAACTTTGTCCCCGTTGCCAACGTTGTTTGGTGATCATCTGCGTTTCTCCTGCGTGTCGCCTGCTCCACTCCTCACGACAGCGCCCAGGAATTCCTGTTGTACTCATCAACGGAAGCCGAACATAATATCGGTCCGGTCTTCGTTCTCCCCCAGCGTCACATCCAGCGGATCGTTGCCGGTGGTCAGTGTCTTGCCGCTCAGGGCCGGGCTGGCATCGTTGACATCCACGCGGTACAGCCCCGCCGACAAAGCGCCGAAGGTGAACAGGCCGTTGGCGTCCGTGGTCGCGGCGGGGAAGGTCATGTCATCCCCGGTGCCGAAGGCGTTATCCTCACCGGCCCCGATCAGCGTGACCGTGACATCGGCGATGACCGCCTCGCCATGATCCTTACGACGATCGTTGTCCGTGTCGTTCCACACCAGGCCAGTGATCGAGCCTAGTTCCGGGCAGGTCACCGAGGCGTCGCTGGAAGATGGCCCGGCCATCAGGTTGGGGGGCGTTCCGGTGTAGGCCACCATGTAGTACATGCCATCCCCGCCGTCCCGGTCGATGGTGGCGCAGTTGTTGCAGAAGGAGTTCTCCGGGTTGGGAATGGCCACCACCGCGGTGGTGTACGAGTTCCGGATCTCGATGCGTTCAGGCACCTCCATGGGGTCCCAACTGAAACTCACATTGTTTTCGGCCAGGTCACAATCCACGGTCGCTGTAAAATTGGTCGCTGGCTCAGGCGGTTGGGGCCATTCGTCGCCGACGACGTAGGCGCTGCCTTCGGCGATGATGGTGCGGCGGGAGGTGTACTCGAAGGTGAAGGTGTCGGTGAACATCAACAGGATCGGCGTCAGCGGTCGGATCGATCCCTGAACGTGCACGGCCAGCACATCGCCGTGGTTCACATCCCAGACGGTCAGCCCCTCCGTGCAATCGGTCAGGAAGTTGTTTTGGGCGTCTTCGTAAAACACATCGACGGTGACGTTTTGCAGATCGACAAAACCGGGCACGCGCGCCGCGGCGGCACGGATGCCGTCGCAATCCAGATACTGGCGGGTGCTGGAGGACAGGCCAGTCACGATGCCGTAGCGGACGGCCTGCCGGGAGGCATCCACCACCTGCGACAACGCGAACACCGTCCGGGCGAAATCGATCACGCCAAAGATCAGCAGCAGCAGGACGGGGATCACCAGCGCAAATTCCAGGAGCGCCTGTCCGTCTGCCGTGTGGTGATGCGCTTTGGTGGCCATGACACCATCCCTGTTCCCAACCGTTTTCGACCGCATCGAATAATTGACGCTTCCTTCGAATCGTTTATTCTTTCTTTGTTGTCTTAACTATAGAGGTCGGAGGGGAAAGGCAGGGTAAAGAAAGGTAAATATCGAGGGCTTTTCACAAAACTTTTACAATGGAAAAACAATTTTTGAGCAGTAAGGTTGGCCCTTTCCCCAACGAAAAAAGGGCCTCGCCTGAGCGACGCCCTCGCCGCAGGTGCGGCCAGCCAGGGACGGCCCTCTAGCCGCCGACCAGATATCCCCGCCCGTGGACGTTGCGGATGTAACGCGGCTCGTCAGGGTCCGGTTCGATCTTGGCCCGCAGATTGCGGATGTGCACGTGCACCAGCTTGGGATTCCCCGTGCCGGGCGGATACTCCCAGACCGCCTCCAACAGCTCCGCCGTGGAGACCGGCTGACCGGCCCGAATCATCAGATAGTGGAGCAGGCGGTGTTCCACCGCGCTGAGCTGGACGGGGCGACTCCCGACTTTGAGGTCCGGGCTGGTGGCATGCAATCTTAAGTCGCCGATGACCAGTTCGTCCGATCCCGGGTCCAGCACGCCGCCGGGTGCCCGGCGCAGCAGGGCGCGTATCCGGGCGTGCAACTCCACCACTTCAAAGGGTTTGGAGAGAAAATCGTCGCCGCCAGCGTCCAGGCCCTCGGCGACATCGCTGGGCCGGCTTTTGGCCGTCAGGAACAGGACCGGCAACCGCGCCAGGAAAGGGTCAGCCCGTATGCGCCGGCAGACTTCCAGCCCGTCCATCTCCGGCATGATGATATCCAGGACGACGAGATCAGGCGGGTTTTGCCGCACCAGTTCCAGGGCTTCCTGCCCGCTGGCGGCCGTGCTCACGGTGTGCCCGGCGCTTTCCAGCAGGCGAGCGATGGACCGCAAAACGCGGGTGTCATCGTCCACTGCCAAAATGTGTGCCATACGTCCTCTGCCTTGGTCAGTGACCGGCGTGGTAACGGTTCGGGCAAAGAAAAAACCGCTGTCGGCGTCCAGATGTCACCGCTGGGGTCTATTCCGTCGGCGCTGGGTCAACGGGCAGCCGGACCACGAAGCGGGTCCCTACCCCCTCACGACTGGCCACCG